>REAP01000089.1:0-14555 GCA_004294385.1 Oscillatoriales cyanobacterium | reverse complement strand
GTACTCTGAGCGTAATCGTACTCTGAGCGTAATCGTACTCTGAGCGTAATCGTACTCTGAGCGTAATCGTACTCTGAGCGTAATCGTACTCTGAGCGTAGTCGTACCCTGAGCGTAGTCGTACCCTGAGCGTAGTCGTACCCTGAGCGTAGTCGTACCCTGAGCGTAATCGTACTCTGAGCGTAATCGTACCCTGAGCGTAGTCGTACCCTGAGCGTAGTCGTACCCTGAGCGTAATCGTACTCTGAGCGTAATCGTACTCTGAGCGTAATCGTACTCTGAGCGTAATCGTACCCTGAGCGTAGTCGTACCCTGAGCGTAGTCGTACCCTGAGCGTAGTCGAAGGGTCGAAGGATTCAAGGGTCTACTTTATAGATTACACTTCGACTACGCTCAGTGAGCAGAAGTGTCTTAATTGTCTTGACTGTTAATATATAATATAATCTAAGATTTGCACAAGAAATTGAACTATTCAAAAAAATCTATGGAACCCAAATATTCAACTCAAGATTTGTCTGAAATTTCGTCTATAAAATCACCAACGTTGTTTTACGAATGGCAAAATTATCGCTGTGCTTACGATGTTTACCACCCAACTACTGCGACAGAAGATAGCATTCCTTTGTTATTAATTCATCCGATCGGAGTTGGTTTGTCAAGAGTCTTTTGGCAGAGGTTTTGCGAAGTTTGGTGCAAATCAGGTAACAGCAATCCGATTTACAATCCCGATCTTTTGGGCTGTGGCGATTGCGAAATGCCCGCTGTAGCCTGTCATCCCGACGATTGGGCTGCACAGTTGCAGTTTTTTCTGGAAACTGTAGTGAAAAAACCTGCGATCGTCCTGGTACAAGGTGCTTTACTATCAGTAGCCTTGGCTTTAGCAAAAATTGACCAAGAAAGCGGCTCGAATTTAATTCACGGGTTAGTGCTGGCTGGGCCTCCGGCTTGGGCGGTGATGAACAAACATTCTACTGAAAGACAGCAAAGAATTGTCTGGAATCTGTTAGATTCTCCCTTGGGAAATGCTTTTTATCGCTACGCCAGACGTGCTGAATTTTTGCGTTCTTTTTCAGCTAAACAACTGTTTGGCGATGCGGGAAATGTTGACAGCGAATGGTTGGATGCTTTGCAGGCTGGGGCGGCGAATCCTGACAGCCGTCATGCGGTTTTCTCGTTTTTAGCCGGGTTTTGGCGGCAGGATTATAGTAGCACGATTCAAAAGTGCGATCGACCTACACTGATTGTCATGGGAGAACAAGCGTCAAGTATCAGTCAAGCTGGTAAGGAAGAGAAACCGGAGGAAAGATTAGCACAATATTTGGCTAATTTCCCAAATGCTGAAGGTTTATTAATGCCGGGGCGAAATGTTTTACCTTATGAATCTACCGCAGAATTTGTGAGTGCTGTCGCGGAGTTTGTGAATAAGTTAAATAAAAAATAAATCTATTTGTGGAGTTGTCGTCTAAATAATCACTGATACAGTTAATCGTCCAAAGACTGGCGCAATGTTGAAATAACATCCTCGGCTGACTGCTGTCGAAATTTTCCTGTACGGAAATCAGCTAAGGTTTGTTGAGCATCCGCAGCTATTTCCGCGCGAATACTCTCGCGGTGACGGTTTTGCAGGATTTTAATCAGCATTTCCTGTTGTTCGTAGGACAGTTGCAAAGCAGTTTCTAGCACTTGGTCGAGGGTATTCATAGAATTAGGCTATTACCCAATACGGTTGAGCAAGTTGCGAAGTTTAGTAAATTATATCGCTTATTCCAAGACTAGGCTAAACTCAAAGAAAATTGTAACTCGGTTTTGTTATGAGCTATCGCAACATCATTACGATATGAATTGAGTTTCAACCACGATGCCAGATTGTTGTACCATCCTTTTGGTCGATTAGAGTAATCCCATTGTCCTTCAGTTCATCGCGAAGGCGATCGCCCTCAGCAAAATTCCTAGCCTTCCGGGCATCCTTCCGCTGCTGAATCATCGCCTCAATCTCCCCATCCGTCAAACCACCAACCGAGATTTCCATCTCAGCTTCCGGCTGAACTTCCAAACCCAAAACCCCCGCCAAATTCACCAAAGTCACCCATTTTTGCTGCAACAATCCCGCAGCAGTTTCAGTTTTTCCTTGATGCACCAAAACATTACCTTCTTTGCCCAATTCCTTAGCCAATTCAAACAGCACAGTCAAAGCACCAGGCGTATTAAAATCATCATCCATCGCGGCTTGAAATTGCTGCACTAATGTGTCATCTTGTCCAGTCAAATAATCGATTTTCTCAATATCCCAACCGAGTTTAGAACCGTGTTGAGTGCCAAAAAGTAAGCCTTCCTTGAGAGTTTGCCAGCCATTTTTTGCACTGGCGATCGCCTCTTCGGTAAAATCAATTTGACTGCGGTACTGCGCCATGAACACAAACAGCCTCACCGCCATCGGTTCCACCGCTTTTGCATTGTCGCTGTGATTCTGACTCCCCCCCTTACCAAGGGAGTCTTCCTTCTGACTCCCCCCCTTACCAAGGGGGGGCTGGGGGGGGTTAGATTCCAAATCACCCGACCAATTACCCTCCAACAAATCACGAATTGTAATAAAATTGTGCAACGACTTAGACATCTTTTTGCCGTTGACAGTCACAAAAGCATTGTGCATCCAATAATTAGCAAGAGATTTCCCTGTCACCGCTTCAGATTGAGCAATTTCGTTCTCATGGTGGGGAAAAGTTAAATCGGAACCACCGCAGTGAATATCAATAGTTTCGCCTAAGCAATCTCGCACCATCGCCGAACATTCAATGTGCCATCCAGGGCGACCTTTTCCCCAAGATGAATCCCATGCAGGTTCACCTGGTTTAGCATTTTTCCACAGGGCAAAATCAGACGGATCTCGCTTTTTCTGAGCTTCTATTTCGGCGGTTTCCAATCGACCGCTAGCCCCAGCCTGCATTTCTTCCAACTTGCGGCCGGAAAGTTTTCCGTAATCGGCAAACTGCCTCACATTGTAGTAAACATCGCCGCCAGACGCATAGGCATAACCTTTATTTTCTAATTCGTGAATCAGTCTTTTTATGCCATCCAGCGAGTGAGTTGCGCGGGGATATTCATCGGCCCTGAGAATATTTAGCTTGTCCATGTCTGCAAAATATTCGTCGATGAAGCGTTGGGCTACGGCTTCCATTGTGGAATTTGTTTCGCGGGCGCGATCGAGTATTTTGTCATCAATATCGGTAAAATTCTGGACGTAGCGAACATCGTATCCGCGCCACATCAGATATCGGCGCACCATGTCCCACACAATGTAAGCGCGGGCGTGGCCAACGTGGCAGTAATCGTACACCGTAACGCCGCAGCAGTACATCCGCACCTTTCCTGGTGCGATCGGCTCAAAAGGTGATTCACGACGGTTCAAGCTGTTGTAAAGCGTTAGGGGCATGGGATTTGAGATATGGGATGTTTGGGGAATGGTAATGGTGGTTTTATGAATCAGAAATAACTCAAGCTTACTTTCTAAGCTACGGCAAAATCGGTCAAAGGGCGATCGTCTGGATGGTGAAAAGCCAGCACTATATCGCTTTGAGGAACTCCTTCTTTTAACAGTTCGTTGGCGATTCCTTCTTCTGTCCAATCTTCTTCTATCCAAATTTTATTATTTTTAATCTGGATGTGAACTGTAATTCCTCTAATTCTTTTATTTTGTTGCCATCCTACCTGAAACCAAAGATATTGATCGTGATTTTCGTCAAAGGCTAGAAGCATCTCTGTGTTGGCTGTGGCTTGGTTGGCGATTAGGCGATCGTACTCGCTCAAAATCTTTTTGATTAGAGTGCGATAGTTCTCTATCTTATCCATTGGCTAATTACCTCCGATTGAATTTCAACAACTAGAATTTAAATTTGATTTTGATTGACAATAAATTGACTAGCCTTCTTCTGGAAAAAGTTATTATAAATACGATCGCTAACAGCTAGATATAATTCTCGTTCGGGATCTGTTACAGAAAGTAAATTGCGATAAAGAATGTATTGACCCAAAGCATTTTCTAATTCTCGAACGAATGAGGGACGGAGAAAAGTTTTAATCTCAACCGCAATTTTCTGACTTCCTCGTTCGGCGGCTAGTGAGCATTCGGCAGCTAGATCGACAAATACTTTAAACTCTTCGTATTCAACTGTGTAAGGGTCGGCTGTAATTGTCCAACCTTCTTTGATGAGCGCTTGTTTGACAGCATCGTGGTATAGATCCTTGGCAGGCATATTTGGTTTGGGCGATCGAGCTTCACTATCGATTATACAAGATTTATGAGAAACCAGACTTCTTGGAGAAGTCTGGTTTCTGGCCACCCGATCGCCCCTCTCAACCAATCAAAAAGCCCGCACTCCCGTAAAATGTCATCAAACCCTGACATTCGTCTCAACACCGATCGCCCAAATCGCCAAAATATCTAAATTCCCTGACATATTGATCCCCAAAATCACGAAAATGCGTATAACTACCCATGATTGAGGCAAAAGACCCCTTGACCAGATCGCAAATTGTCTGCATTATTAAACCATGACAAAGCGATCCCGAAGAAATGCTGTAATTAAGTATTTCTGCCGGTCAAGTAGCGTGCGAGCTGTGATCAATAGCATTGGTAGTAGCATCGATCGCACTCACTGAATCGATTTTGTCCATCAAAAATCGAGAAAAAAGCTTTAGTGAGACCGGATGTAGCGCGCCGAAGCCAACAAGTTATAGCCCCCGCATAGGAGACTTAACTAAGTGAAAACAGGCAAGGCTTCAAAGGTTGGACAGATTTAGAATCTCTAGCATACTTGCATTTATCAAGAGTTTCTAACTCAAAAAATCAACATATTTACTTGTGTTGCTGGAAAAATCTAACCCGCCATCCAAAATTAGTGGAGAAAAAATTTATGGCAAAAGAACGCCCACCATTAGAAGAGATGACTTTGCGACAACTACGCAGAGTAGCTAGCGAATGTGGAGTCTCCCGCTATAGCCGGATGCGGAAATCGCAACTTCTGGCATCAATTCAAGAAATTCAGCGTACCAAATTTTCATACACCCCATCTCGTAAATTAGAGGCGCAAGAAGCAGTGGAAGCAGCAAAATTTGAACTAGGTCAAGAAGATCAAACAGGTGGTTCTCTATCGTCTGTCGATGAAGGTTTAGCAGATTTGCCCAACGGTTATGGTGAAAGCCGCGTGGTTTTAATGCCCCGTGACCCCGAATGGGCTTATACATACTGGGATATTTCAAACGATCGCAAACAAGAATTGCGTCGCCAAGGTGGACAGCAACTCGCCCTACGGATTTACGACGTCACAGACGTTAACCTGGAAATTCAAAGTCCCCACAGCATTCAAGAATATCCCTGCGATGAACTAGCCCGCGAATGGTACGTTCCAATCCCAGTTAGCGATCGCGATTATGCGATCGACATCGGCTATCGTTGTGCAGATGGTCGTTGGTTGGTATTAGCGCGATCGGCCGAAGTTCGCGTTCCCCCCGTCTACCCCAGCGACTGGATTGAAGACCAATTCATCACCCTCGACTGGGAAGAAGACTTGCGCGGCCAAACCTTCGCCGAACTGGTTCCTCCAGCCAAGAAAATTGCACAATCAGCAACAGCAGCCGTCGCCACATACAGCAACGGTAACGCCATTTACGAACAAATCTTCGGTATGGCAGAATCAGCCGAAGCTTTGCGCGTAGCAGGTTCTGTCTTCGGATCGATGCAGCACGTCGCAGGTTCCATCCAGCAAGTCGGCATCCACGAACAAGCAGTCAGTTCCTACGTCTTCCCCTCCGGCGTCGGAATGTGGGCCGCACCAGCCATGTCGGGCCTCACAGCGTCTGGTGTTGGTATGTCCGCTCTCACAATGTCCGGTGCTGGTATGTCGGGCCTCACAATGTCCGGTGCTGGTATGTCCGCTCTCACGATGTCCGGTGCAGGTATGTCCGGCCTCACAATGTCCGGTGCAGGTATGTCCGGTGTTGGTATGTCTGGAGTTGGCTTCGCCGCACCGATGCGCCCTCGCCAGTTCTGGTTGGTTGCTGATGCCGAATTGATCGTCTACGGTGCTACCGAACCTGACGCGACTGTATACATTGGTGGACAGCCAATCAAACTCAATGCTGATGGCACTTTCCGCTTCCAGATGTCTTTCCAAAACGGCTTGATTGACTATCCGATTTTTGCAGTAGCCGCAGACGGCGAACAAAACCGCGCCATCCACATGAAATTCGAGCGCGAAACTCCTGAACGGCGTACCAATACCAAGGAAGATGCTGTTCCTGAGTGGTTGGGTTAATAGTAATGCTCGATCGATGAGTGCGATCGGACAGGTTTGTGCCAATTTCTGAACCATCACAAGGCCTAACCAGAGGACAAAACTGATTTGTTAGGGTTAATCCCAGACAACAACCCATAACACCCCCTATGCACCGTTCTCCTATTTCGAGGAGCGGTGTTTTTTATAGCAGAAGGAAGTTCGGCAACGGATTCTATAACGGATTTAACGGATATCAGGAACAAGAAATAAACGTATCGACGAGATTTGATCTAAAACAATTATTTGAATATCTATCTTTAGGTAGATGTCTATTGGACTTATAAAACAATTATTTAAATCCTATTTTATATTCCATACTTTCAAAGTATTAAGTAAGCTTAAGTTAACTTAAATTTTTATTGCACAAACTCGCTAAATCTCGCGAAACAAGAGAAAGCGAGTTATGAGAGAAATAGGAATTGCACAGCACTTCCCCGATCAGAGTCGAAGGACTTACTCCTTCTCCCTGATATCCGTTAAATCCGTTACAGAATCCGTTGCCGAACTTCCTCAAAACATCATGCAAAAAATCAACTCCCCACCTTTGTTTCGGCGGCAAAAGCGATCGACTTTTTTCGTGTTATTCGCGATCGCCCTAGCCGCCGTCTTGTTCCTATTTATCCTCCCAGCCCTCACCCAGCAACCAGTCGTGCTCACAATGTTAATGCAGGGACAAGACATTGTGAACTGGAAGCCCTTCGTCCAAGAATTTGAACAAAAAAACCCAGACATTCGGATTAACCTCATAGAAGGGCCATTTGATAGCAACCTCGTAGAAAATCTTTACACATCAGCCTTTTTGTTAGGCGATTCGCCCTACGACATCATCAACATGGATATTGTCTGGGTTCCCAAATTTGCCGCCGCCGGGTGGATGCTCGATTTGACAAACAAAATTTCCCCTGAACAACTTTCAAAATTTATCAAAGGTAACGTCGAAGGCGGGCGATATCGAGGCAAACTTTATCGCATTCCCCATGCTTCCGATGCTGGAATGCTCTATTATCGCAAAGACATTTTAGAACAAGCTGGAATTAAACCGCCCCAAACTTTTGAAGAGATGTTTACCATCTCTCAAAACTTGCAGAAACAGGGGAAAACTACTTGGGGTTATGTATGGCAAGGTAAACAATATGAGGGAGTATCGGCGATGTTTGTTGAGGTGCTCGCTGGATTCGGTGGCTTTTGGGCAAATCCTCAGACTTTTGAAGTTGGGCTAGATCAACCGGAGGCAATTAAAGCTGTGGAATTTCTCAAAAGTACGATCGCATCTGGCATTTCTCCTCCTGGTGTCAGCACCTATGGCGAAGAAGAAACCAGGCTGTTGTTTCAAAGTGGTAAATCGCTTTTCTTGCGAAATTGGCCCTATGTTTGGAGGCTGGCAAATACAGAAGGATCGAAAGTTAAAGGCAAAATTGCGATCGCCCCAATGCTCAGCAGTATCGGTCAACAAGGCGGTTCCTGTTTGGGCGGCTGGGGGTGGGGAATTGCCAAAACCTCAAAACATCCAGAACAAGCATGGAGAGCCATTCAATACTTAACTAGCGAGGAAACTCAGCGCAAATTCATTTTAGAAACCGGGTTAGTTCCCAGTTACAAATCTCTGTTTTTAGATCCAAAAATTGTGAGCAAATATCCCCACTATCCGCAACTGCTCAAAGTAGTAGAAAAGTCGGCTTTGCGGCCTTCTATTGCTCAATATGCTCAAGCTTCTGATATTTTGCAACGATATTTGAGTGCAGCTTTTACGGGAAGGATGAGTTCAGAAAAAGCCATGAAAGCGGCTGCTAGCGAAACGCGCAATTTATTAGGCAGTTTCAAACAAGCCAAAGTTTATTAAATTCTGAACAGGCAAGATGCCTGTTCCACAAAGACCAGATTCTCTTGTGGGGTGGGCTTCTAGCCCGCCCAAAAAATCCTGAGTAACAGGCAAGATGCCTGTTCCACAAAGACTAGATTTTCTTGTGGGGTGGGCTTCTAGCCCGCCCAAAAATCAATTAAAAATGAAAAACATGAAATCAGACACCATGCGACAGCGCGAACAAAGAACTGGATGGATATTAGTAACACCAGCTTTAATAATTCTGTTGCTAGTATTTGCTTACCCAATATTGCGCGCTTTTTGGTTAAGTTTATTCACCCAAAATCTTGCGACTGAATTGAAACTGGTTTTTTCCGGTTTTGCTAATTACAGCAGAATGTTAGGTGATGGGCGTTTCTGGCAAACTTTGAGCAACACAACAATATTTACCATTGTTTCTGTGGTGGTGGAATTAATTCTCGGTATGGGCATTGCCTTAGTATTAAATCAATCTTTCCCTGGGCGCGGGATTGTGCGGACAATTTCTCTGCTACCCTGGGCACTGCCAACTGCATTGATGGGAGTAGCTTGGGCATGGGTTTTTAACGACCAATATGGCGTAGTTAATGACATTTTGATGCGATTGGGATTGATCGAAAAAAGCATTAGTTGGCTGGGAGATCCGACTTTGGCAATGATGGCAGTGATTACAGCAGATGTCTGGAAAACTACGCCGTTTGTTAGCTTGCTGTTATTAGCTGGTTTGCAATCAATTTCGGCTGATTTGTATGAAGCCCATGCCATTGATGGTGCTAGTCAATGGCAGAGTTTTCGTCAAATTACTTTGCCGCTGCTAATGCCCCAAATTGTGATTGCTTTGCTATTTCGATTTGCTCAATCCTTCGGCATTTTTGACTTGATTCAGGTGATGACGGGGGGAGGGCCAGCCGGTGCGACAGAGACGGTTTCTATCTACATTTACAGCACGGTAATGAGATATTTAGACTTTGGCTACGGGGCGGCGTTGGTGGTGTGTACTTTTTTGTTGTTAGTAGCAGCAGTTGCGATCGCAGTTTACTTATTATCCAGAGCCCGCGTTAATGCAGCCGGAGGGAATTAAATTATGTCCATAACCCGCGAACAATCTACCCAAAAACCTTTTGAAATCCGGCAATTAATTGTCCCAATATCAGCGATTTTAATTGCGGCGTATTTCCTTGCACCGATTATCTGGCAAGTGCTAACTTCTTTCAAGGTAAATGCAGATATTTCTGCGATTCCCAATGTCTACATTCCCAAGCGCATTACTTTCGAGCATTACGTGTCTTTGTTCCGCCGTCGCCCCTTTGGACTCTACATTTTAAACAGCGCTTTTGTTTCAATTACTTCTACTTTGTTATGTTTGGCTGTAGGTGCTCCAGCAGCTTATGCTTTGGCCAGATTGAAGTTGTGGGGCGACAGAATCATCCTGGCAACTATTACGATTGTGACGCTATTTCCGGCTGTGTTGCTATTTTTGGGACTGTTGGAAATCGTCAAAGCGTTAAATTTAGGCAATAATTATTTAGCCTTAATTATTCCTTACACTGCCATCAATTTGCCACTGACTATTTTGGTGATGCGGAGTTTCTTTCAGCAGTTACCAAAAGACCTGGAAGATGCAGCTAAAGTAGATGGATACAATACTGTTCAAATGCTCTGGCAGATTGTGCTACCGATGACTTTTCCGGCTTTAGTGACTACTGGAATTTTGACATTTATTTCAGCTTGGAACGAGTTTATTTTTGCACTGACATTTATGACTCGCGAATCTCTGAAAACTATTCCTGTAGCAACGGCTCAATTAAGTGGTGTGTCAGTATTTGAAATTCCCTATGGCCCGATCGCAGCGGCTACTATTTTGGGCACTTTACCCTTAATTTTCCTGGTTTTAATGTTCCAGCGGCGCATCGTTCAAGGCTTAACAGCCGGTGCAGTAAAAGGATAGTCATTGGTCATTAGTCGAAGGGTGAAAGAGTCTGTTTTATAGACTACACTTCGACTACGCTTCGACTACACTTCGACTACGCTTCGACTACACTTCGACTACGCTTCGACTACACTTCGACTACGCTTCGACTACACTTCGACTACGCTTCGACTACGCTTCGACTACACTTCGACTACGCTTCGACTACACTTCGACTACGCTCAGTGACCAAAAATACGTCGTACCCTGAGCGTAGTCGAAGGGTCGAAAGGTTAAAGGGTCAGTTGTCAGTTGTTGGTTATTTTGATAACTAATTCCCAATTCCCAATTCCCAATTCCCAATTCCCGATTTAAAATCATGTCAAAACTAGAAATCAAAAATCTCAATAAAACCTACAACCCCAAAGTTGTCCCCGTAAAAGACATTAGTTTAGATGTCAGCGAAGGAGAATTTCTAACATTACTGGGGCCGTCTGGGTGTGGAAAATCGACCATACTACGATTAATTGCAGGATTGGAACAGCCGACTAGAGGCGAGATTAGAATTGCCGATCGCAATGTCACTCATCTTAGACCAGGCGATCGCAATATTGCAATGGTTTTTCAAAGTTACGCACTTTACCCACACATGACAGTATACGAAAATATGGCATCAAGCCTCAAACTTCGTAAAATCTCCTCTGCCGAAATCCACAGGCTAGTCACAGAAGTTGCCGAATCCCTCGGATTGACAGAATTAGCCGATCGCAAACCAGGTAAACTATCAGGAGGACAACGCCAGCGAGTCGCCCTCGGACGCGCCTTAGTCCGCCAGCCGGCGGTGTTTTTGCTCGACGAACCTTTGAGCAATCTCGATGCTTTATTGCGCGAAAAAGTCAGGGCGGAACTTAAACAATTATTTGCTTCCCAAAAAGCCCCTGTTGTGTATGTCACTCATGACCAAACAGAAGCCATGACACTTTCTACAAAAGTCGCTGTTCTCAACAACGGTAGCATCCAGCAATTAGACTCGCCACACCTAATTTATAACCGTCCAGCCAATCAGTTTGTAGCAGGTTTTGTGGGTAGTCCGCAGATGAATTTGTTTGTGCTTAAATGTCAGGGTAATTTTGCAATGTTGGGTGATTTTGGAGTTGCTTTGCCAAATATGCCGACAGTACCGCCAGAAATTGTGTTGGGAATTCGCCCAGAAAATGTCTGTTTTGCAGGTGAAGAAGCAGGCAAGATGCCTGCTCCACAGGTAATTAAAGGTGAGGTTTATTTAGTCGAAAATTTGGGAATGCAAAACCTCATCAGCATCCGAATTAAAGGTTTAGAGTCATTGACAGTGCGCGTTTTGCTACCTGGTGACCGCCAGTGGAATTCAGAAAGTATAGAGCTAATTTTTCCGCCTCAGTTAATACATTGGTTTGATGTTAAAACTGGCGAAAGAATTCCTGATTAATGTATAGCTGTTCTCAGTAACAGGAGGTACGATCGACAGTTGGTAATTACCAATTACCAATTACCAATTACCAATTACCAATTACCGTTTTCTAATTTGTTGATCTGGCAAACCAGTTTATGATATAATTATTCAAGGCATCACCATTGACAATAATTTGAATTCGAGTGTAATAAAAATCACAAGTTGTGTGGTTCGATCGCACACAGCAAACAATCCCTAGCAAAACCTTCCCAGGAGCCACAAAAACATGACCAATGACGGGAATCACAAAGCTGAAGCGCCGGAAAGCCCGGATTTAAAGAATTTGGACGGTATGGCTAAAGCTTTTCTGGTGAGCATGGCTTGGTCTTATGCGGACGCGCTAGAGCAAACTAAACGCTCGAAAAACCAACAGCAAGCAGCGCCGGAATCAGAATCAGAATCACAGATAGAACAAGTCGATCGCAATTCTGAAACTAATCAATAAAACTTTTGTGGAACAGGCATCTTGCCTGTTCTTAATATTGGTGGAACAGGCATCTTGCCTGTTCTTGAGATTTGTCCAAGATGCGCGATCGACCCTACAATCTGCTACAATCCACCTAATCTCCCCTGAACTTTTGTCATAGACCCATGAGTGAAACCGTCCTAGAAGTTCGTAACCTGCGGGTTGAATTTGGATCTGCTGATGCAGGCGATGAGTCTGCAATGGTTAAAGCAGTTGACGACATTTCCTTTGAGGTGAAGCGAGGCCAAACCCTAGGAATCGTCGGAGAATCGGGGTCAGGGAAATCCGTCACTTCCCTCGCTATCATGGGTTTACTGTCGAGTTTTTCAACTGGAATTTCCGGCGAAATTTGGTTCTCTTCAACCAAAGACGGTGCTAGCAAAGAGCCAGTGAATCTACTGGAAATGCCCTCCCAGGAAAAACAAATATATCGTGGTAGCCAGATGGCGACCATTTTTCAAGAGCCAATGAGTTCGCTAAATCCAGTTTTCACCATTGGATTTCAACTGACGGAAGCGATTTGTCTGCACCAAAATTTATCCCAAATTGCCGCACGACGCAAGGCTGCTTCTCTGTTGCAAGAGGTGAAGTTGCTACCGGATGATGAGGAACTTAAGCAGCGATGTTTGGCGGGGAGACAGCAGGATTCCTCCGCAGATTGGCTCGATGAGACGATCGACGATCGCGATTTAATGCAGCTCATCAACGACCAAAAACAGGCTATGCTCGATCGCTACCCCCATCAATTATCAGGCGGCCAAATCCAGCGCGTGATGATTGCAATGGCCATTTCTTGCAATCCAACTTTATTAATTGCAGACGAACCGACAACAGCCTTAGATGTCACCGTACAAGCAACTATCTTAGCTTTGCTGCGGGAATTGCGGGACTCTAGAGGCATGGCAATGATTTTTATTACCCACGATTTGAGCGTCATTGCGGAAATTGCTGATGTGGTGGCGGTGATGTATCGAGGTAAAATTGTGGAATGCGGTGCGATCGAGCAAATTTTCAGTAATCCCCAACATCCTTACACAAAAGGTCTGTTAGCTTGTCGCCCAACTCTAGAAAAACAATTGCGCCGCTTACCCACAGTTTCTGACTTCATGGATGTCACCACAAATGCCAACGGTGAATTAGTAATTGTCGAAAAAAATATCGATTTAGATGATGAAAGCAGCGGCGGATTGTCCGCTTTTGCTACCGGAAAATCACCACGACTACCTAATCTTGATGCTCCTTTGCTAACTGTGAATAACTTGCGAGTCGGTTTCCCGGTGCAGGGAGCATTTGGAGAAACTAAACGCTTGTTTATGGCGGTGAATGATATTTCTTTTGAGGTTTACGCTGGAGAAACTTTGGGTTTAGTAGGCGAGTCTGGTTGTGGCAAGTCTACTTTAGCCAGAGCTTTGTTACAATTAATTCCGATTTCTAGCGGTAAAGTATTTTTTGAAGGTCAAGAAATCACGCCTCCTACTAACAATATTTCTCAATGGCAGTGGATGGCCAATTATCGGATACAAAAAGAGTATGCCCGCAAGTTGCGATGGCTACGACGGGATCTGCAAATTATTTTTCAAGACCCTTTTAGTTCTCTTGATCCCCGGATGAATGTTGGGGCGGCGGTGATGGAACCGATGGTGATTCATAGTGTTAGCAAAAATCAGCAGGAACAACGCGATCGCGCAGCTTATTTGTTAGATAGGGTAGGTTTGAATCCTGATTTCATGCACCGCTATCCTCACGAGTTTTCGGGCGGCCAGCGGCAGCGAATTTGTATTGCTAGGGCTTTAGCTTTGAATTGGATGTGTCGGTACAGGCGCAAGTTTTAAATTTGTTGAAGGAGTTGCAGACAGAGTTTGGACTGACTTATATTTTTATTTCTCACGATTTGAGTGTGGTGAAGTTTATGAGCGATCGCGCGATCGTCATGAACAAAGGTAAAATCGAAGAAATTGGCACAGCAGAGCGCATTTACCGTCAGCCACAGCAAGCTTACACGCGACAACTGATTGCTGCTATTCCGACGGGGAATTTGGCACGAATTCGGGAACAGCAATTAGGGCGATCGGCTGCTGTGTCTCAATTGGCACAGCAGCCCGTATCTCCTGCCGATGACTCGAAATACCCTTGATTTGTATCATTTCATAAATTAGAAGATATTCTTCATATTTAATTCATAATTTTTGGGTAAGATTAGATTTGCTTAGCCCGTAAGGATTTTAGGACTACTGCTATATTAGGCCAAATGTCCAATGACCAACACCAACAGCTAGTGCCATGTTAGAGATAAATCTCTCTAGATTAGTCCGTCTAAGAAAAAATACGCAGAAGCTAAAAATAGATTACTCGCTCACCCCGTAAATACACTTAAGTATAGGGCATAGGGCATAGGGCATAGGGTATCGGGCATAGGGCATAGGGCATAGGGTATCGGGCATAGGGTATCGGGCATAGGGTATCGGGCATAGGGTATCGGGCATAGGGTATCGGGCATAGGGTATCGGGCATAGGGTATCG
>REAP01000088.1 GCA_004294385.1 Oscillatoriales cyanobacterium | reverse complement strand
CAGGCCACCGAGTTGGAACCAGCGGGTGAAGTCCCACTGTGCTTCGGGGCCCCACAGGAACAGCAGGGAGTGTCCGAGGCTGTTGGCTGGGGTGGAGACGGCTACGGTGAGGAAGTTGGCTCCTTCGAGGTAGGAGCTTGCCAAACCGTGGGTGTACCAGGATGTAACGAAGGTGGTGCCGGTCAACCAGCCACCGATGGCCATGTAAGCGCAGGGGAATAGCAGGATGCCAGACCAGCCTACGAAGACGAAACGATCGCGTTTTAGCCAGTCGTCAAGTACATCAAAGATGCCTTGTTCGTTCTGGGCGCGTCCGACTGCAATTGTCATTACCCAAATCTCCAAATAGATATAATTACGACGGACAAGGTTCTATTCTATATTTTCCAAGTCTTGCTGCTTAGCAGAAAATGAGATGGATTATGAACAGACTTTACTTTTCTTTACCGTAATCACGATTATAGGGGTAATTCTTTTACAGTTAGACCGCAGGCTTCTTTTTCCTTTTTTTCAAAGGCTTTTTATAGTGAGGTAGTTCCACCCCCACTTGACTAATATAGTATCAGAGTATTTCCAGAGCATTAAGGGGTGTACAAGCATAATTGTCGGCTTCCCTTCCTCCATCCGACGCTTCTGGACATCCCTGCGGTAATTCATTCGGGGGTACTGAGCGCTGCGCTCAGATTCATCCCCCTCTGAATATACCCTTAGACTTCCCGGCTGGTAGTTAAAGATTTTTCCAGATCTTCTCTCCCCATCTCCCCATCTCCCAATTCTCCCCCTTTTCCTCAACTAGATATGGGGACTTCTACTATATATACTTAGGAGAGAGCTCCAAACTTAGATTGTTAAGACTATATGTTCAGCATTGACATGATTGTGAAGAACACGCCTGTATCGCTTTCGGTGCAGCGGAAGTCGGCGGAGGACGCTGAGGCTGTTTACCAGCAGGTTGTAGAGGCGATTCGTAACTCCCAACCGCACATTTTGGAACTCACCTGTGAGAAAAATCCTGAGAAAAAGGTGGCTGTACTTAGCAGCGAGATTTCTGGGGTGGTGATTTCTGAGAAATCAGGGGCTTCATCTACAGGAAGATCTCCAGGTTTTGTCTCGATGGCTGTAGCAGAATGAGGGCTGGGGGTGTTGGTGGCGAT
Organism: Oscillatoriales cyanobacterium; assembly: GCA_004294385.1. Taxonomy (GTDB): domain Bacteria; phylum Cyanobacteriota; class Cyanobacteriia; order Cyanobacteriales; family Microcoleaceae; genus Microcoleus. The sequence continues at coordinate 54,074 of REAP01000088.1, read as the reverse complement.
ATGAGTCAGCCGGCGGTTGCTGTGCGGGATTTGGGTTTTTGCTGGCCGTCGGGCGATCGCGTTTTGCAAAATTGCTCTCTCGATGTACCCAAGGGCGAGTTTTGGATGCTTTTGGGTACTAACGGTAGTGGCAAATCTACGCTGCTGAGGCTGATGGCTGGGCTGCTGCACCCCCAGTCGGGGGAAGTTGATCTGGCTGGGCGGGTGGGTTTTGTGTTCCAAAACCCGGATCACCAATTGGTGATGCCGACGGTGGGTGCCGATGTGGCTTTTGGTTTGGTGGAGGAAAAGCTTTCTAATTTTCAGGTGCGCCAGAGGGTGGCTGAGGCTTTGGAGGCTGTGAATTTGCTGGATTTGGAGCGGCGGCCGATTTATGCTTTGAGTGGTGGCCAGAAGCAGCGAATTGCGCTTGCTGGTGCGATCGCGCGTCACTGTGAAATTCTATTATTAGATGAACCGACGGCTTTGTTAGATCCTGATTCTCAGTTGGATTTGGTGGCGGCGGTGCAACGGTTGGTGAAAAATCGGGGAATTACGGCTTTGTGGGTGACTCACCGTTTGGATGAGTTAAATTATTGTGATGGGGCTTTTTTGTTGGAAAAGGGTCAAGTGGTCGATCGGGGAGATCCGGCGCGTTTGAAGCAACGGTTGATGCAAAATCCAGATCTTTAGCGTAGAAGTCAAAGAGTCGCTAGGAGCAAAAAAAATGACTGTCGAAGAAGCTATCATCGATAAGGTACGGGTCTTGCCACCTGAAAAACAACAAGAAGTATTAGCGTTCATCGAGTTTTTGGATGCTGATGAGTGGGAGCATATCTATAAAGGGCGGTTTAAGGAACTCCAGCAAGAAGTGCTGATCGGAATTGATGCGGCGGATCGAGGAGATGTCATCGATGCTGATGTAATGTTTCAAAGGTTGCGGGAGAAACTACGACAACAGCAAGCTCAGGTAGGTCATTGATTGCAAAATCACTACAAATTTTCCCATTCATTTTGTGAAATATTTGCCTGCATCAAAATTCGCCTGAGCAAATTTCTGCTGATGTCTTCCTGATGCGGATTCGGAATGCGAACTCGCAAACCATCCCGCTGCATAAACTGGTGTTTTCCACCTGAAAATGGGCCGTCAAAACCAGCAGCCCTGAATGCAGCAATCAAATCCCGGCGGGAAATTGAACCAAAAACTGGCATTAGGCAACAGACTCCACTTTCAAAATAGCACCATCAAATTCTGGCAACTCGTGACCCATCGCAATGCCAAGCAACACCCATTCTTCTAGCACTTCTAATAATTCCGATCGGCATTCTTCTAGGGTACTGCCTGTTGCCCATACTCCAGTAGCAGCGGGAATTGACCCGTAAAAGCCTTCATTATCTTCAAGTATTTCGTAATGTGCAGCCTGCATTGCGTTTTCAAAGTATTTCTGAATCATTTTTTTCCTGTAGGTTAAATCAAAAATGACTGCACGCTAAATTATTCTCGCAATCCCCGATCGCGCAACAAGCCATCTGCCCAAATTGTATCAGCCTCTGACAGTGCTGGTATGACTTCCCAGTTGCGATAATCTATTTTGAGGTCGTAACTTGCGATGTCGTAAATTTGAGTAAATAATTCCTGTAAATTGATTATAGGTTCGATGTCGCCCGATCGCAATGGCAGAGGAATTGCAGGCATCGAGTTCTGCACATTAAAAGCATACAAATCTGCTTTAGGACGGCGATTTCCCCGACACACCAAAACTCGATAATCGCTTTCAACATCATTGCCAATAATTGGCATTTTTCGACCGCGCCGCAATAAATCTATTTCAATTAAATTGGTGCGACTCCCTAAAATTTCTTCTCGTTTTTTTTCGTACATTTGTCGTCCTTTGCCTGTTCGCTTATTTGTAGGCGAGAGGACTTCAATAAGTGTGATTAATTCTTTACCCCCCCTTTCTCTAATTTCTAAATAGCCTTCCCTAACCGTGTATGGCATGGGAATAGTTACTGTTAATGGTTGTGTTGGCCGCACTGCAACTGCTACGTTTGATGTGATTAATTCGGTGGCAGTTGGCTGCTGGATTACATTTACGTCAGGAATGCCAATTGATAAATCATCGTCAGCCGTTTCATACATTCTTACTTCGACCGACACTAAATACTTAGGACGCAGTTGGGGAGATAAAAACCTGGCAATTTCAATAATTAGCCAGTGGTGTAGGGCGGGCCAGAGTTCGTGATGCTCTAAATATGGGTCCATACCGGGAAAGGGAGATGGCATTGATGTGACTCCTTGACTTAAGTCTATTTACAGTTTAGCAACATATTTCAATGTTTGTGGAACAGGCATCTTGCCTGTTTTTTGGGGCGGGAAAGATGCCTACCCCACAAGAGAATTTAATGTTTGTGGAACAGGCATCTTGCCTGTTTTTGGCTTAAACTTCGATCGCCAATTCCATCGAAATTGGCACGCTGTTTTCATCTAACACAGACACCGCCACGAACACAATTGTATGCGGGACTGCGGGCATTAAGCGGCGGAGTGCATTGAGATAAGATTCGGCATCACGGCGGCGGGCGAAACGGGCGACTGTGAGGCGTTGACAGTTGGGGAGGTGGCGAATGAGATGCCAAGGTTGAAGTCGATCGCGATAAGTCGGTTCTTTTGGTATCATAGGAAAATCCTTCCCACTTTTGTGGGTGGTGAATGAAAGGCGATCGCTCTTGATTTATCAGGTCGGAGGGCGATCGCTTGTCTATAGTTATTTCAACACGAATACTCGTGTGTTGTCAAGAGGTAATGGGACGAATTAGGCTGCGAGTTCGAGAATTTGCTCAAGAGAAGGGTTGGAATCTGACAGAAGTCTCCAAAAGAACAGGTATTCCATATACCACGATCATTACCTATGCGAACTCTCAAGGCATGGCAACTGTAGATTACACGGCTTTGGATAAGATGGCCCGTGCGTTTGATATTGCGATCGAAGATTTGGTTGAGATTTTGGAAAATTAGGATCCGCAATATGTCGATCGTGTTAATATGATCCGAAAATCCCGTCAACTGTTGTGGCTGATTGAAAAAAAGCGATCGCCCTTAATTTCATCAGTCGAAGACAATTATTGTACTTAGCATTTTTATTACAAGATCAGGGTGTAGGCTCTGTGTAATTTACTCTGGAGATAGTGGCAGAATAGCTTATGTTAAACACAGCGAAACTTTTTGAAGAAAACCCAATTCAGGGAAATAATCAGGTTTTTTCAGCGGAAATTCCCGACTTATTTGGCAGTAAGTTCGATCGCCTAAATCCGACTAAAAACATTGCAGTTGGGGAAACTAATGTTTTATTTGATACCAGCGATGATTTGACGCATAAACTAGATTTAGCTGTTGGTGGTGCGATCGAGCTTTTTGAACGATTCACCGACTTCGGAGCCCTGGAAACAGCAGACAACAATCAGAAATCCGCTCGCAATCTCATATCCGAGCCAGATACCGACATTAAAGTTCAGCGAGACGAACTTACAGGCATGGATTTTGCGATTAGTGATGCAGGCGGAAATCCAGAGCGATTTGCATCTAGAAATTCTGCCCTATTCCCTTCAGAAAAATGGGCTTTCAACTTTAAGAATTACACCATCGATCACCAAGGTTTAAACACCCTAAATATCAAAGTTGGTTACGAATTAAAACCGGGAATTACCAAACAAGAATATCCTGATTTTGTGCCAATTTACAAAAGCATTGATAACTTCCTAGTTAACTACCCAAACGAAACAGATTTTTGGGAAATTCTTAACAAAAATCTGAGTCAAAAAGTGCTAGATGAAAATCCCGCACTGACAGATGTTACCCTGCAACTGGAAATTTTGCCGACAGATAGATTACCCTACGATCGCGCTAGCACAGTTTTTCTCAGTCAATCAGGCAAAATCAAAGAAGATTTTGATTTTTCCTTCAAAGACTATGCAATCAATCACCAAGGATTAAACAAGCTAAATCTTGATGTCAATTACCAGTATAAGCCGGGAATTACCCAACCAGAATATCCCGATTTTGTGCCAATCTACAAAGGTATTGATAAGTTTTTAACCAACTATCCGAACGAAACAGATTTTTGGGAAATTGTCAATAAAAAATTGACTCAAAATATCCTGAACGAAAATCCTGCGCTAGCGGGAATCAAGATTGATTTGAACGTTTTGCCAAGCCAAAGCTTACCCTACAACCGCACCAGCAAAGTTACTCGCACTCAACCCAGTAACCCTCAAGGAACTTTCCTAGTTGGCAATACTAGGGGAGATAATATACTGCGCTTTGATGGCAATACAGGCAATTTTATCGACGAATTTATTCCCGCAGCAAGTGGCGGTTTGTCCAAACCAGATACGGTCATCTTTGGACCAGATGGCAACGGCGATGGCAAGTCTGATATTTACATTGCTAGCGGTGACAAACCAGGGAAATCGGGAGAAACAGGAGCATCTGCGGTATTGCGGTATGACGGAATTACTGGTGAATTTATTGACAAATTTGTCGGCGACAATCCGAACACGCTGACTGATGAAACAGGTGGATTGTCTCGCCCTTACGGTTTAGCTTTTGGCCCTGATGGTAATTTTTATGTCAGCAGTTTTTTGACTGACCAAATTCTCCGCTACAACGGCAAAACAGGGCAGTTTATTGATGTATTTGCTGTGGGAAATCAGCAAGCGGGAGGACTGAATGGCCCTAATGGTTTGGTATTCGCTCCTGATGGTAGTTTGTACGTGACAACTCAGGGGAGTGTTGCTCGAAATGGTCAAGCAAGTTTTAGCGATAATTTCCTCAGTCAGGTACTTCGCTATAACCTGGAAACTAAGCAGTTTAGTATTTTTGCTTCACCCGGTGCTTCGCCTAGGAGTCAGGGATTTGTGAGTCTTTTGGGCATGGCGATTGGGCCGAATGATGGCGACCTTTATGTGAGCGATTTTGCTAATGATATTAGGCGTTACAATTTGAAAACTGGGGAATTACTCAAGACTTTATCTACTAATTATACTGAGACAGTCCCCAGTAGCAATTATGTAGGTAGTTTGGCATTTTCGCCGATCAGCAATTTGTTTGCAGTTGGCTTTGACAACCGTGCTAATGCTAATTCTGCCGGTGCTGTTTTGCGCTACAATGGAAAAACTGGCGACCCGCAGCCAATTGGTGGGAATATTGGTTCTAGTAACAATTCTATTTTTGTGACTCCCGATAGTAAGTTAAAGCGTCCCGTGGGGATTGCTTTCTTTCCTTCCGATGCTAAATTGACCGAAAAGTTGAATTTTACAGTTGCAAATTACCCGATCGATCATCAAGGGCTGAACAACCTAAATATTGATGTAAATTACCAGTATCAAAATGGGATTGAAAATTTTCAGTATCCCGATTTTGTGCCGATTTACAAGAGTATTGACAATCTTTTGGCTAATTACCCCAATGAAACGGATTCTTGGGAAGTTGTAAATAAAAATGTGACGGAAAAAGTGGTTGCGGCAAATCCGGCACTTTCGTCGGTGACAGTGGATGTGGATATTTTGCCGACGAATCGATCGCCTTACGATCGCAGCAGTACCGTTACTCGCACTCAAGATGGTAAATTAGGTGAGCTGTGGGATTTCAAGTTTGCTAATTACTCGATCGACCATCAGGGCTTGAACAACCTAAATATTGATGTCAAGTATCAGTACAAACCAGGAATTGCTACGGATGAGTATCCCGACTTTGTGCCGATTTACAAGAGTATTGAGAATTTCTTGGCTAATTACCCCAATGAAACCGATTTTTGGGAAGTTGTGAATAAAAAATTGACCAAAAAGGTGCTAGCTGACAATCCGGCTTTGGATTCGCTACAAATAAGCCTTGAGGTTTTGCCGACTAATCGATTGCCTTATGAACGAAGTAGTATTATTTCGATCGCATAGCAAACAATTTGATAAGATTAAAAAACCTGGTTTCTGATCGTCGAAGTGCCTCCTAGACTCTAGACTCGAAGAAACTGGGTTTTAAAATTAGGAAAATTGAAAACATCTATCTTTAGATAGATGTTTGTGAACATCGGATCAAATCAAAAACAATTTATGTTAATTTTACAAGAATCCAGTTAGCTCCTAACTACCAGGAACATCTTAGAACTTTTGCTAATCAATCTATTTTGGAAAAAACTACAAAAATATAAACATGAGTCAGGCTGGCTTTACAGTTTCTCAGACTAATAAAACTTTTGTGAAAACGCTAAATATCCTTTTACTAGAAGACAGTCCGCTGGATGCCGAACTGATACAGGCATATCTAGTGGATGGTGGGCTGGACTTTTCTTTGGTGTGCGTGGAAACGCGGGGAAATTTTGTAGCGGCACTGGAAAAAAACTGCTACGATATTATTCTGGCAGACTATATGCTGCCTGGGTTTAATGGGATAGAAGCATTGGAAATAGCTCGTGCTAGTTATCCGGGACTGCCGTTTATTTTTGTATCGGCTACTTTGGGTGAAGAAGTGGCGATCGAGACTTTGAAAAAAGGTGCTACAGATTATGTGGTCAAACGGCGTTTGACGCGGCTAGTGCCGTCTATTGTGCGGGCACTACGGGAAGTTCAGGAACGCCTAGATAGGAAACAAACAGAAGCAGCACTACAAGCTAGTGAGGAAAGGCTGAGGTGTTTGCTAGAATCTAACTTGATGGGAATTCTGTTTGGTAATGTTAATGGTGGCATCAGCTATGCTAACGACGAATTTTTGCGGATAACTGGCTACACACGGGAACATTTGCAACGGGGGGAACTGCGGTGGATTGACATCACACCTACGGAGTATCTACCGTTGGATGCGATCGGGATCGCAGAGGCAAAAGCAACGGGGGTTTGTACTCCTTATGAAAAGGAATACGTGCGCTTAGATGGTAGCCGGATTTCGGTGTTGGTGGGGTATGTTTTGTTGGTGGATAAGCGGGAAGAATCTGTGGCTTTTATTCTTGATTTGAGCTATCGCAAAAGGTTAGAAAAACAACTTGAGGATCGAGCTGAGGAATTAGCGGGGCTGAACCGAATTAAAGATGAGTTTCTAGCAACTTTGTCTCACGAGTTGCGGACGCCGCTAAATGCGATGCTGGGATGGACTCAATTGCTGCGTTACCGCAAGTTTGATGAAAATACGACGGTTCGGGCTCTGGAAACGATCGATCGCAATACGAGGTCTCTAGGGACGCTAATCGACGATTTGTTGGACGTGTCGCAGATTATTACCGGTCAGCTATCGCTGAATTTGCGGTGGGTGGATTTGATGTCAAATGTTGAGGCTGCGATCGAAACTCTTGCAACTGCTGCGAGGGCAAAAAATATTGAAATTGTGACGGACTTTGAGCCGACTTTGGTGCGAATTTTTGGAGATTCGGGCCGTTTGCAGCAGGTGGCCTGGAATTTGCTCTCGAATGCAATTAAGTTTACGCCCCCTGAAGGAAAGGTGATGGTGGCGTTGCGGAAGGTGGATGGTGGGATTTCGCCTCAGTTAGGATCCGGGGCAAATTTGTTGTCGGCTAGTGTCGAAATTGAGGTGAGTGATACGGGAGAGGGGATTAGCGCTGATTTTCTGCCTCATGTTTTCGATCGGTTTAGTCAAGCTGACGGCTCTACGACTCGATCGTACAATGGATTAGGCGTGGGTTTGGCGATCGTCCGCCATTTGGTGGAAATGCACGGGGGGACGGTGCAAGCGACGTCTGCTGGGAAGGGACAAGGATCAAAATTTTTGGTGCGGTTGCCGGTGCAACAGCGCAGGGGTAATGGCGGATTTTGTGCTCTTGCGCCTGGGAAGTTTCTGATTCGAGAGAGAAGGGCGATCGCACCTATAAATGAGTCTTCTGTTAATATCAACCTTTCTGGAGTGCGGGTGTTAATGGTTGATAATGACGAGGATTCCTTGGATTTTGCGCGAGTGGTACTCGAAAATTGTGGGGCCGAGGTGGAGACCGCAGTCTCAGTCATGGAGGCTCTGGAATCGATGCAAAGGCGATCGCCGGATGTGTTAATTCTCGATCTGGCAATGCCTATGGCAGAGGGAAAAGATTTGATTGAGCAAGTGCGATCGGTTTCTGAGTGGGCGGAAATTCCGGCGGTGGCTTTGACAGCCTATGGTAGGGTGGAGGAACGGGTGCGGGCGCTGCGGCTGGGTTTTCAAATTCATCTGCCTAAGCCGATCGATCCGATGGAGTTGATGGTGACTGTGGCTAGTTTGATGGGGCGATCGCGAATCAGTTAGAAGAAAGTCTGTCAATTTAAAGACTAGCGACCAATTGAATCCGCCCTTCATCCATTTCATTCATTAATAACTCTAAAGCTTCGTAGTCAATATCGGATATATAGCCCAAACGAGTAAGTTCGTAGTTAATTTCATTTTCAATATCTGGTGTCAGCCGTTTGATATTGAGGGCTTTTTCTACAAGTTTACGAATAGCATGAGTTGCTTGCATGGTAGATCGGAGAACTTAGTATGTTTTAATCTTACTCTAAACTATATCTCTAATGGGTGATCTAAATCAAGGCTAACAAGTGATTTTAATTACATTAAGGTGGGGATAAAAAATAATTAAATAAAGGTACAGTAAAACTACTCCAATTAATTGATCGGTTTCCCCAACATCAATTTAGACTCATTAGTGTTAAGTAGGTATGAATTTCTTCTGTAGGTTGGGTTAAGCATTGTGCAACCCAATAAATCCAAGAAAAATGTTGGGTTTCGTTCCTCAATATTGGTGTCTACTTAAGCTGTCAGCCCGCCAAGTTCGTTGGTCATCCTCTCAAAGAGGACGGCAGGAGTTCTTCAGTCCTCTTTGAGAGGACTTGCGCTTTGAGGCAGGGGTTTCAACCCTTGCCGGACTATGGGTTTTACCTGGTTGTTGACATCATTGGTTCCTCAACCCAACCTACGGCCTAATAACAGTCGATTATAAATTTGATATATGTAAACACTTCTTATCCAAAAAGAAAAGTTCGGTTTGAATCCAAATAATTGCTAATTTAGTCATATGCCAGTCACAGTCGAAGAATTACTTACATCAGAAATCAATCAACCTGCTCGTTATCTAGGCAATGAGTTGGGTGCTGTACGGAAGCCTTGGGATTCAGCAATAGTGCGTTGGGTGCTGACTTATCCAGAAGTGTATGAAGTTGGTGCTTCCAATTTGGGACACATCATTCTTTACAACATTTTAAATGCTGGGCCGAGGCAATTGTGCGATCGCGCTTATTTACCTGCACCTGATTTGGCGGCTAAATTGCGATCCTCTCCGAGGGCTGCGCTAACGACCAAAACTCCCTTATTTGCAGTGGAATCTAGGCGATCGCTCACTGAATTTGATATCCTAGGATTCAGCCTCAGCTATGAACTGGGAGCCACAAATATTCTGGAAATGCTAGATTTAGCTGGCATTCCCCTAACTTGGCAAGAAAGAGCAACTAATCCCGAACTCCCACTAATTTTTGCTGGTGGCCAAACGGCAACTTCCAATCCCGAACCCTATGCTGACTTTTTTGACTTCATCGCTTTGGGTGATGGCGAAGAATTGTTGCCAGAAATTGGCTTGATTTTGGCAGAAGGCAAAACTAATGGTTTGAGTAAACCAGCTTTGTTGCTGGATTTGGCGCAAATTCCCGGCGTTTATGTCCCACAATTCTATGATATGGCGGCAGATGGTTCCGTCCATCCCAATCGCCCCGATGTTCCAGCACGAATTTTACGCCGGGTGGCGACTCCGATTCCAGCTTATTCGATCGGGCTAGTTTCCTATGTTCAGACAGTACACGATCGCCTGACAATAGAAATCCGCCGTGGTTGTACTCGCGGTTGTCGCTTTTGTCAACCGGGAATGTTGACTCGCCCCGCGCGCGATGTGGAACCTCAACAAGTCGTAGAGGCGATCGAACAAGGGATGAAAGCCACCGGGCACAGCGAATTTTCCCTGCTTTCCCTGAGTTGTTCCGACTATCTTGCACTCCCAGCAGTCGGCATGGAAATTAAAAACCGCCTGCAAGATAAAAATATTTCTCTGTCTCTACCCAGCCAGCGGGTTGACAGATTTGATGACAATATTGCCGATATTCTCGGTGGCACGCGCCAAAGTGGGTTGACTTTTGCGCCGGAAGCTGGTACGCAGCGGATGCGAGACATTGTTAACAAAGGTTTGACTAACGAGGAATTGCTCAGGGGTGTGAAGACTGCGGTCGATCGCGGTTGGGATAAAATCAAACTGTATTTTATGATCGGTTTACCTGGGGAAACAGATGTTGATGTTGTGGGTATCGCCGAAACAGTCCGCTGGCTAAGCAGGGAATGCCGGATTGATGGCCGACGCAGACTGCATTTCAACTTGACAATTTCTAACTTTACGCCGAAGCCCCATACTCCGTTTCAATGGCATTCGGTTTCTACCACAGAGTTTTCTCGTAAGCAAAAACTGCTGAAGCAAGAATTTCGCGGAATGAATGGCGTGAAGGTAAATTACACGGATGTGCGGATTTCGGCAATGGAGGATTTTGTCGGCCGGGGCGATCGACGTTTGAGCGCTGTAGTCCGCCGTGCGTGGGAACTTGGGGCTGGTATGGATGCGTGGTGGGAAAGTTTGGATCAGGCGCATAAGGCTTGGACTCAGGCGATCGCCGAATCCGATCTTACCTGGAAATATCGCCAAGTCGAAAGCGGTGAATGGAATCTTTTTGAGCAGGAAGAAGGAAGTTCGGCAGCGGATTCTGTAACGGATTTAACGGATGTCTCGGCAGCGGATTCTGTAACGGATTTAACGGATATCAGGAAGCAGGAAGAGTTTCCCAATTCCCCCACTTCCCCCCTCTCCCAAGGGGCGGGTACGGGGGCACCGCCCCTACTGGATCAACCTTTACCGTGGGATCATTTGGATACGGGAATTGACAAAAATTGGCTAAAACTTGATTTGCAAAAGGCTTTGGAAGCAGCCACGGTTCCCGATTGTTCCTTTGAAGGCTGTTCCCACTGTGGGGTTTGTGGCACTGATTTTGGACACAATATTGTTGTACAACCATTGCCAATTCCGGCATTCGCTGGGGAGTTTGTGCCGGTTCTAGAGCGCAAACAGCGGTTTCGGGTGTGGTTTGGTAAAATTGGTGACATGGCTTTGATTGGTCATTTGGATTTGATCCGATTGTTCGATCGCGTTGTCCGTAGAGCCGATTTACCTATTTCTTTTACCGGCGGCTTTCACCCCAACCCCCGCATTTCCATCGCAAATGCTCTGCCTCTGGGCGTTACCAGCACTGGGGAAATTGCGGATTTTGAGCTAACTGAGTTGATGGATGTTGAGGATTTTCAAGCAAAATTGGTGGCAACTCTCCCGGATAATATTCCTGTTTATCGGGTTGAGGCGATCGATGTCAAATCTCCTTCTGCCAATCAGTTGTTGGAAGCAGCGGAGTACCTGATTACTGTGGCTGTACCGGGTGTATTGGCAGAAAATCCTGAATTAGAAGGCGAGAATTCGACTCCTGTCTCTGGTGATTATAGGGGTGACTGGGAAGCTTGGGTACGGGCGATAGTTGAAGCTGAGGATTTTTGGCGGGAGCATACTACCAAGTCGGGTAAGATACAACAAGTCAATTTGCGCGATCGGCTACAGGAACTACAACTTGTAGATCATAAATCTGCCACCAGTCATAACTCCCAAGGTACAGCCGTCTTGCGCTATCGGGGTAGTTGTCGCAGTGACGGTAATGTGCTGAAGCCTGAACATCTGGTGTTTATGCTCGAACAAGTCAGTCAGCAGGAAATTCAGCTTCTGCATATCCAACGCAGTCAGCTAATTCTGAGTTATGGTTAAGATAGAAAAGTCGAAGGCAGAGTTATTCCACCGGATATCAAGCTATAATTGCTTGTTATAGAAGTCGGGACGGCTCGATCGCGATTAATCGCTGTAGTTCAGTCAACCAGCAACGCGGGCTGGGTGCAAACTGCTTCTGTTCAAGACTTCAAGCCTTTTTGTAAATTCTTGGCTAAATTTAGCGCCAAACTCCCAGGAGGTTGCTCACAGCTAAATTTAGTGATTCAGTCGATCGCTCGACAGCAAAGTCGATCGCCCGCTTAATCAAAATTGTCCGTATTTGACAATTGGTTCACAGACTATTCAACAATTTCCCAGAGTTATCAGTTTTTTGTGTAGAGTTGTGTGTTAGGAAATTGGTACGGTGTCACTGAATTGATTCGCTGAATTCAAATCAAGAGTTGCAAGAGTTGAATTTTGAGTGAAAGAATTCGTAATTCACAAATCAAAAATCAATATTTGTAACTCGCTAAAAGCCTCCTTATTTCTATCTTCGGGCTCAGTCTGCGAAGCATAACTCATAACTCTGTACGAGTGGATTTAAGCACTTTATCTGTAACGATCAACAGTTAACAGCGGTGCCCTGAGCGTAGTCGAAGGGCTCAGGGCGACGCAGTTAACAGTTAACAGTTCTTCCATCCTGCAATAATTCACAGCTAATAACTCTTGAAGCTACTACTAATTAAAATCAAAGTTACAGGCACTATTCAGCGTAGGTGTCTGGAACTTGCCGACAATTTTTTCGAGGAAATTGAATGACTAAGCAGATAGTTATAGCAGAGCAACATCGGATTGCTGCTGTCTTTTCAGAAGATCAAATCCAAGAACTCGTGGTAGCGACAGGTAGCCACCAAGTTAGTGATATTTACTTGGGAATAGTCGAAAATGTATTACCTGGGATAGATGCCGCCTTTGTTAATATCGGCGACCCAGAACGCAACGGGTTCATGCACGTCACAGACCTCGGCCCACTGCGACTCAAGCGATCGGCAGGAGCAATTACGGAACTTTTGACCCCACAGCAAAAAGTTCTCGTACAGGTGATGAAAGAACCAACTGGCAGCAAAGGCCCACGACTGACAGGCAATATTACCCTGCCCGGTCGTTATTTGGTGCTGATGCCCTACGGACGAGGAGTCAATCTGTCACGCCGGATCAAGTCGGAAGCCGAACGCAACCGCCTCAGAGCTCTGGCTGTTTTGGTCAAACCAGCCGGAATGGGACTGTTGGTACGCACCGAAGCTGAAAGCCAGACTGAAGAAGCCATCATGGAAGATTTGGAAGTGCTGCAAAAACAGTGGGAATCGGTTCAAATCGAAGGCGGTACGACACGGGCACCAGCACTCCTCAACCGGGATGACGATTTTATCCAGCGGGTGCTGCGGGATATGTTCAGCGCTGATGTGAATCGGATTGTGGTGGATTCGCAAAATGGGATTAAGCGAGTCAAGCAGCAGTTGATGAGCTGGAATGGCGGCAAACTGCCTGCGGGAGTTTTGATCGATCATCATCGAGAACGTGCTCCGATTTTAGAATTTTTCCGTGTCAATGCTGCGATTAGAGAAGCTCTTAGACCGAGAGTAGATCTACCTTCCGGCGGTTATGTGATTATTGAGCCGACGGAAGCACTGACGGTGATTGATGTCAACTCTGGTTCGTTTACTCGATCGGCCACGGCACGAGAAACTGTACTCTGGACAAATTGCGAAGCTGCAACAGAAATCGCTAGACAACTGCGATTGCGGAATATTGCCGGGGTAATTATTGTTGACTTTATTGACATGGAATCCCGCCGCGATCAGTTGCAGGTGCTGGAACAGTTCAATAAAGCTCTCAGGGCTGACAAAGCTCGACCACAAATCGCCCAACTTTCGGAACTGGGACTGGTAGAACTGACTCGGAAGCGCCAAGGCCAAAATATTTACGAATTGTTCGGCCACACTTGCCCTACTTGCAACGGCTTGGGTCATCTGGTGCAACTCCCTGGCGAAGAGGAAATGGCCCCAGCAGTGCGGGAACCGGGCGATCGCACCTCCGCCACCTCAAACCGCGTTTTGTTGAATTTACCAGAAGGATTGGAGCGTCGCAGCTTAGCCCCTGTAGCTGCTGTCGCTGCTGCAACTTCTGCACCAATGCGGGAAGAACGTTTCTCCGAACCCCAGCGCGCTCCTTGGGAACCTCAAAACGAAAGCTTGGATTTTGAGACTGGTGGTAATGCTTCACCTTTGGACTTGCTCAACCATCCCAGTTATCAGGATTTGGGGAATGGTACTCGCCGCCGCCGTCGTCGCCGAATTGGGGAAGAGGCTTTTGGACTACCGGTGGAGGAGGAACCAGTACGCAGCAAGTTGCGGCTACCGAATACTACAACGATCGCACCTGCTGTTGTAGAACCGAGAGCCGAATATGTCCCACCCGCTGGTATCCGGGCTGCTTCTGAAGGCTTCGGATTGGTCAACATGGCCACTGTTCCGAGGCGCGAAGATTTTGAGCGGGCGCGTCCCACTAAGTCGGAGTTGATGAAGCCGATGGTGGAGCCTCCAGAGGTGATTTCGGTGGAAATGACGGCGGAGGAGCAGGATGTTTATGCTGTCATGGGCGTGTCTCCTTTGGTGCTGACAAGTCGTAGTCTCAAAAATCCGAAAAATGCGATCGTTTCAGTCACAATGCCCGGAGAAGCTCCAATTAAGCCGCCTTTTGAGCAGCTAGAACTTGAATTTGAACCGGTGCCCCAATCGCAGGATATGGAGGTGGAGGAACAGGATTATTATGCAGAGTCTGTAGTTGAACCTGTATTTTCTACTGTATTTTCTGAGGATGCTGAGACGGAAATTTACGATGAAAGCCCGATCGACGAAATTGATGATTTTGATCCAATTTCGGAAATGTTGGACATATCGGAAATTAGCGAAGATGCGATCGAATTCATGGAATCTGATGAACTAATTCAACCGGAGGAAGCAATTCAATCGGCAGAACCGGAAGAACCCGCGATCAATCGCCGTCGTCGCCGCCGTTCATCTGCTGCATTGGATGAATGACATCCACCCCGGCGTAAACGCGCGGGGATTCCCAAACCTCACGATCTAGGTTTCTGCTTCTGTCCCTTGCGGGGTTTCGCACCTGCCCGAACAGATTTACTCTGTTCGGGTCTTACAGTCGCTCTCGCGTACTGAAACGGCAAGCCCTGCCGCCAAAATATTTTTTGCTGCATTGATGTCTCGATCGTGGTGAGTCCCGCAATTAGGACAATCCCATTCCCGGACATTCAACGACATCTTTTCAGCAATATGTCCGCACTCAAAACACCGTTTTGAACTCGGAAACCATCGGTCAATCTTGACCAAGGTACGACCGTACCAATCGCACTTGTACTCAAGTTGCCTGACCAGTTCACCCCAACTAGCGTCACTAATAGCAAGGGCAAGTTTCCGGTTTTTAACCATGTTCTTTACAGCCAAATCTTCTACGGCGATGGTTTGATTTTCACACACCAACCGTGTTGTTAACTTGTGAAGATTATCTTTCCTTGCATCAGCAATTTCTTGATGCACTCTTGCTACTTTAAGCCGTCTATACGGTCTGCGAAATTACTCCAAAGAAGTCAATCGATTTGAGATTTGAGATTTGAGATTTGAGATTGTAGATTGACCCCACGGATAAATGCTCTTTCTTGAGGATTTTCGATTTGAGATTTTGGATTGATTCCACGGATAAATCCGGCTTGTACCACCTTTGAAATTCTGGGTCAAAGAAAACCTGAAGAATGCTATTGACAAACCAGTACAAGACGAGGCAGGATTGAGGAATCAAGAAATACAGTGTTGAGGTCGAACAATGCTTTTGTCCATCAAAACAAAGCTAAAGCTAAACAAAAGTCAAGCAACGGTTATGAGCAAACACGCTGGCATAGCAAGGTTTACTTATAATTGGGGATTGGCTACTTGGAATAGCCTTTATAAGGATGGACTAAAGCCTAATAAATACCTGCTCAAGAAATTCTTCAACAATCATGTAAAACCTGAGTTCACATGGATCAAAGAGACGGGAATTTGCCAAAAGATAACTCAATATGCCTTTGACAATCTTGGAGATTCGTTCTCTAGATTTTTCTCAAAAAAAGGTGGGTATCCCAAATTCAAAAAGAAGGGGCATCACGACTCTTTTACTATTGATGCAGGCGGTAAGCCAATGCCTGTGGGTGGTACATCTATAAAGCTACCAACAATCGGTTGGGTAAAAACCTATGAGGGATTGCCTCACACAACTTGCAAATCAATCACTATTTCACGTACCGCCGATAGTTGGTTTATCGCATTTGCTTACGAACAAGAGCATGGGCCAACGGTCAAAAGTCATGAAATCGTAGGAGTTGATTTGGGTGTCAAAGAGTTGGCTACACTTTCAACTGGCGTAGTATTTCCGAACCCAAAGCACTACAAAGCGCATCTCGCAAAACTCAAGAGATTATCAAGAGTTCTTGCTAGAAAGGTCAAGGGTTCTGAAAATAGATATAAAGCCAAAACCCAACTAGCGAAACATCATGGAAAAATAGCAAACCTCAGAAAAAATACTCTACATCAAATTACTACTTACTTGTGCAAAAACCACGCAAAAATAGTAGTAGAAAATTTGAATGTTTCCGGGATGTTGGCTAACCATAAATTAGCCCAAGTGATTGCTGATTGCGGATTTCATGAGTTCAAACGTCAGCTAGAATACAAGGCTAAAAAGTTTGGCTGTGAAGTGCTCGTTGCCGACCGCTGGTTCCCGTCGAGTAAGACTTGTTCAAACTGTGGACATATCCAAGATATGCCACTCAAAGAAAGAACTTACAACTGTGGAAGTTGCGAACATTCGATGGACGGCTAAACCGTGAAAGCTTACCGAGGGATAGCCGCTCCCATGCTCCCAATGAAGTAAGAAGCAAATGTCTAGACTTGTCTAGTATTTGTATAGCAGACAATGATCAAGGGTGATTCGCGATCGATTCAGATTGCTGCTGCTAGTATTGTGGCTAAAGTTTGGCGCGATGAATTGATTGTCCGTTTGGCTGTTAAGTATCCTGAATATGACTTGATTAATAACAAGGGATATGGTACTGCTAAACATAAATTGGCATTGGAACATTATGGTGTGTCTGTCTTACACCGGATGTCCTTTAGTCCTTGCCAATTATAGAAGAAGGCCCTTCGACTACGCTCAGGGTACGAAGAAACCAACTGTACCCTGAGCGTAGTCGAAGGGTCAACAGTTCAACTATGCTTAGGGTACGAAGAAACCAACTGTACCCTGAGCGTAGTCGAAGGGTCAACAGTTCAACTATGCTTAGGGTACGAAGAACTAGCTGTACCCTGAGCCTAGTCGAAGGGTCAACAGTTCAACTATGCTTAGGGTACGAAGAACTAGCTGTACCCTGAGCGTAGTCGAAGGGTTAACAGTCAACATCACCTAATGAAGATCGCGATCGACCATTTTAGCTACATCCGTCGGATTTGGCAGACGAATCGTAGCATATTCTTGGCGAATAATCTCAAAAAACTGTTTGACTTTTGTCTCGAAATGTGCAAGTCTAAAACACTGACTACGTTCCTCAGCAACCCCTTGAAATTTTGCTAACAAATCAGGATTAACAATCAATTGATGGGAATGCAAACAAAGTTCCTCAATAGTATTGAACAAAAAGCCCGATCGCCCATTTTCGACAATTTCCGGTTGTCCACCACCATTAAACACAATCGGCACACAACGATTTTGCATAGCTTCCACCGTCGCCATCCCAAAATGCTCAAACCTTTGGGGATTCACTTCCCCCAAACCACAGCCATGCCAAAATATACTGGCTTTAGCATAAAGCGATTTTACCTCATCCAAGTCAGCATTCACCTTAAGTTCGATCGCCCTTCCATCCTGCTTCAATAAATTCTGAACAGTCTTTAAATAAGGATTACGAGGAACACTACTTCCCACTAAAACTAGCCGCCATCCAGTCATTTGTTCAGGATAATCCGCTAACAAAGTGCGGAAAGCTTCAATCAATTCAATTTGCTTTTTTGTTCCCCCAGCTTCAAACTGTCCCACAGCTAAAATCATCTTTTCTTTCGGGACTTGACAAGTTGCCATTTCCACAGGCGGATAAAGTAAAAAAGTTGGTTCTAGGTTCCAGCGTTTCTCCAACCACTTGACAGTAAATTTACTATTAGCAATCATGAAAGTGTAGTCATCAACCGCAAAATGACGGTTGCGAAAAGTATTCGGAAAGTGGCAGAAAAATACTGAAATCGGCGACAGAGGCTTGACTTTTTCTAATTGATTCGCATTCACAAAAATATCATAATGCTTGCTTTCTTTAGCAATTTCATCAAAAGGATTTTCCAATTCATCCGTAATCATGCTAGAATCAATACACTGCATTCCGCGCTTCTCATAAAACTGTAACGGAATCACTTTTATTTGACATTCTGAAAGGTTTAAACCATACCAGGATTCTAAGTCAGAAATGGCAACGGGCTTGTTAGCAATAAAAGTGATGTCGAATTGATTTTGCAGCAACGAAGCCATCGTAGCCACATATTTTTGTCCGCCACCAATGAAATGTAGTCCATGATCGTAAATTGCGATCGACATTTTGCGATCGCCCAAAACCACCTGTAACCGTGATAAAATGCGATCGACTTTCAAGCGACTGTAAATCACCACCAACTTTTCCGACAATTGCGACAATACAATTTCAACTATTTCCGGCTTCTGATACTCCAGCAATTTCTTAATCGCTACAAATATACTCTCGAACAACAAATCGTACTGTTTATTAGTAAAAAAATCCGAAGTATGAATCGCCGAAACTAATTGCAAAGGCTCATGTTTTGCCAAATACAAAAAACGATTGCGATTGCAGAAATACTCCGTGAGTTTGCTTCCCCGACTCGAACCCCGGTATTCGTGATGTGCGATTGCTGCGGGAGTATAAAGCATTTCCCAACCCCGTTTTTGACAGCGTTTCGCAAACTCAACATCCTCAAAATACATCACAAAATCTTCATCTATCGGCCCAACATCTTCAAGACATTCCCTACGAAAAAGCACCGTAGCCCAACAAAGACCTTCCACAGTAAGTTCTGCATCATATTGTCCCGAATCTTTCTCACCAAAACCAACATCTCGCCAATAAAAATTAGGTAATTGCTGAATTCCGACACTATTAATCCGCCCGTCTTTGAACAGCAATTTACCGCTAACAGCACCCACCTTCGGGTTTGTTTCTAACCGTTTAACCAAGATTTCTAACCAGCGACTATCCAAAGTCGCATCATTATTCAGAAATGCGATATACTTTCCTGTAGCTTGGCTGATTCCTAGGTTCAGAGCTTTCGCAAAGTTATTGACGGAATTCACAAAAATGCGAACCTTCGGAAAGAGTTCGCGCAAACCTTGAACTGAATCATCTTGAGAGCAGTTGTCAATTAAGATTAAATCTAGTTGTTGTTCTGGATACGCAAGTTTTTGTAGAGATTTTAAGCAATCTTTCGTTTGGCGAAAGCCGTTATAGTTAACTATAATTAGTGAGCATATTGGTAGTGTGGTCATCTTGGATTTTTCACTTTTGTCGATCGAGCAATTGAGCCCTAATTTCCTCTAACATAGCAGTATGCTGCTCCTGTACAACTTTTATTTGCTCTATTTCAGATTGCAGTGCTGTGATCGCTGCTTGTTGAAGCTCAATTTTGGCTGTAACTTCAGGAGACTGATTGCTAAACTCAGAGGTCATCTTTTGATCTAGAATTTGCTGATTCCGCTGTAATTTTTGTACTTGACTGCTCAATGTTTGAACGACACGGGTATTGGCAAAATTGTAAATTACTTGTCTTTCTAATACGGGCTTGAGTAATTTTCGGACGATTTTTCTAACTGCAATAACTACGGAACCAAGCCTTCTTTGATAAGAGGTAATTGGGATATTATAAATATCAAAACCCGTTTTTAGCAAGGCGATATCTTCGTCTTCTTCATCAAAGCCGATCGCACTTTTTTCCCTTCCAGACAAAAGCGGATCAGCAACACCAATTCGCGGCTCTAAAGTTTGTCGCAATTTATCGATTATTTGTTGAGTTGGTATTTCTTCAGACTGCAAACTTTCATCTCCTTTGAATAACTGTAGGGACACGGCACTGCCCATTAGTGTCAACTTAAGCTGTCAGCCCGCCAAGTTCGTCTGTGGGCCCGCGAGTCCGACAGAAGTCTCAACCCCTGTCTAATAGCTAAAGTCCTCTCAAGAGGACTAATGAGTTAAAATTCCTCTCTTCAGTCCTCTTGAGAGGACTTTAGCTTTGAGACAGGGAATTCATTCCCTGTCGGACTATCGGTTTTACCTTAAGTTGACATCAATGGACACTGCCGTGTCCTTGCCGCCGATACAAGGCAATATCAGAACTTAAACCAACTCGATTTGACTGTCATCACCAATCATAAACCTGAGTGCTTTAGGACGAATCGGAGCATTTGTTAATTGAGCTCTTTGCCCGATTACGCTGTCCACAATTCGCTGCTGAATTCCAGATATTTTAGCAGCTTCCAAGATTACACTATGTTCAATATCGGCATCAATCATCGTGACGCGATCGGCAATACTACTGTAAGGCCCAATAAAGCAATTTTCGATGCGACAATTTTCACCAATTATTACCGGCCCGCGAACTGTAGAATTAACGATCTCACTTCCTGCACCAATTTGCACTCGCCCGATAATTTGACTTGTCGCATCTACTTTTAATTCTGTTGAAGCTACAAGACGGCTATCGAGAATAATTTGATTTGCACTCAGCAAATCATCTTTTTTCCCAGTATCCAACCACCAACCCTCTAAATTGGAGGCTTCTACTTTTTTGTGTTGATTGATCAACTGTTGAATAGCATCAGTAATTTCGAGTTCACCACGGGCCGAAGGCTGAATTTGATCGATCGCCTCGTGAATCGTAGGAGCAAAAAAGTAAATCCCAACCATTGCTAAATTAGAAGGGGGAATTTTTGGTTTTTCTACTAACTGCAATACTTGCCCTTTTTCATCAACTGTCGCCACACCAAAAGCACTAGGATTGCTAACTTCCCGTAGCATAATCAAAGCATCGAGTTGATTACTCTTAAAAGTCTCTAAAAACGGATGTAATTGACTTTCAATTAAGTTGTCTCCCAAATACATGATAAACGGAGAATCACCCAAAAATGGCTTGGAAATTTTCACCGCGTGAGCCAGTCCCGCTGGTTTATCTTGCAAGATATAAGTAATTTGTGCACCAAAGCGATCGCCATTACCAGTTTTCGCCTTCACCTCTTCTCCCGTTTCGGGACTAATCACAATCCCAATATCGGTAATCCCAGCCGCCACAATTAGCTCAATTCCATACCACAGTATGGGCTTATTTGCCACAGGAACCAACTGCTTCGCACCCGTATAGGTGAGGGGACGCAAACGTGTTCCTTTGCCGCCAGAGAGGATTAATGCTTTCATTTGGTGAACTCTAAGTTATCCTTTAGGGTTTGCGGTGCTGACTGGATTTGCCTGCACCTTTTCGCTCTCATTAATCTTAAAGCACCATTCCTCCGCTGGCAAGAGCTGAGGTCTATTCTGATACAGTTGACTGTTGACTGTTGACTGTTCGCTGTTCGCTGTTGACTGTTCGCTGTCTTCTTCGTACCCTGAGCGAAGCGGCGCACTGAGCCCAACGACGGAGTTTATCCTGAGCGTAGCCGAAGGGCTCAGCATAAACGCAGTCGTTGGGCCTTCTTCCTTCTTCCTTCTTCCTTCTTCCTTCTTCCTTCTTCCTTCTTCCTTCTTCCTTCTTTCAATAACGGCCGTATCGGGCTACAAATTGATTGTCGCCAGGGTGTTGACTCATCGACCAAGCCCACATCTGATCGCCCAAGGAAAAATGCCACCACTCGTTAGGATGCTGTCGAAAACCAGCAGCAACCATCGCATCTTTTAATATTTGTCTGCGACACTGAAATTCTTGTTCTGCTGGCTCATTGCTGGTAGCAAAATAATCGGGATAAGAACGTTCTGAGATTTCGTCGATCGCAGAACCCATATCAATTTTCCTATTTTGGCGATCGACTAAAGTCACATCTAACGCTCCACCTGTGCTGTGAGGAGGCGGTGTAGTGCGATCGAGACTCGGCACCGCCCAGAATTCATATACTTGCTCTAGAATTAATTGCCTTTTCTCTTCGGAAACTGGCAATTCACAACCTTGAGCCTTGGCAATTTCACCAAACGTGAAATCTACCATAAATTGCTGCACTTCCACCGGTCTATAAGCATCAAATATCAGAATTTGCAAATCTGGATAAAATTGCTGCAACTGCTTTTGAGCAACAATTAAACTATCCATAACTCCTTGACGTAGATAGTAAGGAGAATCAGCTTTGCTGTCCTGATAAGGAGCACCCAATTTTTGATAAGGATGCGGGAATTCAAAAGCAAATAATTCAACAGGAATCGGAACTAAAGCTTCGCCGCATTCATTGATAGCTATTTTTTGATATGGTTTCATAAGCTAAGGCGCATTTAAATTTTACGTTTCCTACCCTTCGACCTTTTGACCCTTCGACCTTTTGACCCTTCGACGGAGTTTATCCTGAGCGAAGTCGAAGGGCTCAGGATACCGCGATTAGTACCCTGAGCAGAGCGTCGCCCTGAGCCCTTCGACGCAGTTTATCCTGAGCGTAGCCGAAGGGCTCAGGATAAACTCCGTCGAAGGGTCGAAGGGCCGGGTATCCCAAAGCATCGCACTGAAGCCTTCCACGGACAGTTCACTCTTTTTTCGGAGCTAACTTAGCTATACTAGACGGTACTGCCGAAAAATTCAAATATTCATTTTTATCTTCCACTACAGGTGCTTTTGATGGCTGATACTTTTTCTGTTTACCCAAATGATTTGCAACTGTTCCCAAGCACGGAATGCCAAAATTTTCTAATTGAGCGAAAACTTTCTTGACTACAGAAAACTTTACCTTATGAACCGATACCACCATCAGTATTCCATCTGTGCGTGCCGCCAAATAATTAGCATCTTTACTCTCAACCAGCGGGGGCGTATCGTAGATAACCAAGTCAAATATGGCATTAAACTCTGACATTAAATATTGCATTTGAGATGAAGCAAGCCGTCTGGAAGTACCCGGTAAGGGAATCCCAGCAGTTAGTAGAAACAGATTATCCACTATGGGCGATCGCTGAATCACTTCATTGAATTCAATTTTATTTTCCAGCAAGTTGCTCAAACCCTTTGAATTCGGCAACCCCAACAACAAGTCAAGATTAGGTGAATGCAAATTGGCATCTACTAACAGCACTCGCTGACCGGCCAGCGCTGCAACGTGAGCTAAGTTTGAAGCGATGGTAGATTTTCCTTCCCCCGATGTAGCCGAACCGATGACCAAAGAGGCGATCGGTCGATGGGAAGAAAGAAAGCGGATGTTAGTATAAAGAGAATCAAAAGCTTCTATAAATTCCGCAGCATTTTTTTTGTGCTTCTCCTCCTTCTTTTCAAGCACTTCATAGGCATTCGCAATAGAAGGATAAGATTTGTGAGCCTTCTTGTTAATAGGAACTGAGCCTAACAAAGGCGCTGAAAAAGCATCTTTAACATCGTCAGCACAGTAAAATATATTGCGTATTTTTTCTATTAAAATCGCCAGCCCAATACCCATCACTAGCCCCCCAATAACCCCCATCATTAATTTGTTTGTATTTTTAGATGGAATAGCAATCTCCTTACCATCAATGCCTTTTGGTATTTGAGGCTCAGAAATTATTTCCCAAGGTATTTGGCTTTGAGCAGCTTGTACTCGCAGCGTTTCCCGCTGAGTCAAAAGTTGATCCCGCGTGCGGGCTGCTATATCTAGTTGTTGTTGCAATTCGTTGTAGCGTCGCGCTACCGTAGGAAATTCTCTTGCTTGTCGATTCAAATTATTTTTAGTCTTCGTGATTGCTTCATTGCGAGCCTCTAAAACTTGAACTTGGTTAGCAGTATCAACCAACTGTTTAATCAAGCCGATCCGAATCGAGTTTTGGAAATTCTTGACTTTAGAATTCGCTTCCGCACCGACTAAATTTTGACCCAAAATGCGATCGGTTTGCTTATTGAGTAACCCGATTAAATTCGTCCGTTTCCGTTCTAAAGCTTCCACGATGGGATTAGCAGATTTAAACCGAGCAGTTTCTACGGCAATTTGACCTTCTACTTCCTTAACCTTAGTCAGCAATTCTTTGTACTGAGGTTCTTCACTTAAAGCTGATGCAGCAATAGCTTCATTTGGTGTAAAATCCAACTGTTTTTGCAAGTTAGCATAAAGCATTTTCTGCTCCTGTAAAAGCCTTTGAGTGTCAGACTCTAAAGTTTCTATAGTGCGAGCTTGCAGGATCAATTGTGCTCCTTGTTCTTTAGGATCGGCAATCCTTTGCTGCTGTTGTATAACCTGCAACTCTGACTTCAAGTCATTGACACGCTTGTTGAGTCCGGGAAGTTGGTCTTCAATAAATTTAACACCTTCACCGATGCGACTTTTGCGTTCATCTAGGCTATACTTTAAATATTTCTTTTTAGTTTCTTGTAAAACAAACTCAACTAATTTAGGGTCTTGACCCAAGAATCGAACTTCCAAAATTTTAGTTTTACTTAGTTCATTTTCTCCAAGGCGAAACACCACTAATCCTTTTTTTAGAATCTCCTCAGTAAATTTTGGATCTCGCTTTTGGACTTGTTTTGTAATTGCTAACAGCATCTGAGGACTCTGGAGAATTTCCAGTTGAGTTGCGTAATCTAGACTAAAAAAATCTCGACTAGGCACTCCGCCTTCGCGATTAGTGAGAGAAGAGGGATCGGCAATCCTGGCTTCAGTTGTCACCGGTTCGACTAATATCCGAAAATCACCTTGATAGGTTTTCTTGCTACCTTTGATCTGATAAACTATCCCACCACTTGCCATGCCTACAAGGGCAATAATAATTAGAGATTTTCGCTGAAAAGTCCTTAATAGTGGGGCTATATTCAATGCTTTTTGAGGTTTTTCGCCTGACTCTTCTCCTTCGTCGGCGACGAATTGCTGCACCTGTCTGCTTTGGCTGCCAACTGCTACGAGATTAGGGTCTTGTTCTTTTTCCATGTTGACCTCTTTATACTTGTTTCCTGCTAAAATATAATCTTTTCTGTGACTCTTATGATAGACACTTTCACCCTTTGCTTAATGATATCACAGGAGATTCTTGGTTTGCCGCAGCTTACTTCTAATCATTGTCAGTATTTATACATTCTACTCTGACTCATTGACATTGGTATTCCCCTGCATTTTAGGGAGATGTATTGGGATTTTGCTTGAGATTTTGTAATAACCTGTAGAACAAAACATATA
Organism: Oscillatoriales cyanobacterium; assembly: GCA_004294385.1. Taxonomy (GTDB): domain Bacteria; phylum Cyanobacteriota; class Cyanobacteriia; order Cyanobacteriales; family Microcoleaceae; genus Microcoleus. Next base: position 28,821 of record REAP01000088.1, on the reverse strand, counting down.
TCGCTATAGTGCTGGTAATTAAGCATAATTTGTACATAACGAAAGAATCATATATGATATTCTTGGCATTAATCAGAAATGTATATTTTGAATTGTAACCGCCTGGAAGGGAAACCATTCCCGTATAATCGTTGGTATACGGATTATAAGTGCCGGTCAGAGATATTGCGATCGATATACAAGCAATAACTACAAAAAAGTTTTTCAGCAACCGGGAACTTCTGACTTGGTTTTCCATATGACTTAGTGGCAAACACAAGATCAGCATAGGAGTGACAAACCATCTCACTCCATAAGAATAGCCGCCGTAATCAACAGTCCGTAATGTATAAAGTAGCATGAAAGCTACAGAGGCAGTAATGCCGTATAAGTATGGCGTGTTGTACGAAAATTTCTTTTGTCTAAAAAATTGCAGAATACCCATAACTGAGAAGAACATTATAGGAGTGTGTGAAAAAAATCCTCTATTGCCTAAATACAAAGTAAAGGCATACCTAAGCGCACCTAAAAAGCTCTTTTGTGTAGCTACTCCCGACAGATTTTGCTTGCTAAAGATAGAGCCTGGATACTCCCACAATGCTGCATTCATTGCTGGCGGAATTATGCTGCCGGAGAGATATATATTTAAACTAAAATAGCCGATCATAAAAGGGATACATGAAAGTAAAAATAATCCTGCCATTTTGATGGATTTGCTGAGAAAAAATACAAAATAAAATGGGATAAATAAAAAGCAGGTGATATCAATACTTCCCGCCATAGATACAAATACACCGCAAAGTATAATACTGATTATGTCACTACATTCAGCAGATTTTAAGAAATAGTAAAAACTAACTATGATAACTACTGCACCCAGAATATGGTTATTTAAAACAAGTGAATAGGGTAAAATCAAAGTTGCATTCGTCGCCAAAAATGTTGTTATGTTTGCCCAATTCTCATTTGTTTTGAATATTTCTAACAAAATTTTGTGAAAATAGACTAAACCTACACAAGCAGAAACTCCCACCGATAATAGTGTTATCAAATAACAAGTCAATGCAAAATTGTTGGAAAAATTAATACCGATTATGTTTTTCAGTATAAAATAAACCGCAGCTCCCATAAATGCTGGCAGTGGCGGCTTGTCTGAATAGAAGTGGTTATTGTAAAAATACTTATCAATAGTAAATAATTTAGAATTATCAAATTGAGAATTATCGATCGCAAAACTCTGATATTCTACCAAAGATTTAACTGTAGCTATTCTTGAAGCGTCGGCACTAGATTGAATGTCACATTTCGTAAGGAGAACCAACAAAATAAAATTGATTATAAAAATTGTGACATATTTATTTTCTTTGATTTGTTTTAATTTTTCTATAAATTGCATCGTTTTTTTGAGGTTTAATATAATTTTGAATATACCCTGTCATATTTCCTAAAAAATGTCAAGGTATATTGCTTGTTTGAGAGCAGGCATTTCGCCTATTGCATTTACAGTTTAGATTTGATCGCAAGAGGGCGAAACATGAACCTCAAGAACTTAACTTTGGCGGTAAGCAACTACGGCATAAAACGGATCACCACTTCCCATACCCAGCATTTTCATAAAACTAGGCAAGCTGGACTCTTTGAAAATTATTTCCGGCTTGCTAAATCCGGGTATATTTGCTCCTTTGACAAAATCAAAGTAACTCTTGACTAATTTTACCCGATCGCCCTCCGAGCCTTCTCGCCAAGCAGCAATTGCTTTTTGATAAAACATCCGGTTGGAAAAGCTGATGATTGCTACGCCACCGGGTTTCAAAATTCGGTGTATTTCCGAAAAAATTCGATCGGGATGTTGCAAATACTGTACGGAAACGCAGTTAATCACCGCATCAAACTGAGCATCTGGTAGGGGCAATTTGGGATTTGCGTTCAAATTTTGGACAAAATAATGATTCAGTCTCGAATTTTTTGCCAATTCTTCTTGATTCATGCCGTGCCCCTCGACATGGGCAAACTCCATTTCATCCGGCAAGTGAGAAACCCAACTACTCATCATATCGAAGATCTGAGTATGCGGTTTCAGTCGTTCCCGATACAAATCCGTTAATTGCTGAATGAATCCCTCGTCTACATGAGTCACAAACCGGGGGTAAGCATAGAACAAGTTGTCGTCGGTGTCGTCTAGCTTGGTGAGTCGATCGGCTGGAAGTAGCATAAATTCAAATAGCAGAGTAGATTTACACTTCTAGTTTAAGAAAAATCAAGAAATGTGAACAAATTATTTCACCCAAGCCGGATGAGCCATCAAAGCCGAAAATGGCTGCACGCCCCGCAACTGATTCGACAGTGGCAAATGCCCCCTAGGTGCGCTCAAATCCCAAATAAACTCTTGGGGATATCGCGTCCAATTATTCCCTTTTTTCCAGCCAATGAGTGGCCATAACTTATCCCAATTCTTCCTTGAACTCAGCCAAATTTCTCGCTGTACTGAAAAGCCGAATTTACCTTCGGAATGCACTTTCCACAGGGTATTCATTGTTTGCAAATCTGCCACGGGCAAACTTTCCACCTGGGTAAAATACAGCCACTTTCTGACGCTCGCGGTTTCGCCAGCCAATTCACAAAGTTTATCTAAAGTCAAGCGATCGGCTTCTTGAAATTCCTGTAGGGCCAATAATTGTTGCAGCGGAGTGTAGTCAATATTCGAGTCCGATCGCAACGGGACAATTCCTGTGGGAAAATGCGCTTGCAAAAACTCCGTCGCTTTCGGAGAATCAGCATGATACAAAATTTGGTAAGCCTTACCCATCACCGCCGTCGGTTCATCCGACTTGTGCTCTAACAAAAATTCCATCAACACATCCCAACCGGAATCTGCCATCTGTTGCAGAAATTGCAGTTGAGTTTTTTCCGAACCCGTCCTCAACTGAGAGCGGAGTTCGGCTGTATCGGCTGTATCGGCGATCGAGTCTAATGGAGAAGTATAAATCGAGTCAGTCATGAGAAACTATCAGCTATCAGCTATCAGCTACTAGCTGAAGCCCTGGTTTTTTCTCATTGTACAATGGTTCTGACCCCGATTCATATCAATTCCGGTTGCACCGGAATGATACAGAGGACACGGCATTGCCGTGTCCCTACCGAAAATAATATTGTAGGGACTAAGACCAAGCCGTGTCCTAATTTCTAATCGTCTACGAGGGAAACCCATGCAGAGAAAGAATCAGGAAAATAGTTGATGTCATATCCCGAAAGTTCCCACTCTTTCACCCAGAGAGGTACTACACCTGGACACGCGGTTGCCGAAAATTCGCGATCCTTAACCTCGATCGAATGAAACAACTGTTTCAAAGTATCCCCCCGATCCAAAGCTTCGCTCAGGATATCATCCAGATCAGGATCGACCCGCTTGACTCGGTTTTTGTCCTCTTCAGGCCACAGAAGCTTCAAAGACTTCAAATCCCTCGGACTGAGGATGCTCTTGTAGTAGACGCGCTTCAAGGTCGCTACAGGCTCTAAACTGCGTTCGATCCGGCGAATTTGCTGAACTCGCAGGTAGTGCCATTCAGCCAACGACTTCCGTTCCGATGGTGCGAGTACCTGCTTACCGGTGGCGTGTTTGTCGTCGTATTTCACCAAACTACAAGCCAAATTCGCCAGCAGGTGAATTAGCTCTTTTTCTTTGGGTGTGGCTTGACGGCGTTCCTGGGTTCTTGTCAATACCCGCTGTTTGCGAGTAGTCACGAGTGTGTTGTCCATTGGGTTTTTATGAAATTAAATAGGATGAAAGCCAAATCTGATTGGCCAGAAAATCAGAAATTCAAGAGTTTGAGTAATAGGGAAACTCCACCCACAGACTCGCCCTCACTTTTTTATTTTCCCATTCACGCCCGTAATTTAGATAGACTGTTGAAGGATGAAGTTTTAACCACCCCTATCGGACGCAGGACGACAACAGCTATAACTTGAGCGCCAAGTATTTCCTACCCTTTTCCTGTTTGGACTTCTTCCTGCTCCCCATCCTCATTCGTTCCAGTGTACTGGAAGTCGGGACAACTCTCCAAAGCCCGACCAGTGCTAGCGAATTTTGCTTGCGGAGCAAGAGCAGTTACACTGGCGCTACCTAGATCGAATACGCCTAAAACTAAGATGCTGTATTTCATGTTCGATGACCCTGATTTGCGTAGATTGACACTTTTTGGCAAATCCAACTTGTCAGAAGTGGACTGATGCAATAGCCCACTTGTCTTCTGAGAAACCTGCCTGCCATAATGATTTCAGACAGGCACACCCTGAGCGATCAAAAGCTCCAGAAGTGACGTGTTAGTAGTATCCACGATCATCCATCAACCCGATTTTTTTGGGTAGTGGAGCAAGGGCCATCAGGGCTTTGATCTATCAGGGAGTTATGCCATCAGGGTGTTCATCCATCGGGTAGTTAATCCATCAGGGCGCATCTTCTACAAGCATGAAATTTCATGCAATCTAAGTCAACTAAAAAAACGCAGATTTAACGATATCTCCCACTCAAGCAGTCCTCAGCAATAAGCTGGGGTTTTTTATTGCCAGCTATTGCCGAGCCAATCTTTTGTGAAGAAAGGCTGGCGCTGAAGGCAGAAACTGAAAGGTTGTGAGTTTCCCTGACAATATGATACCACCGACTTACTTACGACTTCCGCTTTCAACTGTTATGTGGAACGCTATTGACATACTCACCGACCGTCGCGGACGGTGATTCTTGACGCTTCACAGGGCGACTTAATTTATTCTAGCAAAAAGCCGTCCTCAAAGGCGATGTGAGTCAGCGTAGTCGAAGTAACGGGGCTTGTATCCCAATTTCTTGGTCAAGCATCTCAGACTTAATGGAGATTTTTGGCGATCGATCAAAATGACATAATTTCGTTATGGTGCGTCAGTCCTATGAATTTGAAAGTGCTATTGTGAAAAAATGTAAACAGAAAAGCCTAAATACCAAGACATTTTGGCATTCTCGATCGCCTGAAACTAAAAATCAACATACTGATGATGCAAACCAGTATAAATAACAACAAGGGTTTGGGTGCGATCGTGCGATCGGAGGATTTCGGATTGCAAAGATAGAGTAAAGATTGAGAATAAGCAGGATAACTTAGTAGACAATAGAGAAAGAAAAACAAAAATTTTCAATAAAATTAAGTAACAAATAATTGCAATTTGTAGCCCTTCGATCAGAGAACATAGAGGTGAAGCGTCTTGATAAATCAGCAGGTGGCATCCGAAGTAAACTCAAGTTACCAATATCAAATCGGAGGATATCTCCCAGTCAGTGCCTCCACCTATGTTAAACGGCGAGCTGATGAAGAACTATACGAAGAACTCCAAGGCGGGAACTTCTGCTATGTTTCGAGTCCGCCGCAAACCGGAAAGTCCAGCCTGCTGGTGCAAACGGCAAAGAGACTGCAAACAGAAGGTACATTGATTGCTGGCGTTAATTTGAAAAGCATCAGCACTCCAAATATCACTCCTCAAAAGTGGTATGGAGCAATCATGCAGCGCATAGCAAATAGTTTTAATATCACCAATAAGTTTGATGCTCTAAAATGGTGGAACGATCGCGAACTACTGCCACCGGTGCAGCGATTGGAGCTATTTATTGAAAAAGTTCTGCTCACATCAATACGACAAAATATAGTAATTTTCATAGATGAGATTGACGGCACTAAGAATTTAAATTTTTGTGCGAGAGATTTTTTTGCTTTGATTCGGAATTGTCATTCCCAACGAGTCAACAAATCAGAATATGCTCGGATTACTTTTGCCTTAGTCGGAGTAGCATTGCCTTCAGAATTAATCGGATATCCAAACTGCAACCCTTTTCATATATCGACAAAAATCACTTTAGATCAATTTGATCTACACGAAAGTTTGCCCCTCGCAAAAGGATTAGCACTCAAAGCTTTTCGACCTCAAAAAGTGCTCCAAGAGATATTAGCTTGGACAGGAGGTCAACCGTTTTTGACTCAAAAACTTTGTTATTTGGTACTTGAATATGGGTCGTTCATTGGCAGAAACCGTGAAGTTCAAGAAGTTGAAAAATTAACAAAAATTAGAATCCTTAAAAACTGGGAAGATTGGGACAAACCAGAACATTTGAGTGCAATTCGCCGAGGCATTTTCCAGAGTCGCTGCGAGCTGAGCCAGTTGCTATGCCTGTACCAGCAAATTTTGGAACCACCCGATGCTCAAAAATCAGGGGAGACACGGGGAGTAGCTGCGGATTCATCTCCTGAACAAATCGAATTACAACAGTTAGGATTAGTTGTCAAAAATTCGCAAAATCAATTAATAGTTGCCAATCGAATTTATGAATCGGTTTTCAATGTTTTTTGGGTTGAACAAGAGTTGGGAAATCTAGCTCCTTACAAAGTAGCGCTGATAGCATGGCTGGCTTCGGAATGCCAAGATAAGTCGCAGTTATTGACTGGTTCAAGTTTGCAAGCAGCCTTAGATTGGGCGGCGAATAAAAAACTCAGTCCAGAACACTATAGCTTCCTGAATCCCGATCGCGATTTGCCGAAAAAAGCAGAAGTAGTTTTCGCACCAGTTGCAGAAATCATTACAGACAGCAGTATTGTCAACCCAGCACTGTTAGAGATGATTCCAGCTACCAGCGACGAGCAGAAATTGTATAATCACATTATCTCGTGTGTACAAACAGAATCGCCGGTACAGGTGATAGAGCGTTTCCGGCAGCTATTTATCGATGGTATGGGTTATCCCGATCGCGAAATTGAAGCAACTTTGTACAGTATTGTCTCTCTCAAGCGAGCGGAACAGGAATTCAAATACATCCTCCACCGCTGCTGCTACATCCCGATCAACCGTTGGCAATTGAACTCACAACACAAATTTGCGATCGGCAAATTAGTAGCTTTATTTAAGCAGACTTCTCCTCGATTTGGGATGGAATTTTACATAGTTAAGCGCTTGCAGCATCAAATAAATTTATTTACCAAAAGTGAAGAATTTGTAACTTTAGAACGCTTGGTAAAAGCTGTAGAGCAAGGCTCTCAACCTGAGCAACAAGAGTCTAATTGTGCCTTGGGCGAATTAATTTGTCGATATCCTTATTTGTACGGCTATTCTTTGCTGAGCAAAGGTAGTATTGAAGAAGACCAACAAACCATCAAGCGCCTACAATTTCAAAGACAAAAGCAATTTGAGAGTAATCTATCTCAATATTTAAATTATTTAGTAGAGCCGAGAAATACAGAGATCGGAATTGTGCAACCCACGGCAAATCCGACACTTTTGAACGATGCAGAACTACACTTGGCTGTCAGAGAATTTGCCGGAAAAGTAAAGGGTTATCGAACCTATAAGGAGTCAGCTAAAGTTTTCCTGAAAGATGCCAGACCTAATCCATCTTATCAATCATTTAAATTTGATTTGTATGAATATTTAATCTCTGCGGTGGAACCAGAATACGGTGGGAGACAATTTAACGCTCGCTTGTATAAGCACATCAAAAATACACTGCCTGAAAATGACTCAGTGAAGTTAAATAATGTGTTATTGGCTCGGACTTGTCATCAATTGTTCAATTTTTTAGTAGTTGAAAATGCTCAACATCCCAGCCACTATGTTTTTTATGATTTAGTTTACAATCTCGGCCCCAGCCGCACAATGGGTTTGCTGCTGAAATTGGTACTGCTTTCTGGTCAAGTTAAACCGGAGTTGGAAAAGAGATTTGCGATTTTGTTCAACCATTATGAAGGTAAAACTTCTGGTGAAATTATGTGGTTTATCAAGTCTTTGGAAAACTTAAATGTGGCTTTTGTGATGAATTTTGGGAATGCAGATTTGTCTTTGGTTAAACGGAATCTGATTTTGAGTTGAAAATGACTCAATTACACTAGCAGTAGTACGTTGGATTAAGGGACGAAACCCAACTTCCAATTAATGAGTGTTGGGTTTCGCTATCGCTTAACCCAACCTACGGAATAACAAGTAGCAGCGTTATACAATAGTATTAAGTCAGTGTGAAAAAAATATCGTGCTTTTGTTAACTATTTATTCAAAATATGATTAGCTATCTCAAAGGCACTGTCGCCAATATCGCCAAAGGCAGCAACCGCGTCATCCTGACTCTCGAAGTCAATCAAATTGGTTATGAAATCCAAATTTTGCCCCGCGTGACCGGTCAATTGCCGAACTCTGGGGAAATCGCCCAAATCTTTACTCATCAACAAGTTAAGGAAGACCAAATTGTATTGTATGGTTTTGGTAGCGCCACCGAACGGGATCTGTTTCGACTGTTAACCAGTGTTAGCGGTGTTGGGGCTCAACTGGCGATCGCACTTTTAGATACTCTAGGATTGTCAGATTTAGTCCAAGCCATCGTCGGCGGCAATACCCGCATCCTCGCCAAAACCCCTGGTGTCGGCGCTAAAACCGCAGAACGTTTAGCCCTCGAACTCAAAAGTAAACTCTCAGAATGGCGACAGCAGGAAGGTTTGACCACCTCCGTCGCAGCCGGAGTCCCCCCAGCTATTCAAGAAGAAGTCGAGATGGTTTTGCTAGCGATGGGTTACACCGGGGCCGAAGTCCTGCAAGCGCTGCAAACCCTGAGTCAAGATGGGAGTTTGGCAAATAAAAGTAATGCGGATGATTGGATCAAAGAGGCGATTACCTATTTAAGCCGATAATTTTCAATCAGCTTTTTAAGGGCGGGCAGGATGCCCACCCCACAACAGAACTAATTCTTTGTGGAACAGGCATCTTGCCTGTTGAGTATTTGTGGAACAGGCATCTTGCCTGTTGACTCTTTGTGGAACAGGCATCTTGCCTGTTGACTCTTTGTGGAACACCTGTTGAGTATTTGTGGAACAGGCATCTTGCCTGTTGAGTATTTGTGGAACAGGCATCTTGCCTGTTGAGTATTTGTGGAACAGGCATCTTGCCTGTTCACAAGTGCGATCGCAAAATTGATCCTTGACAGTTCCCCTGTGATATACTCATGGATTGTGAGATAGTACAAAAAAACCTAAAAGCAATTCATGGCTCTTACACAAGAACGCAAACAAGAAATCATGGGCGACTACCAAACCCATGAAACCGATACCGGATCGCCAGACGTGCAAGTTGCAATGCTGACCGATCGCATCAGCAAACTCAGCGCCCACCTGAAAATCAACCAAAAAGACTTCGCTTCCAGACGTGGTTTGATGATGATGATCAGTCGCCGCAAGCGCTTGCTAGCCTACCTGCAAAAGGAAAATGTCGATCGCTACAAAGCATTGATTGCCCGTCTAGGCATCCGCGGCTAAACACCAAAGCCAAAATTTGCGACAATATTCATTAGCCATCTCGATAAAAGTCAGGCAAGGGCAGGCAAGATGCCTACCCCACAAGAGTTTTGGGAGATGTCTACTGAATAAATGTCCGAAATTTAAAGTTGGAAACATTAGGAACCGCCAAGACGATTAGGAGCAATTAATAGGTTCTGAATCGCTGAAAATATTACTATAACGGCATTTCCCTTCTTACTTCTTCCTTCTTCCTTCTTCCTTCTTCCTTCTTCCTTCTTCCTTCTGCTATAAAATATGTCCTCCGAACCACCCCGCCAGCGTCTGCCTTTTGAACCAGTAAAAAATCGGAAAAAAGCGCCTAAACAGCCCACAGAACCCGAAACAGCAAATGTTGCAGTAGAACCAAAGTCTACCGACAAACAACCGAAAGCCAATAAAATCGGCAAAACGACAAACACAGCATTAGCATCAAAGTCTGCCGACAAGCAGCCCAAAGCTAGCAAAACCGAAAAACAGGCGCAATCTATCCCAGAAGTTGTCAGCAAACGCATGATATCCCGCATAGCGGTATTCTGTGGTCTACCGACAATCTTGGGAATTTCCACATTTTTTGTGAGCTATTTGATAGTCAGCAAAGGCTTGTTTGACCTACCCAACACGGCTGTATTGTTGGTAAGTATGGGCTGTTTTGGTTTAGGTGTACTCGGATTGAGTTACGGAGTCCTGTCCGCTTCCTGGGATGAAGAAATTGCTGGGAGTATTCTGGGGTGGGAAGAATTTAATATTAATTTTGGACGGATGCGAGAAGGATGGCGATCGGCGAAACCGAAAAGTTAGTTATTAGTTATTAGTCATTAGTTATTAGTCATTAGTCATTAGTCATTGGTCATTGGTCATTGGTCAGCAGTGAACAGTCAACAGCTAACAGTCAACAGTCAACAGCTAACAGCCATCAGTCAACAGTCAGCAGTGAACAGCCATCAGTCAACAGTCAACAGCTAACAGCCATCAGTCAATCCGTGTGATAATGCGTGTTTAGCCCAAGAGAGAAGGGAAAGAAATATGATTATTGTAATGAAAGCCGGCACTCCAGAAGCCGAGATCGATCGCCTAGACCAAGAACTCCGCACTAACTGGGGTTTGGAACCAGAAAAAATAGTCGGACGCTACAAAGTTGTCATAGGTTTGGTAGGCGACACCGCCGAGCTCGAACCGATGCAGCTTCGCGAAATGAGCACCTCGATTGAGGAAGTATTACGAGTGGAAAAACCCTACAAGCGCGCTTGCTTGGAGTACCGCCAAGGAGAACCAAGCGCCGTAGAAGTTGCTACTCCTCTGGGAATTGTGACGATCGGCTTGAATCACCCGATCGCGATCGTAGCAGGCCCTTGCTCCGTCGAGAACGAAGAAATGATTGTCGAAACGGCAATGCGAGTTAAAGCTGCTGGTGCTCATTTTCTGCGCGGTGGAGCGTACAAACCGAGAACGTCTCCCTACGCTTTCCAAGGACACGGCGAGAGTGCTTTGGCATTGTTAGCGGCGGCGCGGAAAGCTAGCGGTTTGGGGATTATTACCGAAGTTATGGATGCGGCCGACTTAAGTGCGATCGTGGAAGTAGCAGACGTGGTTCAAGTCGGGGCCAGAAATATGCAGAATTTCTCCCTATTGAAGAAAGTCGGAGCTCAAGACAAACCAGTTTTGTTGAAGCGTGGCATTTCTGCAACCATTGAAGAATGGTTGATGGCTGCTGAGTATATCATGGCTGCTGGTAATCCGAACGTGATTTTGTGCGAGCGCGGCATTCGTGGCTATGACCGCCAGTATACGCGGAATACACTAGATTTGTCGGCGGTTCCTGTGTTGCGAACTCTGACTCACTTACCAATTATGGTTGACCCCAGTCACGGCACCGGTTGGTCTCAGTTTGTGCCTTCAATGGCCTTTGCTTCGATCGCATCTGGTACTGATTCCCTGATGATTGAAGTGCACCCGAATCCCAAAAAAGCTTTGTCTGACGGGCCGCAATCTTTGACACCGGATCAGTTCGACAAGTTGATGGAAGAATTGGCCGTTATTGGTAAAGTGATGAACCGTTGGCCGCAAGTACCTGCTTTGGTGTAGGTTATTCGGTTAATCAGCGCGATCGGTATTAGGGCCCGGACTTCTTAAAGAAGTTCGGGCTTTAGCTATTCTGTATTCATCCGCGTCCATCAGCGTATATCCGCCACCATCAGCGGTTACAATTCCAAAGTAATTAACTGAGCAATTTCATCCGTTTGAAACCCCAAAGCCATCGGCTTTTGCACCGCCGGAATTACCTGCACATCATACAGTTCCGTTTCGACTAAACAAAGTGCTAATGTAAATCACAATTTACTCACAGTAACAATGGCTCAATTTTGATTTGCACCTCCTCAATCACCTCTTCAGATACAGACTCAACGAATCTAACACCGCGAGCTTTCCAGTCTAAACACTTGATTTGATCCGCAATAATTACTCCCTGAACTTTCAATCCAGTCGGTAGGGGAACTTCAAAAGGATACCCTTATAGAAATACCGCCGATCGCATCCAAACCGGAACCTTAGATTTCACCAAACCTGAACAGGTGGCTGATTTAATCGTCCAAATGGGCGATCGGGTAAAGGCGATCGATCCTAATTTTAACGCCCAAGAGATATCAGTGGCGGCAATTGAGATCACATCTTCCGCTGAAACTCCTCCAAAACATCCATCAACTTAACTTGACACTGCATCGGAATCAAATCAGCTAACGGCACTTCCCGCTTACCCGCACCCAACTTGACTGGAATACTTTGCAAAACTTGCCCAACTCTATCCGCATCTAAATTGCCATCTTCCAGTAGTGTATAAAGTTGTTCCGCAACAACCGTATGCAAATGGGCATCTCTTAGATACAAATGCCACTTAGCAATGTCAATATAGACATTTTCACCGATTTCGGCTGCCAAAGATTCGATCACCTGTGTGGTAGTATTAGCCATATCTAAAAAAGTAAGTTATTTACGATCGGTTAAAAGAGTTAACAAATCGCCGATAACACCCCTCAACCAGAATCCTTAGTCAGGGGCGAATAATCGGCGATCGCAAAATGGTAAATTGCATGGACAAACACCAACACTGCCCATCCACCAGTTACCGAAACAGCCCAAGGCCAATCAGCCTTCTGCAAATTGTGAACAAACCACAAACCAGAATTAGAAGCCGAAAAAAGACCCACATGAATCGCAAAATTCATCCGATCATCTAAACGGCGGTATTCTGGATCATTGCGATCGGGTTTGCGGGGCCAACGAGGAGGCATAGCTTTTCACTTTCTGTTAGTAGTTCTATGCCTATTCTAATCATAAATGCAGCTTTTTGAATGCTGCATCCCTCTCAAGACATGAATTTATGCCTCCAAATTCTGATAGTCCCCGGATTTGCCACCAGTTTTACTGACGAGTCGAATTGATTCGATCGCGATCGACTTCGACAACCCTTTCGCCATATCATACAAAGTCAGCGCCGCCACCGAAACCGCCGTCATCGCCTCCATTTCCACCCCAGTTTCCGCCTTAATTTTCACCGTAGCCCGAATTTCATACCCCGGCAACTCAGCATCCGGTATCACCTGCACCTCCACACTACTCAGCGGCAGAGGATGACACAGAGGAATCAAATTCGCCGTCTGCTTCGCCGCCATAATTCCAGCCAACCGGGCAGTACCCAAAACATCACCCTTGGGCGCATTCCCAGCTTCAATTGCCGCAAAAGTCTCCGGTGACATCCGCACCCTCGCAGCGGCCACAGCTTGACGCACCGTTGCCACCTTAGCTGAAACGTCCACCATTTGGGCTTCACCGCTATTATTAAGGTGAGTTAGCAGTGCGCGATCGGGCAATTTAGAAAAAGTTTGAGAAATGTCTTGCATTATTTTGATAAAGGTGTTACTGTTAGATTCTGTGAGAAAAGAACTTAATCAATCTTAGATTAAATCTGAACTTAACAGGGGCTTGTAGCTTAGTTGGATAGAGTGCATGGCTACGAACCATGAGGTCGGGGGTTCGAATCCCTCCAAGCCCACTACTAAAAGTTATGAGTTTTAAACTCTGATTCTTGAATTAAGAAATTAATCCAAGTCAAGATTTAAGATTCATAACTTTTTCAATTGGTATCTTTATACTCAATAAGCCTTTTAATGGCGGGCAGGATGCCCACCCCACAACCCAAAAATTTACTCTTTGTGGAACAGAACAGGCATCTTGCCTGTTTTCCTAACAAATCGCAGGATGCCCACCCCACAACCCAAAAATTTACTCTTTGTGGAACAGGCATCTTGCCTGTTTTCCTACCAAATCGCAGGATGCCCACCCCACAACCCAAAAATTTACTCTTTGTGGAACAGGCATCTTGCCTGTTTTCCTACCAAATCACCGATTCAAAGCATAAACATCTTTGCCTCGCCCGATCGCAAACCTCACCGAATGAGACAAATCCTTGCTACACTGGGTGGCAAAAATCAACAAAGCCAAGCTAGCGAGTCCAGCCGCAAAACCAAACATATTTCTGTAGCCAACTTGTTCAGCCACAAAACCTAAAGTCGGCCCCGCAACCGCAATACCCAAATCAAATCCGCCAATACAAAGCGAAAACAATCGACCCCTTTCTTGAGGTTCACACCTATCCGACATCAGCGTTACCATCATCGGCAAAACAGTACCGGCGGCGCAACCCTCAACCAAAGCTGCGATTAAAAAACTACTCGTATTACTAGCATTGTACAACAATAGCATAGACAAACAGTAACAGATTAAGCCAGCAGAAATAAACAAGCCACGGCCATATTTGTCCGAAGCCCTTCCCGTCACTAATCGCATACCGAAACTAGCAATTGCCGCCGTTGAATAAAACAATCCAGCATTAAAGTCAGCCTTAGTTTCCTGTACAAACAAAGGCATAAAAGTGCTCAGAGTTCCGAATACCAAACCTACTACTAATAAAACTAAAGCCGGAATCCGAACGCGGGGATTCCACAACATTTGCCAATAATTTTTGCCATTTTTGTCATTAGATAAGGAGTCAGGTTTTGTTGACTCCACAAAATTTGGTTCCGTAACTTGACAAGTACAAAGTACAGCCATTGTAGCGAAAGAAGCAGACATCACAAACAAAGGAGTATAACCAACCCAAGCTTGCAAAAATCCGCCCATAGCCGGCCCAAATGCCAGCCCAATCGGACTTACCAAACTCATATAACCGATTAATTCGCCCCGCTTTCCTGGCGGCGACAAATCTGTTACCAAAGCGCTGTAAGCCGTGGTAAAAGCGGCGATACTAATCCCGTGAAAAGCCCGAATACATAACAGTAAAGGGATAGATTTAGCAAATAGGTAACAGAGAGGGGCCGTCGCAGCTACCAAAGTACCTAAAAGCAAAACTTGTTTTCGACCCTTGCTATCAGCCATTTTACCTAATTGCGGTCTTGAAAACAAAAGCCCGATCGCAAATGCACCCATGACAAAGCCAATTTGCTGTTTTGTACCACCTACAAATTGGACATACAGTGGCAAAGTCGGCAGCAGTGAAGCCAAACTAGACCAGAATAGCAGACCTGTGGCGAATAAAGTCAGCAAGTTGCGTTTGGGTTGGGGTTCGATATCCCTAAAAATATTCAAGATGCGAATTCCTGTGAAATCTTCCGAATCCACTCAAGCTAAAGTCGAGTGTATCCATATCATTGTGTTACAAATCCTTAATATTTGCAAGTATAGCGATTCTCAATGAAGTAGCCAAAATTAGGACACCGCGAGTGCCTTAGTCCCTACAATATTGTTTTCGGTAGGGACTAAGGCACTCGCGGTGTCCTCTATATCATTCCGGTGTAACTTCTATATCATTCCGGTGTAACTTCTATATCATTCCGGTGTAACTTCTATATCATTCCGGTGTAACTTCTATATCATTCCGGTGTAACTTCTAAAAAAGTTGATATTTTACTCAACCGTGAACAGTGAACCGTGAACAGTGAACCGTGAACAGTCAACATTCTTACCAATCAACCTCAGCCCTTTCCTCCACCACCCGTTGATAAACCCACTCCGTTTCCATCGCCAACTTCTGCCAGCTAAATCGGCGTTCCAAATCCTCATAAGCATTATCAACCAACCATTGTCCATAACCCGGATTATTCAAAACTTCCAAAATCCCCCAGGCTAAAGAATCACTATTATTTGCCTGAGTCACCACACCAGTTTTCGTGTGCTGTACGACTTCGGGAAGTCCACCAGCATTGGAAACCACCACGGGCACTCTTGCAGCAAAACTTTCTAAAGCTACAATTCCAAAAGGTTCATAAAGACTTGGAAAAACTGCACAGTCAGCTACCGTCTGAAATTTGTCGAGGTCTTCTTCAAACATGAAGCCTGTAAAATAACACTTATTCCAAATTCCCAAGTTCCAAGCCTGATGTTTGAGATGATCTGTATTACCACCACCAACAATTACAATCTTCGCTTTTCCTCCCATTTTCCAAATTAGTTTAGGTGCAGCATTCAAGAATACAGCAATCCCCTTTTCATAGCTAATTCTGCCCACATAATACACAATTTTTTCGTCGTCTGCTGCAAATTTACGGCGAAAATTAATCGCGTCTAATTGATTCAAGCGTGGCTTTTTTTCTGACCTAATTCCGTTATAAATTACCTCTATTTTGTTCCAAGGAGTCGATAGTACCCGTTCTGCTTCCCGTCGCATATAATCGCTGCACACAATTACCCGCCAAGCATTGTAAGCGAGGCTATTTTCCTTAGCGTTGATGTAGCGCTGTCCCTCATTGTGGATGCCGTTGAAGCGTCCATATTCGGTGGCATGGATGGTGGCAATTAGGGGTATTTTAAAGGTATGCTTAAGTGCGATCGCGGCATCTCCCACTAACCAGTCATGAGCGTGAATGATATCAAAGGGCCCTTCTTCCAGGATCAGTTTGCCCCCCTGATGGCCCATGCTTTGGTTGAGGTTTGCTACCCAGTGGAAAAAGTCGCGGGCGTGTCCCACCACCACCCGATGCACCTGTATTCCTTCCACCACTTCGTACATCGGCGCGTTACCGAATTCTACTGTAATCAAGTGAATGGAGTGACCCAGCTTCACCAATTCTGGGTACAATTCCGATACGTGGCGGGCGATGCCGCCGACGATTCTGGGAGGAAACTCCCACGCTAATACTAAAATTTTCATCTCTCTTCCGTTCTATAAGACCTACCCAAAACTACCTAAGTCTAGACTTAAATGGACATTGATGGTTTCGATGCTTACTTCCTGTTTCAACGCAGTCTCAAGATGACTCTTGAGAGGTTTGTCTGCTCCACAAGCAATAAGAGTAGAACTTACCGTTGGATCCGAACGAATCGGAATGTGAATTCCTTCAAACCATCGTTCGATATTTTTAGCTGCATTCAAATCTCTGTCCTCAGTGTGCCCGCACTCAGGACAATGATAAGTGCGGCTTTTTAGTGGCATCTTATGGCGATGCACATGGCAACCGGAACAAATCTGAGAGCTAGGAAAGAAACGATCAACTAGAATTAATTGGCTAGAAAACTTCTCAGTTTTGTATTCCAATTGACGCTTGAATTCGTACATTCCACAGTCAGCAATCGCTCCTGCTAGCTTATGGTTTTTCAGGAAAGCTTTGATATGCAAATCTTCAATCTTTACAATGCTGTGGTTTTTAGCGATGTGGTTAGTGAGTTTATGAATTGCATCTTTCCTGATATTACCAATCTTTGCGTGATGCCGACCTAGTAATCGAATCGCCTTTAATCGGTTCTTAGAACCTTTGACCTTGCGACTGACTGAGCGCTGTAAATATTTCATCTTTTTGCTCATCTTTCGATAAGCTTTGGGATTGGGAAAGACTTTACCATCGCTGGTTACAGCCAGTTCCTTGATGCCAATATCAACGCCGACAGACGGTCGATTCGCGGGTACTGCGGGTTTTTCAACTTCGTACTTGATAGCGACAAACCAACTATCGGCTTGACGGCTGATTACACAATTATGCACTGCACTAATTGGCAAAGTTTCATGCAAAAGTACCCAGCCAATTTTAGGGAGCTTGATTCGTTTTCCGTCATTACGAATTGCTGGTTTGGCTTTAGTGCCTTGCTCCAGATAAAAAGAGTCTTTAGACTTGCCTTTTTTCTTGAATCTAGGCTGTGCTGAAACTTTTTTGAAGCATCTATCCCAAGCTGTCCTCACTTCTGCTAGTGCCTGTTGAGGACTTGCTTTGGATGATTCGTAGTACCAGGGGTTGGACGGCTTAATTTCAGCAATTAACCGCTTGTGCAAGTCAATCGCATTGGGAACTTTAACCGATTTGTCGGTTTCTCGTTGTTTCAAAATATCAAGAATGATGGCATTCCCAAAGTTATAGGCGTGTCTGGCAACTCCACAATGTTGACGGAATTGCGTCATCTGCCGATTATTCGGTTTTAATTCCGTCTTGAAAGAGAGAAGCATTTTGTTTTTGGCCTCTGATGTATTTACTTGATCTCCCATATTGATTATATGGACGATTTTGGAGATTTGTCTAGATTTGTTCAGAAATTACGATACAGTTCTTAGCCCTCCACAGAATTTATAGATCTTAATGTTTATAGTTAACAGATCTATTGTATGATACCCAAATTTATTAGTTGGTCGATCGCCAATTTATGACCACTCACTGAATTTTGATAGCAATAATAACTGGGAATGGTGCAGAAACTGGGTTTCTGCACGAAAATAGGTGGTTGAGACCGATCGCCCTCCCGCCTACTTTTTATTCAAAATCGGCTCCAATTCCCGGCGAAAACGAGTCCAAGCCGCCACCGATAGAGAGTCAGAAGCAGCCCCCTGACGCATCAAAATCGCGCCATCTTCAAAGCCTACAATTCCATACTCAAGAGAATTGGATAGGCGATCGATCTGTGGGACGATCGCCCGCAACTGTCCCCGTTCCCTGCGAAAAGCCGTCTGATACTGCTGCAACTGCCACATATCAGCAATCACATATTCCATCTTCACCGTCTCCCTCGCATCATTTCGCAATTCCAACATCGGAAACCGGAGAATTTCCCGGCGGCTAGACAAAATCGGCACAATAGTATTTGTCGCTGACACGCTAGCATCCGCAGGAATTTGAGCTAACAGAGGCCGCACCTGAGAAACGTGCTGCCATTGTCTGATCAGAGGAACCTGCACCCAAGGCTCGATCGCATCGGGCAAAATGAATGAAAAAGTCCGATTTGGGTTAGACGTGAAGGTAAAAAATAGCGACAAACAGATACAAAACGACCAAAATCGGCGAAACTTGGCAGATGAAGGGAAAGGAAACATTGCCGAAGGGAAACGCAAGACAGTTTTTTCTCCGCTCCTAATTTTATCTTCTTCCTTTTGGCGATCGGCCCACCACAAAATCGCCCCATAAAACAGCCCTGGAACCACAGTCATCGCATAGCGAATATTAATCGCCAATACCGACTCTCCTTTCGCTAAAAATAGCTTCAGCAATGGAAATCCCGCGATCGTCCAAGAAGCAGGCGCTACAGCAGGAACCAAAGCCAACGGCAACCATTGACCAAGCAGGTATTTTATCTTACCAAAAAACGGCGTAAATAATTGTTCAACCAACCGCCCAGGATTGCTCACCATTCCCCAAATAATTTCCAGAGTCGAAGCTTCATCACCATCAGCATATTGACCAAAGCGCTCCATCATAAACCGCTGGGAGATGTCATCAGAAAACAAAGGCATAATCAGATTGGTCAAGACAATCATGTAACCAAAACTGAGAATGCACACAGCCAAGCCAGTCAGAGGATAGCGTCGGCTCAAGATCAAGTAAACTCCGACCCCAAATAAAACAATTCCCCCATCTTCCCGCACCGCCAAAATCAAAGTTGCGAGAATCCCAAACAGGGGCCACCAGCGCTTCTCCATCGCCAGCAGCAAGCTAAAAACAAACAGCGGAGTTTGGCAAACATCATGAAAATTTCCCAATGTCGGGCCAATTACCGCGTTAGCGCAGTAATAGCTGACGACAATTGCCGCCGACAGCCGAGGCTCTAGATAGTGTCTGGCCAGAGGGTAGAGGACTAAACCCGCTGCCGTAATCAAAGTCACCTGCAACACCGTCAAAGTGACAGGAGAGGGAAACAGTGAGTAAATTGGTAGCCACAGCATCAGCGCCGGGGTGAAGTGCTGTCCTAACCGATAGTAAAATACTTCTGGAATCTGATTTTGGTGAACCACGTTAGTGGACAAAGCCGAAGAGAGAGAGCTCTCAAACAAGTGACCGTGAGTACCATTCCAAAAAAGTTGATTGAAAATGCCTTGGTCGTAAGTAGCGTAAAAGCTGTAGTAGCGATGCAGCGTCAACAACAAGCACAGCACAAAAAAAACCGCCGCCACCTTCATCACCTCATTCAGCGACGAATTTTGCTTGCCGCTCAAAAATATCATCTTTCCACCCTCATCAAACTATCGGAGATTAGCACAAATCTAAAGTAAGTATTAAATTAAAGTAGATAGTGAAATAACTGGGCTCGGTAATGGTCAATTGTTTTCACCCGATCGACAAATTGAATAACCTCAATCAAACCAACGGTCAGGACACCGACTGTTCACCTGAACAGCCGGCCACCTCCGAATCGGTTCTACAGCTTTTGCTGTTCGTAGACAAGCGTCCCTCTTCCAGGGAACAGACCAAACACATCCGCAAATCCCTAAAAGATTTGAAGGCAAAGTGGGACTTTGAACTTCAAATCATCGATGTAGGGGAACAGCCCGATTTGGCCGAACACTTTAAAGTCGTAGCCACTCCCTCGCTGCTCAAAATTCATCCCGACCCTCGACAAACCCTCGCCGGCAGTAATTTGAGCGCCCAATTGGAACACTGGTGGCCCCGTTGGCAGTTGTCGGTAGAAGAATACGCCGCCCAGCAGCAGTCTGCTACACTTCTGGCTGAAACCTTGGCCGACCCAAAACCCATTTATTCGGTTGCTTGCGCCGTTGAACTGGTGCAACTTGCTGATGAAGTTTTTCGGCTAAAACAGGAAAAAGAACACCTGGAAGAGCAGCTACAGTTGAAAGACCGGATTATTGCCATGCTAGCTCACGACCTCCGCAATCCTTTGACGGCCGCCTCTTTGGCTTTGGAGACTTTGGAGTCAAATCAGAAGGTGAAAGATGGGGAAACACGACGTTTGACACCGACTCTGGCGACTCATTTGATGAAACAAGCAAGGCGGCAAATTCGGATTGTCGATCGCATGATCACAGATATCCTGCAAGCAGCTAGGGGTACAAAAGCCCAACTGCACATGGAACCAAAAAAAATCCAACTGGGGACAATTTGTCAAGATGTACTGCTTCAGTTTCAAGACAAATTTCAAGCTAAAAGTCTGAAATTGGAGACAGATATTCCCACAGATTTGCCCTTAGTTTATGCCGATCCCGATCGCATCAAACAAGTCATTGCCAACCTACTCGACAACGCCAGCAAGTATACCCCAGAACAAGGAACTGTGAGTATTTCCATACTGCACCGTACTGCTTACAAAGTTCAAGTCAGCATTGGTAACAGCGGGCCGGGAATTCCCCAAGAAAATTGCGAAAGCATTTTTGAAGACAGCTTCCGGTTGCAGCGAGACAAATCACAAGACGGTTACGGCATTGGACTGTCTCTTTGTCAGGGCATCATCCGCGCCCATTACGGTCAAATCTGGGTCGATTCCGTACCCGATAAAGGCAGTTGTTTTCATTTTACATTGCCACTCCAAAAATAAAAATTAGTTAACAGTTATCAGTTATTAGCTATCAGTTAACAGTTAAATTTTTACGGAGAGTAGCAATAATTTGTTCGTTCGCTTTGGGAAAAGTAAATTGGTCAAGTTCATCTAGTGTCACCCAGCGAATTTCATCAGATTCGAGGGTTTGCGGTTCACCGCTGACGTAATAGCAGTTATGCACACAAAGCGTCACTGTAAATTTAGTGTAGTCGTGTTCGATCGTCATTAAGCTCTCACCAACTTCTATGACGATCCCCAACTCCTCCATAATTTCCCGTTTAATACAAGCTGCGATGGTTTCCCCAGGCTCTATTTTACCGCCAGGAAATTCCCAAAAACCGCCGTGTAGTCCTTGTTTACGCCTTTTGTCAATCAAAATTTGTCCCTGTTCATTCCAGATGACAGCAACGCCGATAACTTTGTGAGGTAAAGCAGAAAGAGACATAGTAATAGGTTATTTTTTATTTTTTATTTTTTATTTGTTATTTGTTATTTGTTACGACTGATAATTGGTAATTGCTAATTGGTAATTGCTGAAACAACTAATATCATGTCCGATAGATCGCGCACAATACATAGGCCGGGGCGGGTTTTTGAGAATGTCGGTTTTTGGCAAATATTATTGGTGAACCCGCCCCTACAGGAATCATGGTAATTGACCGGACATGATATAACAAATAACACAAATAACAACTAACAATAGCCCCCCATCTGGTGACGGGGGGCTTGACTTTTGCACTATTTAACTGTTAACGATCTAATCTTCCGAGCCATGTATTTCACTAGCTTGTATAGACTTTTCAAAAGTCATTCGCTGTTCGGCATTCTTGAGAAAATAACCGCTAATCATCGCTGAAGCCAACAATCTGCCCAAATGCTCGCGACTGGTAGTCACTGTCACCCCGAAGTGCTCCGAAGGTAAATTGCCCAAAAGTCCGACAATATTTCGCTCCATTACTTGGAAAACTTCGTGAGAATTTGGCTTAGATAACTGAGAAACGGTGTCTGGAGCCATTGACTGCACGTACTGCCAAAGTAAATTGGAGTTTTCTCCGTCTTCTTCAAAAAATTCTGGGGATTTATTAGATGAGTTGCTCACGAGAACCTCCGTTTCAGAGACAGTTGTTGATTTTAGACGCAGCCCCGTTAATTTCGATAACTTTATCTACTGGCTGCTGATCTTTCTTACCAAGTCATTACCAATGTAGCAGGACGATGATCAGAACAAAGTGGGCACAACCGAATTGAAGGAGGCGGTTTTTACGATTTTAGATTGGGAATGGGGAATAAAACCCAATCCCCAATCTACTTAGCAGGCCAGATAATCGTTGATATCTTGCTTGCGTTTGCGGAGTTTAGTCAAAGCTTCCCGTTCTATTTGCCGCACTCGTTCCCGGCTGATGCTGAGCCGATCGCCTATTTTGGCCAAGGTTAGAGTCTGCCCATCTTCTAAACCAAACCGTAAGGCCAGCACATCCCGTTGTTGGGGAGTCAATTCTGCCATCAGATGATCCAAATCCGTCCGCAGGGAAGCTTGCAGGGCAAAATCTTCCGGGGTAGTACCCGTATCTTCCAACAAATCGCCCAACTCTGTATCTTGATTGTCTCCCACGCGCAAGTCCAGGGAAAGTGGCAAACGGGCGCGATCGAGATATTCGCGAATTTGCTTGGGAGTCAAATCTAACTCTGAGGCCAACTCAGCAGCCGTGGCTGAGCGGCCAAGCTGTTGAGCAAGTAGACGCTGAGCCTTTTTGATTTTGTTGAGCTTTTCGGTAATGTGGATTGGTAAGCGGATGGTACGGCCTTTTTCGGCGATCGCGCGGGTAATCGCCTGACGAATCCACCAATAAGCATAGGTAGAAAATCTATAGCCCTTAGTCGGGTCAAATTTTTCTACTCCTCGCTGCATCCCGATCGTGCCTTCCTGAATTAGATCCAGTAAATCTACGTTGCGCTTGATGTATTTCTTAGCAACAGACACCACCAGTCGCAGATTGGCTTCCACCATTTGCCGTTTTGCTCTGTCCCCGTGGTCGATCGTCCGCTGCAACTGTGCCTCAGACAGCCCGACTGTCTGTGCCCATTCAGCCGCCGTCGGGGTGCGGCCTAACTCTTCGGCTAAAATATTTTTTTTCTGATGCAGTGCGGTTGAGTCCTGTACCCGTCTCCCGTAGAGTATTTCTTGGTCATGGGTTAACAGGGGAACGCGGCCAATTTCTCGCAAGTAAGCGCGAACAGAATCTGTATCTGAGGACTTAAGAGTTTTCATGAGCTTTTCCCGCTGAGGATCAGTGCCTATAAGAGTTTGCTGATGAAAGCAAACCCCTAGTTTTTTCTGGGAAGGAAAGCGGGCGGGGACTTGCGCTTTCCTTGGATTTAAAGAGGCTTCGTTTTGATGGTAGCTAGCTGCTACTCCCTGTCGCCCCCGTCTCAGGTTGGGTTTTGCTTAGGGGTTAACAACGCTACCTTATGTTAAGAATCTTAACATTTGTGAGAGTGTTTGACTACATTTCTTTACATTTATTTTCTGTAAAGGGGCATCGGGAATGGGGAATTGGGCATCGGGAATGGGGAATGGGGCATTAATCTACCTACTGACTAATGACTACTGACTAATGACTAATGACTATTGACTAATGACTATTGACTAATGACTACTGACTAATGACTTCTTTGTCGTTGAGCTTCGTATAAAATCAGGGCGCTAGCGATCGACACATTTAATGATTCTACGCCCCGACTCAGGGGAATTTGAACTTGTCGATCGGCCAAACCGATCAATTCTGCGGACAAACCAGAGCCTTCGTTGCCCAAAACTATCAGAGTCGGCACTCGCAAATCTACTTCCCAATAGGTCAAACTAGCGTTGGGAACGGTTGCTAAAATTTGCATCCCTCGACTTTTACATTGCGAAACTTCGACTGTTAAATCTGGACTGACTGCCATTGGTAGTTTAAACCAAGCTCCTGCCGAGGCGCGTAGCACTTTGGGATGATCTAAATCAGCGCTGTCTGCACTAACCAACAAACCATCGGCATTAGCAGCCGCAGCCGTGCGGACGATCGCCCCCAAGTTACCGGGATCTTGGATTGTTTCTAAGGCTATTCCCAAAGTTGAGATTTCTGTCGGTGGGGTTGGGGTGCGGGGGGCGGTGGCGATAATGCCGTCTGGTTGAACTGTAGTGGCGATCGATTCTAATACTTTTGAGCTAACTAATTCGGTGCGATCGGCTAAACTACAAATTTGCTCCCACAGTCGATCGTGCTTCTCAACCCATTCTGGAGTTGCACAAACAGTTTCTAGTGGGTGTTTCGATGCACAAGCTGCCTCCAGCAAATGCGTCCCTTCGAGTAAAAATAATTGTTGTTCCCTGCGTCCCTTCGAGCTATGGAGCTTGCGGATTTCCTTGACTAGGGGATTTTGAATACTTGTCAGCATTATTTGATTTAGCAGAGTGAATGGGGTTATTGCCTGTATCAGGTTAACCCCAGACTACCTTCTGCCTGTGAAATGCGGAACCCGGGACTTGAACCCGGAAGGCTTGCACCACATGAACCTGAATCATGCGCGTCTACCAATTCCGCCAGTTCCGCATTTGTCACGAATCACTATTCTTGCGTATGTGCGCCAGTTTGTCAAGTGTTTTGGGAAATATTTTTTTCTTCGGGTCTGCGAGTAATAAGGGAACTTTCAGAAATACTCTTGTCCCCTTATTCAGGGGGCGAGGGATATCTAAATTGCTATTACATCTTTTTTGCCGCCCTTCTCTTCCACCACAAACCCATCCCAGCAGCCACAAACGTACCAACAGCAGTCATCGGTTCCGGTACAGAAGCATCAGCAATAGGTTCATACTCATAAATTGCACTGACTGTAGTATTAGCCGACACCAGACCTCCAAAATTACCTCTAACAGGATTCCCCTGAATTTGAGTCAAACCCGTAGTCATCAAACCTGCGATAAAAGTATCACCATCGCATCCACTTAAAGCACTCAGAGACTGCTGGGAATCATAACTTTTTGACACAGTACCGGAAGCCGAACCGCTAACACGAACTGCACCCCCACTAGCAATCCTCGTTTCCGGCGGACTTGCTAACACACTCAAAGTCAAATTAGGGTCAACTTTCAACAGCGGAATATTCACAGCAATAGTGGCATTTGTCGTCGCCGTTCCCACAAAATCTCCCGTCAAAGGAGTAATACTCACACTATTATTAACAGTAGACTTAACCGTAACATAAGCCCTTAATAGCGTTCCCAACAGCGAATTAAACTTGGGCAAAACCACATTCGTGCTGCTATTTAACGGTTGCGAACCCAGATCCACAGTATAAGTTTGAGTAAGAGTAGCAGCTTGTACTGACAAAGATTGACTAACAAGTACAAAACTCAAACTTCCGCCAACAATTCCCAACTTTTGACAAACATTCATTTCAGTAAACCCCTAAAATAATCAAATTGCATTTTTGTGGCACGGGCGTCCCGCCTGTGATCTCAATTCCGGTTGCACTCAGACATGATAAGTCGGATACGGCAGTGCCGTTTCCCTACCCGATTAATTGTAGGGAAACGGCACTGCCGTGTCCTGATTTTGATGGGTAATGTTAATTCCGATGCTACGGGATTTGATATGATTCATCGAGGTCAAAAACTCGGAACATTTAGCAAAGCCCAATTTCCAATCAAAGACATTAAGTAACTAAAAGCCCAAACAGTATAAACTATACTCAAAGGCGCATAAGCCGCCAAAACCCATCGCGTTTCCACTGCTTCCTCAATCTCTTCCCTCCGCAACAAATCCACATAAAAATCAAACGACCTTTGTCGCAGATTGTTAACACCAGTGACCGCAACCAACAAATAATAACCATCAAATCTATTCAATGGATTCAAATTAATTGCCACTGTCAATAATGCCGCCACCATCAACAAATAACTAATTTGATGCCAAACCGGATTGGATTGAGAAAACAGCCAAATCCAAACAGCCAATGCCCAAATTGTTACTTGAATTAATACTCCCGCTGCTACTACTAAAACTCGCTGTTTCCGCCGGACTAAACTGTATTGATCGGTTGTATCTGTATAGCATCCAGGGATGAGACACATAAACAACAATCCAATTTCTTTAACAATACCGCCGTAGTGTTTGAGCGTGAAAGCATGACCGAGTTCATGCAAAGCTATTACCACCATTGTCAGCAAGACAACTTTGATTATGTTCTCACTTTTTCCGGCTGTCAATAACTGCTGGTGCGAGGCGGCGACTTCGGTAGAGGAAGCCAACCACACTGCTACAGAGGAAGAGATGAAAGCACAGAGAAAAAAGCCAAATTCCCACGTCCAAATCCAGCGGATTTTGTCGATGTGCCGCGATAACCAAACATCGGGATTGACTAGGGGAATTGTGAAGGATAGGAGGTTAAATTTAGCTTTCGGCGGTTTGCTTCCTTCTAGCATTCCTGCTTGTGCTAAGTCTTTTAAGAGATTTTGCACAGCTTCTAAATCTAGGTCGTATTCGGCTAGAATATTTGTTAGTGGTTGTTGATTTAGTAGCGAAATTACTTGTTTGTCAAAGTCGTCTATTTGCAGACAGGTAATGTCTTCGGGATTGCGAAGTATCCAATGACCGTCGGGATGAGATATCCACTGCACCGCTGATTTGAGTTGCATGGTTTGGAAGAAGGAAGAAGTTCGGCAACGAGCAATGTACGGGATGTAACGGATGGACTGAAGCTGGAAAAAGTCATCGGCCCAATTTAGAAATTACCCATTTTAGGCTGAAACTCGATCCCCCCTAGCCCCCTTCTTAAGGGGGGGACAAGAGTTTCACTCGTCTCCTAAAACATCCGGGAGAACAACAGAGTTCTCTCAAAGTCCCCCTTCTTAAGGGGGATTTAGGGGGATCTAGACTTTCGGATCAAGCAGAGAGACCGTGGGTTTCAGGCTGAAACTAGATCCCCCCTAGCCCCCCTTCTTAAGGGGGGGACAAGAGAAGTCAGTCAAAGTGGGTGTTTTTATTGAGTTGTCTTGAATCGATCGCAAATTTATATTTTTCAGTTTTCTCCGCTAGGTTTTTGAGTATTTCGATCAACCCTAAATTTCCCTGAAAACGGTATTTCTCAATGAAAATTTTACCCCGTTTCAATGAAGCAGGGAAGTATTAAAGCATTTTGTGAAGAAGCTTGAGTGATATTTGTTTGGGCTTTAGACTTTAATCCAAATTTCACCTTGGTAGTTATGTTATCAGAAAGCTGAAAAAAAGCAAGTGTAAATTCTAACTATTTCAATAATTGCGTGGGAAGGGTTATGTAGCGGATATTTCTGGTTGATGTGGGGATTGCTCTCCCAAAAACTTTACACAAACTTTACGATCGCACAAATACTTTTGGTATAGAATAACCGTGTGAAGAAGCAAAAAACCATATAAATTAAGCATTAACAAAGTTTTTGCGCGATCGCCCATACAGGAAATTTGTTAAATTTGCCTAAGTTCTCAAATAAACAGAAATTTTTGACGATTACTGAAAAATCCTTGTCGAAAAAGGATTTTGGTTGAATGTCTGAAGGCATTTAATTAAGTTCGTGCGATCGAATTCATATTAATCAGGGTAGAAAAATTATGGGTTGGCTAAATTTTGGTGGCAAAAAACGCGATCGGGCTCAAGGTTTTGGGGATTCCAGTAAAACAAAGAGTCGGAAACGACCGAAAAGTTTTATATTAGAAAAAATTGTGACTCCGAGTGCGGGTTTTGGGGATTGGGAACACGAACTCGACCACTTACATCAGTTATTGGGTTCTTGGTCGCTGTCTGATTTACATTTACCGAATTTCTTTGCTGATAGCGGTGTTTGCCCGATCGCCCCTGATGCGCCAACCAACAATTTACCACCGCTGATTGATTTTGACCCGCTGGGTCTGTACCATGATGGGATTGCCACTCAAACTCCTTACAATCCGGGCGGTGCGTTTGAGACTTTGCCGATTGCTTTGATTCCCGTCGATCCGCATTCGCCGAATCCTAGCAATCCGAATGCAATCCGTCAACTGCTAAATTTTCCTTTGGCCTCTCAGCCGTTGCTGGGGTCGATTGATACGGGTGTGAGTGCGGATAGTCCTTATTTGAATTACGCGAATATCAAGAAGGGCCGATTAATAAGACTGCGCCGAAGTGGGTGGGAAGGGCGATCGATTCTGGGAGATGGGCGGATTCTTTGGTAGAGTTTGTGGATGCTGCGAAGGCTTCTGGACAGAAAAATGCGATCGCCAATCTCAGTTTGGATTTGACTCAGAAGAATGCTGACGGGAGTGTGACGACGCGCTATGAGTTGACGACCGCAGAAAGAAGTGCGATCGAATATGCGCGGCAAAATGGCGTAATGCTGGTAGTGGCGGCGGGTAACGACGGCGGTGTGATGTCGGTTTTGGGCCAAGCTTCTCAGGAATTTGACAATATTTTTACGGTTGGGGCTGGGGATATTAATGGGCGATCGATCTATTCTAGTTATGGTCGCGGTTTGGATATTGTGGCCGATGGCGGCACGACTGAACACCCTGATTTATCGACTGTGGGAAATGATTTGGGGACGATGGCGGGGACTTCGGTGGCGACTGCGAAAGTTGCGGGGGCGGCTTCTTTGGTTTGGGCGGCAAATCCTGCTTTGAACTATCGCCAAGTGATGGAGATTTTGAAGTCTACGGCGAGGGATTTGGGG
>REAP01000087.1:14953-23536 GCA_004294385.1 Oscillatoriales cyanobacterium | reverse complement strand
GGTGGGCTTCTAGCCCGCACAAAATTAGCAACAGGCTAGAAGCCTGTTCCACAAATATCAATGTTTTTGTGGGGTGGGCTTCTAGCCCGCACAAAATTAACACTAACTACAAAAAATATGACACTTATTCAAGAAAAAACCTTAGCCTCAAAAGTTCGCGGCGACTTCCCAATTCTCAAGGAAAAGGTCAACGGTAAACCGCTAGTTTATCTCGACAATGCAGCGACATCTCAAAAACCTCTAGTTGTCCTGAATGCTTGGCGCGACTACTACGAACAATATAATTCCAACGTCCATCGCGGTGCCCACACTCTCAGTGGAAAAGCCACAGATGCTTACGAAGGCGCTAGAGATAAAGTTGCTGCTTTTATAAATGCGGCTTCGCGACAAGAAATTGTTTACACTCGCAATGCTACCGAAGCGATTAATTTGGTTGCTTACTCTTGGGGTTTGAACAATCTGCAAGCGGGAGATGAAATTATCCTGTCCGTAATGGAACACCACAGCAATCTTGTTCCTTGGCAAATGATAGCTCAAAAGACTGGTGCGGTACTGAAGTTTGTCGAGTTGACTGAGACTCAGGAGTTTGATTTAGAACAGTTCAAAACGCTGATTTCCGATCAAACTAAGTTGGTGTCTGTAGTTCATGTTTCTAATACTTTGGGCTGCATCAATCCAGTCAACGAAATCTGCGAAATCGCCCACAGTTACGGCGCAAAAGTTTTAATCGATGCTTGCCAAAGCGTGCCGCATATGGTAGTAGATGTGCAGGCGATGGATTGCGATTGGTTGGTTGCTTCTGGACACAAAATGTGCGCTCCGACTGGCATCGGTTTTTTGTATGGAAAGTTGGATTTGTTGAGAGAAATGCCTCCGTTTTTTGGCGGCGGCGAGATGATTGCTGATGTGTTTCTCGAATATTCTACCTATGCCGATTTGCCACACAAGTTTGAAGCGGGGACACCTGCAATCGGAGAGGCGATCGCCCTTGGTGCCGCGATCGATTATCTTAGTAATATCGGCATGGACAGGATTCACGCTTGCGAAGCCGAATTGACGGCTTATCTGTTCCAACAATTGCGCCAAATCCCTGAGATTAAAATCTATGGCCCACAACCAGACAGCAACGGCGAAGGTAGAGCGGCGTTAGCGGCATTTAGCATGGGAGAAATTCACCCTCAAGACTTGGCTACGATGTTGGATGAGGAGGGAGTCGCGATTCGATCGGGGCATCACTGCACGCAAGCTTTGCACCGCTATTTGAACCTTTCATCGACGGCGCGGGCGAGTTTGTATTTTTACAATACTCGCGAGGAGATTGATCTGTTTGTGAAAGCGTTGAAAGAGACGATCGCCTTTTTTGGTGAGATTATGGGATAAGTTGGTTGCTCAGGACTTATGCACAGATTTTATTTGTAGGGTGGGTACTCCGTCCGCTTTGCTCTCTCTGCCCACCTTAACTCTAGAGATAGTGTAAAAATTCGATTCTTTCGTCAGTCCTGAATCTATTTTTTGAGGTAGTATATTTAATTAGATGTTATCTAACTTACAGGGTTAGCTATGAAACCTTCAGAACCAGAATCAGTACCGTCCATCTTCTTTGATGAAATCTACCGCGATAATTCCGATCCTTGGGGATATACGTCTAGCTTTTATGAAACCAGTAAATTCAGAACAACTCTCAGGTCTTTACCAAAAGTCCAATTCAAAAATGCTTTTGAAATCGGATGTGCGATCGGTGTACTGACCCATAAGTTGGCCAAAAAGTGCGACAAACTGCTTTCAGTAGATTATTCAGAGGTAGGATTAGAGGAAGCGCGGAAACGCTGCGGCAATCTTCCACAGGTGCGCTTTGAACAGATGCAGATACCCCAGCAGTTCCCAACTGAGAAGTTCGATTTAATTTTATTCTCAGAAGTTGCCTATTATTTGACAATGGCAGACTTTTTGACAACGAAACAAAAGATTATTGACCAGTTACTTCCAGGAGGTTATCTCTTGATGGTTCATTTTCGACCTTCAGTGGAAGGTTTTGTGCTGAATGGTGACATAGTGCACGATACTTTTATCCAAGACTCTGCACAGTTTTTTAAACATCTTGGTGACCCCCGCAAAAAAAGTTTGCGGCTAGATTTAGCGCGTCACCACAAACGCTATCGGATGGATTTGTTTCAGCGGTTGTAAATGATTTAAGCAGATATAGCAGTCGCCAAGGCGAAGAAGGTCATTGCTCCCTGAGCGGAGCGGTGCGCTGAGCCCTTCGACGGGGTGCAATAACATAAATGTTTTAACGACCTTGGCGATTGCTATAAATTCAAAGAGGTACATATACCAACAAGGTAAAATGGTGTTCATCAGGGTTCATCTACTTGCATCTACGATTCAGAAAAAGAGCGATCGCACACAGAATGATAATTTCATAAACAATTTAACAATGCTGGATATTATTGTATAGTATATTCAGTTAAACAATATTTAAGGTACAGAGGTTGACGCATGAAACCTTCGGAAACGCAATCAACACCATCCAGCATCTTTGATGAAACCTTCCGTGAGAATTCCGATCCTTGGGGATACACAACTAATTTTAATGAAATCAGTAAATTCCGAGCAACTATCAGAGCTTTGCCAAAAGTCCAATTCAAAAATGCTTTTGAAATCGCCTGCGCCATCGGTGTACTCACGGAGAAACTAGCTCCAAAATGTGACAGACTACTGTCAGTAGATTATTCAGAAGTAGGATTAGAAGAAGCGCGGAAACGCTGTAGCAATCTCCCACAGGTGAGGTTTGAGAATATGCAGATACCGCAACAGTTCCCTACTGAAAATTTCGATTTGATTTTATTTTCAGAAGTTGGCTTTTTTTTGACGATGGAAGACCTCCTGGAAACTAAACAGAAAATTATTGACCACTTACTTCCGGGGGGATATCTGTTGATGGTTCATTATCGAGCAACAGCGGGCGATTATTTTATCCTGGATGGAGAGACGGTTCACGATACTTTTGTCCAAAATTCCGCATCATCTTTGAAACATCTTGGTGATCCGCGCAAAAAGTTTTTCATGATAGATTTAGCGCGTCATCATAAACGGTATCGGATGGATTTATTTCAGCGGTTGTAAATGAGATAACCAGATGAACTCAAAAAGGGTACATTGATAATTAATAGTCGATCGCCCTTTCATCCATCTGCATTCATTGTGGCACGGGCGTCGCGCCTGTGAAGGCTTTGCGGTCAAAAAAAGAGCGTCGCCCAACTAAAACTCTATCATCTCAGGATGAACAAATTGATAACCCGCAGCCTTAATTTTGAGATTCGACACCCTGGCATTATAAGGCCGCACACTGGGACTTCCATCCCAAGAAGCTTTAGGCAAATTATTAGCTTCAAAAATGCGATCGAGCAATTCACCACTAGATAGCGACACATCGCCAACTAAATTGTAAATTCCCTGCAATTGATGTTCCAAAGCAAAAGTTAATCCCCCAACAATATCATCCAGATGCACCCAATTAGTCGCATCTTCACCCGCACCTGGACGAGTTGTGCCGGCCCAGCGTCCAAAGATTTTAACTAATTGTCGCCCAGGTCCATAAATTCCACCTAAGCGGAGAATAGAAACTTTGAGATTTGGACTCGATGCTGCTAATAAAACTCGTTCTGTTTCTGCGAGAATTTCACCGTTTGGATTAGCAGGTGCGACTGGTGATTCTTCATTTACTAATTCACCTTGCCGATCGCCATATACTGAATATGTACCGGTATAAATAACTTGTTTTACTGTCGGTATGTCTTTTAAAACTGATACCAAAGTAGTCGCTGTTTCTAGGTAACTCTCCTGATAAGCATTGGAATTTGGAGCGCCTACACACAGTATGACAGCATCTTGTCCTTGCAGTACAGCCGTCATCGCATCTTTGTCATTGCCTTTGAGCACAGCCACTCGCTGGGCGACACCCTCTAATTCAGCTACTCGTTCCGGTGTGGTGGTAGTCGCCGTTATGGTATAGTCCGATTTGACACGTAAATTTTGAGCTGTCGCAGTACCCACATAGCCACAGCCAACGATCGCAACTTTCATCAAAAATCCTCCTTTGTGTCATCCCCTCTCAAATTATTACCGGTTTCTGTAATTATTTGGATCTGAGTTTTGTGATAAAATGCGAGATGTCGCGATCGATCGGAGTAGCATCATGTCCGAGAAAAATATTTTTGCCACATCTTCAGAAAGTGAACTTTTAGCTTTATGCTCAATGCCCAATTCTCAATGCCCCAATGCCCAATTCCCCATTCCCAAATTCAATCTTTAATCGCTTTACCATCTCGATTCACAATCCGGCTTTCACCATCCTTAGCCGTGACATTTTCATAAACCCCTTCATCCCGCTTCACGTACTTGCTGAAGCCCTGATTTTTATATTCGGTGTCGGAAGTGGGTTTCATCAACCTTGGAGCACTCAGTAAACGACGTACAGTCGCATCTGTGGGCGTGTCTCCAGGTTCGCACTTAGCCAATTCGCACAGTTGGCCCCAAGTCGAAACTTCCAGGTTCATACTGTGGGAAACTTCGAGCTGTTGGTTGTTGCTGGAACAGAAATAATCGTATAAAGGCATAGTAAAAATCTCGATCGCAACTACTAAATTTATTAATTACACACTTGTTTGGACTATTTTAGCTTAAAATCACTATAAATTCAAGTTAAATAAGCAAAATTTACTATTTTTAATCCTCGTTGAAAAACGGTCAACAGCTATATAATAAACCCTGTGCAGTTGGTTGAGATCGCGATCGAGACAATCCTTTTGCATGACGCTACCCCAATCGCCGCCGCAGTTTGCATAAGTATAGCTCGATCGAGGGCTAGCAAATTACCGCAAATCTCCCTTAATGCCGTCATAGGATCGATCATCATTTTCTGACAGCACAAAAATCACTGACCATAACTTTCAATTTTATTTATTTACTCACCACCGAGGATTTACTGATGAGCGATTTCAAAGTTACACCAGAAGTAGAGCTAAAAACAGCTCAAATGTTGGATCGATACCAACTACAAGATGAGACAATTTTGCGGCGTTGGGCAAAACTGCACGGCATCAATAGCACTCGCGGTTACTTCTATCCCGGTGAAGTAGATTTGATGGATCACGCTCACCATCACATTTACAATTTGGGAATGAGTATTGCTGACTATCAAAGTCTTTTAGACGGCCGCCGCAATTACTCTCAAACCCCTGGCGACCAGAATCAAGAAGTGGAAAGTCAAGTTGCTAATGAAGCTTATGATGCGATAGAAATGTTGACTGAACAGTATTCTGAAGCTGTTGACTTAATGGGAGAACGCATCGCAGATCATTTCATCGATGAACTGGATTTGTCAGTGATGCGACACCTTTCTCAAAAAGTGAAAGACCGCCACGCTCTCAACGGTCAAGCTAAAAAGCCTAACCGTTTTCTGCAAGTGATTAAAGCAGTGCTACAACCTAGCAGTGAAAATACGCTTTTAGTTCCTAAAAGAAGTGAAGATTCTAGTTTAGAATTAGAACATCACCACCGACTCGGTTAAGAAAGTAATATCAATTTCGGTTGGACCGAAATGATAGTTCGGAGACGGCAATGCCGTTTCCCTACCGAAAATAATCTTGTAGGGAAACGGCAATGCCGTGTCCTGGCTGTGGGTATCAATTCCGATGCCAACGGATTTGATATGATATTTATTTAATCCAACACGTCAACCTCGCCCAAGGTAGCAAAATGATGATTAAATCATGGATGGTCATTGGAATTGTTGTTTTTGTAGTAGGATTAGCCTCTAACTTAATTGTACCAGGTGATATTCGATGGTTCAATCGACTGCAACGTCCGAGGTGGTTGACATTTGAAAGGGCAATTCCCCTAATTTGGACTGTAATTTTTATTTGTGGGGCTTGGTCGGCAGTGATTGTTTGGGAAACAGCGCCGGGAACTCAGGAAACTTGGTTACGAATGGGTTTATACCTACTTTTAGAAATAGTAACTATGTCTTATACGTCGGTTATGTGCAAGGTTCGCAGCCTGAAAGTTGGCACAATTATTGGTGGGACAGGTGCTATTTTAAGCGTAATTTTGGCTTTAACTGTGTTGCAAGTTTCTGAACCTGCGGCGCTGTTATTACTTCCTTATATTCTTTGGAGTCCGATCGGCACTTACACTACTTGGGCGATGATTGAGCTGAATCCGGCTGATATTTAATTTGGGAATTGGCCAAACAGGGAATTGGCCAAACAGGGCATTGGCCAAACAGGGCATTGGCCAAACAGGGCATTGGGAATTGGGAATTGGCCAAACAGGGAATTGGCCAAACAGGGCATTGGGAATGGGAATACAGTTAACAGTTAGCAGTCAACAGTTAACTGTCAACAATTAATTATATTTACCGATTTGGAGGCCTAGACGGCTCACTTTCCGGGGGTATAGGAGGCTGAGATTCATCAGCCGAAGGATTTAGGGACTGTTGCCAAACTTGGATTTGCGATCGCGCTTCGTCGAAAGAACGAGTACCGGCAGGAATCTTCTTCAAAATTGCGATCGCCCCTGCTAGATCCGACGACGACTCTTCCATCCCGATCGCCAAAATCCGCTGACTCCACTCCTCAATCGCCTGACTAGCTTGCGATCGCAACGAACTCGAATCCGGCACCTGATTAGCCAGAGAAATCGCCGTTTCCAAAGCATCCACAGTGCCAGATTGAGCCATTTGACGAGCATTCTGCAAACCTTGTTCGCTTTGAGATTCGACATCCCAAGTCCGAATGCTTGATCGAGCCTGTTCATACAATGCCCTTCCCGGTCGAATCCTTCTGGCCATGTCAATCGCCCCCGACAAATTGCCACTAGCAGCTAGTTGCTGAGCTCTGTCCAAAAAAGGCTGGTCTTGAAGCCGCTGTCTCCTCTCCACCCAAGCTTGAATTTTGGTCTGAGCTTCGCCATAAAGAGCCCTACCTTGACCAATCCTCCTAGCTTGATCAACCGCAGCTTCCAGAGCATTTGGATCGCCAGTATTCGCCAAATCATTAGCTTTTTGCAGAAACGGACTATCTTCAATCTGCTCGATTTGACGACTAAAACGGCTAATTTGGCTACGCGCTTCAGTCGATCGAGGATTTGATTCTGGGACTGTTTGCAATTGGGCGATCGCAGCCTTCAAATCCTTCACCCCTCCCGGTGCCGCCAATCTACCCGCCAAATCCAAGGTTTTCACATCAGCAATTTCCTGTTGCCAACGGGTGATTAAATCTTGAGATTTTTTGTAAAAAGGGCGGTTAGAATCTAACTTTTGAGCGGACGCGATCGCCTTCGACAAACCATCAATTTGACCAGTCGAAGCTTGACCAGTCGCATTTGCCAACTCATTAAAATCTTTAACTTGTTCCTGTAAATTTCCACCGTCGGGAATCTTGTTTGCGATCGCGATCGCCTGCTGCCAATCACCTGATTCCAAACGCTTTTGAGCAATATCAAAAATTTTCTTACTCAACTCCCCAATCAGTTTATTTGCAGCTTGATACAAATAACTTTTTTGGTCAATTCCCTGAGCCAGCTTAATCCCCGTCACCAGATTATCAACTCCTCCTTCCTCGGCTGTATTTCGGGCTTTGATCAACTTATTGCCCTCAGCCTTAGTCGCCTGAATTGCCTTAGTTAGTTCCTCATACTTAGTCGATTCCCAGAAAGTATTGCCCGTATCCAATAGTAAAGTAGCTTCACGGAAAGCCAGAACCCACTCTTCTTTTCGCAAGTGGTTTTCTGCCGTACCATAAATTTTCTCTGCATCCTTCCAACTCGACTGCCACTTTTCAATCTGCTTTTCCACCATCGGGTAAGCTGGAACATTTTGAGGGACTTTACGGGCGATCGCGATCGCCTCCTGAAGCTTTCCCTCTTGAAAACTCGAATTTCCCAGCCTGAGCATATCCTGAGCCCACAGTTCAATTTGACCATTAATTCTCGGCCGCATCGGGTGATCCTGTGGCAAAGCATTCACTAATTCGATCGCATTTAGCAAATCATCTGCCGTCCGTTTGCTAGCCGCTTCTTGAGCACAAAAAAAGCGATCGTTCGCCGAAGCAGTCGGCCAAAAAATCTTCGAGCAATTCGACTGAGAAGTCAGATTGAGCAAAGACGAAATTGCCACAAATCCCATACCCACAGACAGCATCAAACTCACCACGAGCCAAAACTGCCACTTTTTCGACCAGCGCAACCAAAACGGATTATATTCGGACGGCGGCTGGGAATTTCCCCCAGACGAACCCGGTGAAGGTGCCAGATTCTCTCCTGGCATTTTCCCCGAAATCAGCATATTGCGGAGCTCTTTTAGTCGCTGAGCGCGGTTTTTTCGCGCTGGAATAGGCACCAACAAGGAAGTATCTTTTGTTGGCTCCAATGATTCTGAGGCTGACCAATGGCCAGGTGTTTTGCGATCTTGACTCATATAGCAGAAGGAAGTTCGGCAACGGATTATTTAACGGATTTAACGGATATCAGGAAGTTCGGCAACGGATTATTTAACGGATTTAACGGATATCAGGAAGTTCGGCA
>REAP01000087.1:0-14942 GCA_004294385.1 Oscillatoriales cyanobacterium | reverse complement strand
TTAACGGATATCAGGAAGTTCGGCAACGGATTATTTAACGGATTTAACGGATATCAGGAAGTTCGGCAACGGATTATTTAACGGATTTAACGGATATCAAGAAGAAGGAAGAAGGAAGAATAAAAACCTGATAAAATCTATACTTCAAGCTAGGAATAGGACTGCTCCAAGTCAATATTTTGGGATCATCGCTCAATTAGTAATCGACAATTGGCAATCAGTCAAGAGCAAAGCCCCGATCGATACCAATTGACAATTACCCCATTCATTATGGCCTTAAGAGCCGGAGTCCGATCGCAAATCGCCAATCAGTTCCGCAAGTTTATCGGTGTTAGCCTTATAAACCTCGTTGCAGAAATGGCAAGTAGCCTCAGCGCCACCATCTTTTTCAATCATGTCTTGGAGTTCCGCCTCACCAAACATTTTTAAGGCTCCCAAAACGCGATCGAACGAACAGCCACAGTGAAAACGCACCATCTGAGTTTCCTGGAAAATTTCCAAACCCATGTCTCCCAGTAGCTGTTCCAGAATCTCGTGCAAAGTTTTGCCCGATCGCAACAGAGGAGTAAAGCCCGACAGCTCTGCTACCCTAGACTCTAAAGTTTCAACCAGCTCTTCATCCGTCGCAGCCTTCGGGAGAACTTGCAACAGTACACCCCCAGACGCTTGCACCCCATCAGCCCCCACAAACACCCCCAAAACCAAAGCAGAAGGCGTTTGCTCAGAAGTTGCCAAATAGTGAGTCAAATCCTCACCAATTTCGCCGGAAACCAATTCTACCGTACTTGAGTAAGGGTAGCCATATCCAACATCCCGCACCACATACAAATAGCCATTGCCGATCGCCCCACCGACATCCAGTTTACCCTTAGCATTGGGCGGTAGTTCCACCTCTGGATTGTCCACATAACCCCGAACCGTTCCATCCAGCCCCGCATCAACGAGAACCCCACCCAGGGGCCCATCTCCTTTGATCCGAATATTGACTCTCGATTCAGGCCGTTTCATACTGGAAGCTAGTAACAGCCCTGCTGACATCGTGCGTCCCAGGGCCGCCGTCGCCACGTAGGAGAGCTTATGTCGCTGTCTTGCTTCTTCAGTCAGACGGGTGGTAATGACACCTACAGCGCGAATTCCGCCGTCTGCTGCTGTAGCGCGAATTAATTGATCTGCCATGAAAAACCTTACTTTGCCTTTTGATACCTGCTTCAACCATTTTAGGCATCGAGCATCGGGAATTGGGGATGGCCCAATTCCCAATTCCCCATGCCCAATTCCCAATTCCCCATGCCCAATTCCCAATTCCCAATTCCCAATTCCCAATTCCCAATTCCCAATTCCCAATTCCAAAGCTTATCTTTCCGATTACCAGACGATTACCAAGCCTTTACCTTCGTGAGCTAGAGTGACACCCATAGGTCTCAAACCACTGTTTTTTAGCTGGAAAAAAGAGATATGCCACTGACTTCTAAGCCACTTTTAGCAGAAAACCAGCATAGCACAGGGGCTAATCGGAATTTGCATTTTTATGCAAAGGGGGAAACAATTCCTCTGATGTCCCAAGGCCTTTGGCAAGTTTGTCAAGGTTTAGTGCAATTGAGTACCCTTTATCCAAGTGGGGAAGAAGGACTTTTAGGTTGGGCTGGGCCTTCGATGTGCTTCGGTTTATGGTTGACAAGTTTGCAGACTTACCGGGCTACTGCAACATCCGATGTCTACTTGATCTGGTATTCTATGGTGGAAATAGAAGCTTCTCCTCAATTAGCTCAGGATTTGTTGCCTCAAATGGGCAGGCGACTGCGGCAAATGGAGTCAATTTTGGCGATCGCCGGACAGCGCCGAGTAGAAGACCGTTTGTATCAGCTACTATTATTGTTGAAACAAGAATTCGGTCAGCCTGTAGTTGAAGGGACTCGTTTGAATATCCGGTTGACACATCAAGATATTGCTAATGCTATTTGCACTACTCGCGTGACAATAACGCGAATGCTGGGAAAATTGCAACAGCAAGATTTAATCAGTCGAGACAGAGAACGCCATTTAATTCTTAAAAAAGATGCTTTTGCGATCGCATCCGATTTATTTGGTTATAAACCTCAAGCATTTTAGAAATAACAGTAATGTGCATCTACATTAAATTTTTCCAAAAATTAGCTACTAATAATCATCAGCACCGGAATGATATAGAGGAGACGGCAGTGCCGTCTCCCTACAATATTATTTTCGGTAGGGAGACGGCACTG
Organism: Oscillatoriales cyanobacterium; assembly: GCA_004294385.1. Classification (GTDB taxonomy): domain Bacteria; phylum Cyanobacteriota; class Cyanobacteriia; order Cyanobacteriales; family Microcoleaceae; genus Microcoleus. Next base: position 12,699 of record REAP01000087.1, on the reverse strand, counting down.
CCGTCTCCTAATTTCGGCAACTAACTAATAATTCCGATGCTACCGGATTTGATATCACTCGCAATGACACACTTATGTATTTTCCCACTCATCTACTTAACAGTTAACTGTTAACAAATTACTCAATTTGTGCGTTGCCGTTATTCGATCGCAACTTAGGCTTTCCAGGATTTTTCCTGCGTCCATCCAGAGAAACCACCTCAGCCTCCGAACTCTCCCTAGCCACCCGAATCAGCAGCCCCGACAACAAAAAACTCGCCACCATCGAAGAACCGCCGTAACTAAAAAACGGTAGCGGTAAACCCGTAGTCGGCAAAACCCCCGTCGCCACCCCAATATTCAGCAGCGACTGTCCCACCATCACCACCATCGCCCCGATCGCCACCAACTGACTCTCAACATTCCGGGCCTTCATCGCCACCCTCAAAGCCACAGTAGCGTAAACCGCCAACATCAGCAACAGCGAGAAACCTCCCACCAAACCAAACTCCTCAGCAAACACAGCAAAAATAAAATCGCTGTACTGAATCGGTAAATAAAATAACTTTTGCTGCGACATCCCCAAACCCACACCCCAAATGCCGCCCGAACCCACAGCCAGCAGACTTTGAATCAACTGATAGCCGTCTTGTAGAGGATCAGCCCAAGGATTCAGAAAAGACATAATCCGGCGGCGCTGATATTCTCGAAAACTAATACTTAAAACCGCCAATAGCATTCCCCCCATAGCCGTTGCGCCCAACTGCAAAGCAGGCAAATTAGCCGCCAAAGCCACCAACCACAAAGTCATTCCGCACAAAGCCGTGGTACTCAAATTCGGCTGTAACAAAATACCCAACAGCATCGCCCCAAAAATTCCCAACCAAGTCAGTCGAACTTTATTTGTTAACCGGGGCCAGTTGCCGAAAATACGGGCGCTTTGGAGTACGAAAAACGGCTTAATCAATTCAGAAGGTTGAATAATCGGAACTGGGCCCAGAGATATCCAGCGAGTCGCCCCGTTGATGGTGGTTCCCACTCCCGGAACTAAGGTCAGCCACAGCACTCCCAGCAGCAACAGGATGCCCAACTGAGCTGTTTTGAGCAGGTAGCGTAGGGGGGAGTATACCATCAGGTTAAAACCTGCTAGCCCGATCGCCACTGCGATTAGCTGTCGTTTAATATAATATAGACCGTCTCCAAATTCTGAATTGGCGATCGGATAGGAAGCCGAGAACAAAGCTGTCAGCCCGACAAACAGCCAGAGGAAAGTCAGCCACCTCAGCCAGCGGGCCTCAGCACCCCATTCAGATACAGTGGGGTCTAAAAATGGAATGAAGCGTCGAATATCATTAGCCATTAGTCATGAGTTTAAAAATTACAGCCATCAACCCGGTTTCTAGGCAAAATATTGGGTTAGCAACGAGAAATTGACGAAGAAACCGGGTTGATGACTAAAAGTGCATAAGTCTTATAGTTATGAGGTAAAATCATAACAAACAAAAAAGGTAACTGCTCACCGGAACTGTGTTGCGGTGAGCAGTTACATAAATTGATACGTTATCAGAGCTTTTTTACTTTTCAGATATCCTCTAACGAGCATTTTTCCCAGAGTGCAACTGCCTCTAGTAAACAGCTAAGCTTATTACCGACTTCTAAAAGTTCTAATTCGGGGCGTGATTGTTTGATAACACCCACACCACCCTGTATGTACGCCGTGTTTTTCTTAATTAGACATGAGCGGAGATTATTAAAGCAACGAACATCCTTCGTTGCACCAGGTGATATACGTCCGACCATACCACCGTAGAAGCGACGAGGTTCCTTTTCATTGTCTGCTCGATTTACTAAAGATGGAGGATAAGACGTTAGGGGTGGAAAACATTCTTCAAGCAAATCCAGGTAGTCCAGTGAGCTTTGCAAAGTCCCTGAATATTCAGAGTATAAATGATTAACGTTACGAAGTTGTCGTATATTTTTATCCTGCACCAGTTTGATGCTATTAGGAACACACAGGCTCTCAATTTGTCTCAAGCTTCGATTGCGTGCCATTGTGTGTTCTCTATCTTCCTTAAAGTCTTTAACGAACATTTGTTTTAATCTGGCACCTTCATCAGGATCTGCCGAGCTTTTGCAAGTTGCTGCAATGACATCAAAGTCAACTCTTCGATCAATTAATTCAAAAACATTCTCAGGACTACATCCTAATGAAATTACTCCGTCAGGCATACAAAAATAGTGACTGGAGGCACAATTTTCTTCCAGGAGTGTGTATATTTTATACAAATCAAACGGAACTAGCTTATTTTCAAGAACTTTATTATAGCTACGGGTTATTATCATCTTACTTGGCTCATCCGACTGATCTTGTAAGATGTTAACGGCTTCAGCAAGCCGAGATAGAAAACTTTCATCCGATTCCCCTTGCCAATCAGTTATATTTAGATTTACTCCATCTGAATACCTTGTTTCTTTGGGAAGAGAAAAATCTTGGGTACGAATTATCTCTTGAACCTTTAGTTGAGCTTGCTTCTGTGTTGACGAATCTTCAGCAAGAACTTGGACATCGGGAAGTTGACTCCCGTCAACACAAATCTCTAAACCAGGCTGGAAAAGAATGATAAGTGGTAAGTCAACGTCTTGTTTGCTTCGGTGCAAGTCTGGACTAATCAAAAAAAAGTAGGGCTTATCAGGCTTGAGCAGCTCGCGCAGTTGAGTCCATATGTTGTCAGGCTCAGATTTTATTTTTTTAGTTTTCCCCTTCTCAGAGACAACAATTTGACCTAATGAATAAGTAATAACTTGGGAACATTGAGTACCAATCCAGCCTCGATCTAAAGCAGGAATATGTAAGTTATAAGCATAATCACCAATATCATCTAAGCATTTGTCTAGATTAGAAAAAATCTGATGAATAGCTGTTAAACTTTTCATAATTTATACCCTCTTTATTAGTAGTTACTATAATAATATCACTAATTTTTGCAAACGCAAACATTGATGTCAGCTTATCATCTGTTATGACAACGAAGTTTCATCTGTGCCGTGTCTATCTTGGAACATTCCAAAAATCAACAACATCGCCGAAACCATCAGGATGAGAGCAGCAATGATAAAAGTAGTGTGTTCGGCAGAAATCAATGCCTCAACAGGTGCGTTTGTAACATCCATGTCTGGTGCAATATCCGCGCTAGCAATGCTTAAAGTCGCAAAAAGACCGCCCAGGAGCGGTATACCTATCATATGCCCCAATACACGACACAAAGACAACAACGCCGAAGCAATGCCGAAGCGCTCCTGTGGCACTCCTCCCATAATGGCGCTATTGTTGGGCGATAGGAATATTCCAAACCCCAGTCCCAAAAGAGCAACCCGCGCAATATAGCCTAGCACGGTCAATTCAGTGTCCAAGGTGGCGATCGCCAAGCACCCGCATACCATCACCACTAATCCAATTAAGCTGATGATTCGCCAGCCAAAGCGATCGGACAGAATGCCGGAAATCGGTTCCATTAGTGCTACTGCAATCGGCAACACTGCCTGCAACAACCCCACCTTCTGAGTGGAATAGTGTTCAACCAACTCCAGAAAAAAGGGCAGGATAAAAATAGTACTGCCCGTAACGATATACACCATCCAACCCGCCAACAAACTGAGGCTCAATTGTAGGTTACGAAATATCCCCAGGTCGAGCATCGGCTGTAATATACGGGCTTCCACCACTAAAAAGCATACTAAGCCGAAGGCAGCTACACTCAGCAAAGCAAGCACTATCGGGCTGCTAAAACCTTCACGTTGCCCAAAAGTCATGCCCAGTGCGAAGCAACTCAGCATTACCGCCATAATCAGCGACCCTAGAGCATCAAAGCGTTGTTCGGTTTCACTGCCAACAGAGGACGGTAAAGTGCAGACCAAAATCAAACAAGTAACTATACCAATCGGCACATTCACCAAGAAAATTAAACGCCAGTTTCCTAGACCAATTAGCAGCCCTCCTACCGTTGGTCCCAGTACCATCCCGAGTGAACTAATCGCGCCGATAATGCCCAGCGCAAGTCCTCGCCCTGAGTCGGCAAAGATTTCTGTAACAATCGCCGCCCCTAACGCCGAGATAAACACAGCACCGAGTCCTTGAAGTGCTCGAAAGCCGATCAAAAAGCCTACCGTTGGTGCAAGTCCACAAAGCAGTGAGCTGATGGTAAACACTATCAGTCCGCCCAGGTACAATGATTTTTTGCCGAACATATCGCCCAGCCTTCCCACACCTATTAGCAGAACGGTGATGCTGAGCAGATAACTCAAACTCACCCATTGGATGGTGGCGAAGCTGGTATGGAGTGCTTCAACTAATGTCGGCAGAGAGATGTAAACAATGCTGACATCAACAGAAAACATCAGTACGCCCAGTCCGATGCTCAGCAACGCCCACCATTTTCCAGACGCTCTTGGCTCTTGAGTCGGCTCATTAGATTGCTCTGAAGACATTTTTGATGTTGTTACCATGTCTTTTGTTCAAAAAATTACCATTTTTTTAGTAACTGCTCACCGCAACTCTCGTTGCGGTATGGCGAAGGGAGCCAAAATTTTTGGCAGCCAAAATACAGGCTGGATGAAAATAGGTTGAATCACGCCTGCTGAAATTAACAAATATAGCGTTTCTTAGGCAGATGAGATGTATATTTGAAGCTCAAAAGCTTGACAATCAATTTTGGCTCAGTTCCTTGTTAGGCTTACTCCCTATTTGAATTTATAGCAACCGCCAAGGTGGTTAAGGCATTTATGTGATGGTTCCCTGAGCGGAGTCGAAGGGTTCAACAACCAAAGTGCCTTGGCGACTGCTATATCTAGGCTCAAACGCCATCATTTGCAATACCGCAACTCTGTTCCGGTGAGCAGTTACCAAAAAAGAGGCCGCGATCGCAACCTCTTAACCCTACACTTATCCAGCGTCGGATCTTAAAGTAAACCAGTATTAGCTCCAACTTTCCCAGTAGCCAATTGCACTTTAATAATTTTGCCGCCCATCTTCATAATTCTTTGTTGTTCCCGGAACCAGTTATCGTAAGGAACTAACTTAGTAAAATAGGTATTTTGCAATTCGCGCTGAGTGCGGATGCGAGTTTGACTAGGGACGCAAGCAGTCACTTTAAACATTCTCATGGGAAACTACCTCCAAATAGGCTTACAGATTTTTAGATGGATTTTTTAAACATTGAAGACAGGGAGTTAGGAATCAAAACTAGCTCATTAAAACTCGTCCAGTATTCTCGACAAGCCTTTGATGGTCTAGCAATCACTCGTAACTTCCCTGACTTCTTCCAAAGCGAAAGGTAACAAGTCCAAAGTTAAAAGTTAAAAGTTAAAAGAGGCAAGAAATAAATCTTTTTCCTTCTTCCTTCTTTCTTCTTCCGACTTCCATCGAACTGAAATCCGTTACATCCGTTACATCCGTTACATCCGTTACAGAATCCGTTGCCGAACTTCTTTCTTCTTCCGACTTCCATCGGACTGAAATCTGTTACATCCGTTACATCCGTTACATCCGTTACAGAATCCGTTGCCGAACTTCCTTCGTCTTAGCTCAAGCCAGAGCAGATGTAGTCGAAATAGACGCCCATTTCTTTACCAGCGTCAGAACCGACCAAACCGGCGGTGACTTCTTTCATTGCTTGGATGGCTTGTACGGTAGAACCGATGGGCACGCCCAAGGAATTGTAGGTTTCTTTCAAACCGTTGAGCACGCGCTCATCGAGGATGGAAGGGTCGCCAGCTAGCATTGCGTAGGTGGCGTAGCGGAGGTAGTAGTCCAAGTCGCGAATGCAAGCTGCATAACGGCGAGTTGTGTACATATTGCCGCCGGGACGGGTGACGTCAGAGTACAACAGAGACTTAGCAACTGCTTCTTTGACGATTGTGGCTGCATTGGCGCTGATGGCTGTAGCGGCGCGGACGCGCAGTTCGCCAGAAGCGAAGTAGTTCTTCAGTTTGTCTAGAGCGCTGATGTCCAGGTACTTACCTTGGACGTCAGAGGAATTGATAACGGCGGTAATTGCGTCTTGCATGATGGTCTTGTTTCCTAGAAAGTGGCTGAGTTCAGTCCAATTTTGTAGCTCGGATTTGAGATTTGGGATTTCAGATTTATCAGTGGTTGGTTATCTGCAAAAGCTTTTGGCTTGTTGCTGGTAACTCAACAATCTAAAATCTAAAATCTTTACTGCATCGCACCGATAACGTAGTCGAAGTAAGAGGAAGCTTCGGAAGCATCTTCTCCAGAAAGCAAGGAAGAAGCTGCATTTTTCATAGCGCGAATTCCTTCGGCTACGGCTTCAATCGGGGTTCCCAAGGATTTGTACATTTCGCGGACGCCGACAATACCGATTTCTTCGATCGGAGTAATGTCGCCAGCTACGATTCCGTAGGTGATCAAACGCAGGTAGTAGTCCATGTCGCGCAAGCAAGTTGCGGTCATTTCTTCGCCGTAAGCGTTGCCGCCTGGGGAAACTACGTCAGGGCGTTTTTGGAAAAGTTGGTCGCCTGCTTGTTTGACGATACGTTCGCGGGATTCGCTCAGGATTTGGGCGATGCGGACGCGGCGTTCACCAGAGGTGACGAAGCTTTTGATTCGGTCCAGTTCGCCTGGGCTCAGGTAACGAGCTTCAGCGTCTGCGTTGACGATTGATTTGGTGACGATACTCATCTTGTGTGTACCCGCTGGATATTTTGCAATTACGAACTGCTCCACGCTCAGCAGAGCGACGGCGGGCGCTTGCATCCCATACCTCTCGCTTGCGGCAGGAGCTTTAACGCTTTGGGAAACCGACGAAAGCCTGCAACTGTTGAAGTTGTTGACTGGTGGGTACTTTGGGCGTTTAACGGCGCTTGTTCTGACGCCGGTGCGCTGTTGTTGGCTGCACTTTGCCTGTCGCTTACGATACCACACATAACTGGTGCTTTCTCTGATTTTGCGATCGAGATTACAGCGATTAGGTGGCGATCGAGTGACTGTCTGGTAGTTGCGGTCGAGATTACTCTTTTGACGCAATTACCTCTGGGAAGTATTTTGAGGCATTATGTTCACATTCTGAGTGTTCCTGTAATAGTTTGTAATATTCGTTTTCATTTTTGGGTGCAAAAATTACGTTAATAAAAACGTTATGATGAACTCACAGTAAGGAGTACAGCCGATAGATGCTCTGTGATTTTGTGGCGTGCGGTGGTTCGGGCTCAAATATTTGCTCTTGACAGGGAGGAAAATCGCCGGAGGTGAGGGATCGGAAATTCGGACGATCGAGCTTGTAGTCAAATTCTGCTGTAATTTTTCAACCAGGTGCGCTTTGAAAAGAAATCTATCAGCCATTAAAAAAGCTTTGCAGTTTGGTGTTAGCGGTGCCGTCGGCGGTTTCCTGGGCAATTTAATCACCGAACCTTTCATGAAGTTCGATCGCCTCGGAGGTTCCGCATCTTTTTTTGATAGTGTGTTTTCTACGGCTCGTTGGTTTGGATTGGTAGGCGCTGGAATTGCCACTGCGATTATGTTTGGGTATTATTACTACATCAAGGGCAAACCTCAAATTAAAGCAGCTTTGTTGAATGGCGGACTGTTTGGTTTGATCGCAGGGGCGATTTCTGGGGCGATCGCACAAGCTATCTACGGTGGCATTGGCCCGAATCAATTATTGCGAGTAATTTGTTGGGGAATTGCTGGCAGTTTGTTAGGACTAGCACTTTCCAAACGGATTCCGAACTTAGGAATGCTGCGTGGCGCGGGCGGAGGCGGTGTTGGGGGCGTGTTGGGCGGATGTTTGTTTATTTTGTTCGCTTACACTCTATCGGGTACTGTAGGGCGTTTGGCTGGCTGTGGGGCGATCGGCTTTTGGATTGGAATTATGCTAGTTGTGGCTGAAACTTTGTTTAACAAAGCTTGGCTGGTGATTAGTGATGATAACGGCACAAATCGTACTATGACTATTGGTGCGGAACCGGTGACTTTTGGTAGTGATGATAATTTGTCTATTATCTGTATTCCGAATGTTTCGCCCTTGGCTATGCGCTTTCAATTGGAGGCTGGACAGATTGTCTGCGAAAATTTTGATAGTGGGGCGGTGACTTATTTGCGATCGGGCGACCAAAGGAGATTAGGAAATTGTACAATTACAGTCGGAAACTCTGATTTGCCTGCTCAAACTCCGGCCAAGGTTCCGCCTACATTTATATCAGCTAATCCTGCTGAGAAGTCTTTTAGTAATAGCCAATTTTCCCTAAAATTAGGAAGTAAAGTTATTCATTTGAGTGCAGGAACTCAATTGTCGAGTTCTGACATATCGACTTTAAAAGCTAGTGCATCCAATGGTGTGGTAGCGGTTGTTAATTCTGGTTCCACAGATCGAGTTTCATTGGGATTGACCAATTTGTCCGATCGGGCTTGGTGGGCCACAGATAGCCAGGGCGACATGAAACTGGTAGAACCAGAAGCTACGCTGACTCTCGCTGCGGGGACTAAAATTGAGTTCGGTGAACTTGATGGCGAGATTGTTGAGGGTTGACAGTGAACAGGTGTGGCAGCACCCTGAGCGTAGTCGAAGGGTCATATCAAATACAATAGCATCGTCCTGTATTCATTTCTCTCTTATTCCCCTCTGTGCCCTCTGCGCCCTCTGTGGTTAAATCATTCCGATCCAACCGGAAACGATATCAGTTGACGGTTGACAGTGAACAGTTAACTCTTCACTGTTAATAACCATTTTTTAGCGCAACATTCGATATAATATTATGTAGGGTAGATTTTTTGAGGCCTACAAATAGATGATTTTGCTAATGAACTTAAAAAAAATGTTCGCTGGTTTCCTATTAATCCTGACCTTGGCATTGGGAGTAATTACAATGAGTCCCCAAATTGCTTTGGCAGATGCAACTGCAAATCCTGCAACGGCGGCAGAAGTTTTCAGTGTCAATTGTGCAGGTTGTCATAGCAATGGTGGCAACATTATCAGGCGTGGCAAAAACTTGAAACAAAAAGCATTAAAAAAATATAAGATGGACTCGATCGCAAATATCGCCAATTTAGTCACCAACGGTAAAAATATCATGCCGTCTTACAAAGCTCGTTTGTCTGAACAACAAATTATTGATGTTTCAGCCTATGTATTGTCGCAAGCTGAAAGTGATTGGAAATAGAACCTCGGTAGATTATTTATAGCTTAGGCAATCTTGCCACAGACATCAGATATTTCTCGATCGCAGGTTGAAGCGCGAACAGAGTTTCACTTTCGGCTTGGACTGTTTCAATTAGCGATCGCCTTAAAAGCGATTCCAGCGCCTTCAGCAATTCTGAATCCCGATCTTGCTGAATATTTGAGTACAAATTGTCACACCCAACAGGCTTGACTTCTTTCGCCATACTGTGTAATAGCTGAATTTCTAATGCTGATAAGCGATGAAACTGCCGAGATAACGTATCGCTATAATCTCCCTGCAACGGGCCATTTCTTAAAAAGTTAGCAATGCTTCCGCCAAACATATCATGAATAGTTGTCGTTACTATTTTTAACGCTAAAGGATTGCCGCTGTATGCCTCTATCAATTGTGAGTATTGACCTTCTTCAGACAAACCCTTGTTTTTAAGGATTTCCACAGCCGCTTCTCCCAAACTACCTAATTTCAATGACCGTACAGATTGATTTTGACCTTCTAACGCCGCAATTTCTTTAGGTTTTTCGCAGCTAGTCAATAGCAAGCAACTTTGATGCTGCAATTCTCCTACTTGTTTCAGAAATTCCCCATACACTTGATATCCTTCTCGATAATTTCCTGTTAACTGCCCAGGGCAGAAAACAGCTTCCCACCCATCTAAAATTATCAAACATCGACGCTTTTGTAAACAGTGAATCAGGCGCTGGATACCATCAGCGATGATTGTCGGTTCTATTGCATTTGTGGAAGCGATTAGGTTCTCCAGGGAAAACTCAAGCTGCGAGATCGCAGCTTGAAAAAATTTTTTATCCTGAGTAATTAACCGCAATTTCTCTAAATCGCTTAGCGGTTGATCGGATAAACATTCGATTAAATTTACCAGAGTATCTGCCAATAGAGGTGCATGACTGAGGTCGATCCAAATCAAGCACTCAAACTGGTCTTTAATCATATTTCTTAGCTTAGATGCTAAAGCAGTTTTGCCAATGCCACCCATACCCAATATAGCAACTAAGCGGCAGTCTTCTTGTAAAATCCATTGTTCTAAGTTAGCAAGTTCTGTTGTACGCCCGTAGAAAATAGACGTATCTACCGCCAGCCCCCATTCAGTTCGATTTTCGATGGGAGATTGGGGAGTTTGAGTATAATTTCTAAATGTAGAATGCCATGTTTCTCCACTACCCTTTTGTTGATAACCACGTATTTCTAGCATACTTGGGATTTCTTTCCAGTCTTTGGGTTGTTGCAGCGTCAAAACTTGAATGTAGCGATAGAGCCCTCTCGATAAATCTACTCTAATACCGGCACATTCGCGGTGGAGTGCGGCGGCGATTTCCACCGGACTATAATTGCAAAGCAATCCTCGCAGGTAAGTTTTTTCTAAAGGAGTGAGTCGCTGCTTTCTACTGCAAGTGTAATCTTGCTTGGCCGATGTCAAGTCTGCATATAACTGTTGGAGATTCCAGCAAGCCTCAGCTTCTATAAACTTCTGTGCTGGTATTTGTAAAGGTTTATTTTGGTATGTCATGTATATAGCAATCGTAAATGAGTCGTAAGTTTTTTACCCCACCCCAACCCTCCCCTTATTAAGGGGAGGGAGTAAGAAATTCACAAATGATTTAGGGTTGCTATACTCACAAGCAGAAGCACACTCATAATTATTGATGATTTTACCAGCTTAAGGATCTAATTTTCTGCGTATTTTTACTGGTTTATGAGTAAATTTTAGCTACAACATTTTAAATATTACAGGACTTACGCATGGGGACTCCTGGAAGCCGCGTTTTTTACCGAATCTATGGGCATCTCCCAAAAAGCTTGTCAAGAACAGGCAGGATGCCTGTTCCACAATAATTACGGGAGATGTCTTATGGGCCCGCTTGAAGTATTTTCTTAAAAAACCCGGTTTCCGAGCCCCCATGCGTAAGTTTTATATTAAAAAGATAATTTTCAACCTAGTGCGATCGCAAAAATACCTAATAAAAATACTAATAGCTGTTAGGTGGCTTATGGTTCTTGAGTATTTTATAAATGTAGAAGGCAGTATTTTATAACACCTGCTATCAGAAAAGTTAAGAGGACAGCTTAAATGGCATCAATTCAACTGAGAAATCAGCTAACTGCAACTGACAAGGTTATCCCGACTCCTGATCTGTTAGATGGTTCTGCAACAACTCGCGCTAAAGATTACATCTTAGAGGTAGAGTTAGTTAATCAGCCAATATCAATTGATCTTTTTAAAGATGCGGGCACTGGCTATGACCCTTACGTGCAAGTCTTTCAGATACCCAAAGGCAGCAAGGGTACGAATGTCGCTGATACGGGTATTCTTATTGCTCAGGATAATAATAACGGCGGTGTCTCCGGAGGAAACTCAAAAATAACTCCTGATACCATTGTTCCAATACAACCACCACCAACGGGTCCAGGGGGTACTACCAGAGTTCCAATAACACCCACGTTCCCCACTGGTCTTACTTCCCTTAAAAGTGCGCCTGGTGTGGACTATGTAGTCCGCGTGACTAGCTTTGATACGTTACCATCAACTCCTCAGCCTTTCACATTACAGGTTGCAACTCCCACTGGCAATGTCGCCTTGAAAGACACCGTAACAGGTGCGACTTTAAATGCACAAGGCAACATCATCGGGGGCGGTAGCGGGGACCCTCTAACAGGCAATCTTCCCGTCCGACGTTTCTTTGACAAGGTGGCAGGAGGGCATTTTTATACCACAGACCCGACAGAGAAAAATGACCGACTAAACAACCCTACTCGTTACCAGAGTGAAGGCGATGAATTTATCGCTCCAGCCGCCGGTGACGCCAAGGTTCAACGCTTCTTCAATACAGCATCAGGAACCTTTTTCTATACGAATAAACCTACTGAAATACAGTTTATTCGCGACAACCTACCCCAGTTCCGTGCTGACGGAGAGGCTTTCAATTCATATAACAAGGCTGTTTCGGGTGCGATACCCGTCTTTCGTTTTACCAACCTGGCGAGGGAACGGGAAAATTCGCAAAATATTACACACTTTTTCACCGCAGACCCAAACCAGCGGCGGACGGTACAGGGGAGGTCAGATTTCCGGGATGAGGGGGTTGCTTTTTATGCTCTTCCCGCCTAAGCAGGCAGTTGGATTCCTCTAGGTTTAAAATGAGTAGTAGGGTGTGTGCGACGTACCCTACTTTTTTATCTATTAAATTTATGGGTAACAAGCGATATTTTGGTCATCCTTTGACACTCTCAGGGCTGAAGCCACTGAGATTCTACTGACAGAATTAGACCAAGGCTGTGGCCTAAATCTAATCTCGTTACGACCGTCAAACGCCGTCTACTTAGTCACCAATCGTCAAGCGATAGTTACTAGCTAATGATTGTTTTTAATGCTTTCAGAATCCATCACTTTCTTGCCAAGATGCGGTACGCTCGACAACCTGCCATTATCTGCTCTTTCCTGTCATACTGACACTCTTGACTTAAACCTAACCGTTGTTTCATAGGAGCCGGGATTTCTCCGATACTAGGATG
>REAP01000086.1 GCA_004294385.1 Oscillatoriales cyanobacterium | reverse complement strand
CCAATAACAACTAACCAATAACAACTAACCAATAACAACTAACCAATAACAACCAACCAATAACAACTAACCAATAACAACCAACCAATAACAACTAACTTCCAGGTTTACAAACATTATAATCTTCATGGGACAAAACTTTGTGGGGAATCAAGAAAGTGCCACAATCTTTGCACAGCATTCTGTAGTGTCGTCCTAAAGGAATACTTATAATCAAACGATTGTGACGCAGACGTTTGCCACCAAAATCTCTGTAATTCTTATTTTCACCCAATGCTGCTATAATTGCACGAGCTTTAGTAACTACATAATCTGGCAGACCTCTGAGATTGATGATATCTTTGGCAAATGACGCCTCCTTCTCCTGTTTTTTGGTTTGTTTTTCTGCCAGCAATTGAACGCAATGCTGATTCGCCACAAACTCTTGCGTGCAGCGATGACACGCTTTACCATATCCTTTGTGACCACACGAAAAAAGTGATTTTCTTTTTGCCATAAAGCAGCAGTATCGGGCTTGATCTACGCCCCTAAATGCTGCTACCCGACCAGTGATGCTTCCGGCATCGAGGCAGTCTTACAAGACGTAAAATCTATTCCCTTTCATAAATTTAATAGGTTCTAACTTGACATTATCGAGTATATTTGAACAGTGAGCGAATAAATAACCTCAATAATTTCTAAACTTTTGTGAATAAACTTTGTGATACTTTATGGCGTTTGTGCTGGCTTTTGTTGCTGACAATCGGTTTGGCGTTTTGCGGACAACAAGAGGAAGAGCAGCCTCAATTGTCTCCCAGTCTGATTCCGTTGCCTCAAGACCCGTTGTTGCAAGTATACTTCAATCAGTCACTCACTTCGAGTTATACAGAGCCTTATCGCCAGCAAACTAGGGCTGGAGATGATTTGGAAAAATTGGTCATTGAGGCGATCGCAAGTGCTGAATCGACCGTAGATGTAGCGGTGCAGGAGTTTCGGTTGCCCGGTATTGCGCGAGTTTTGAGCGATCGCCAGCGATCGGGCGTCAAAGTGAGATCGATCGTAGAACATATGTATAGTCGCCCTTGGAGCGATTTTTCGGCTCAAGAGTTGGCGAAATTACCGGAAAGAGAGCGCGATCGCTACCAGGAATTTGTCCAACTTGCTGATACAAATAAAGATGGCAAATTGAGTGCAGATGAAATTAATAAAAATGATGCTTTACTAATTATCAAAAATGCGGGTATTCCGATAATAGACGATACTGCTGACGGTTCAAAAGGCAGCGGTTTGATGCACCACAAATTTGTAGTAATTGACGGCAAAACAGTAATTGTAACTTCGGCTAATTTTACCACCAGCGATGTTCATGGTGATTTCAAAACACCAGCAAGTCGCGGCAATGCTAACAATTTGCTCAAAATTGAGAATGCTCCATTAGCACAACTATTCACTCAAGAATTTAACATCATGTGGGGCGACGGGCCTGGAGGTAAACCCGATAGTAAATTTGGGGTTAAAAAGCCGTTTCGTCCAATGCAAAAAGTCAGAGTAGGTAATGCGACTGTGACAGTACAATTTTCCCCGACTTCCAAGACTTTACCTTGGGAAAAAAGCGTTAACAGTTTGATTAATCAAAATTTGGGTATTGCCAAAAAGTCGGTTAATTTAGCATTGTTTGTTTTTTCAGCTCAGCGGTTAGCAAATACCCTGGAAATTGAGGCTCAGCGAGGAGTTACAGTCAAGGCTTTAATTGACTCAAATTTCATTTATCGCCCTTACAGTGAAGGTTTAGATATGATGGGCGCGACTTTGATTGACACTTCGACTCCGCTCAGTGCAAGCCATTGTCGGTTGGAAGCTGACAATCGCCCTTGGAAACAGCCATTGACTACGGTGGGAGTGCCCGCGTTACCAATGGGCGATCGCCTGCACCACAAATTCGGGGTTGTAGACCGAAATACGGTGATTACAGGCTCTCACAACTGGAGTGAGGCGGCAAATCATGGGAATGATGAGACGTTATTGGCGATCGCCAGTCCCGTAGTTGCAGCCCATTTTGAGCGGGAGTTCGATCGGCTTTACAAAGGTGCAATCTTAGGAATTCCTCCTAGAATTAAACAGAGAATTGATGCTAGGAAAAAAGAATGTGAATCAGTACCAACAACCTCAAAATCTGCAATATTAGCAGCAGGAAATACGGCGAATAAACCTCAAGTTGCTGATACCAAAAAGTTAGTTAATTTGAATACAGCGAGTCAGGCAGAATTGGAGACTTTGCCAGGAGTTGGGCCGAAGTTAGCCGAGAGGATTATGGTAGCTAGGAAACAGTATCTTTTCACCTCTTTGGACGACGTGGCGCGGGTTCAGGGCATTGGTGAGAAGCTTTTAGACAGGTGGCGCGATCGGGTAACATGGTAATTAAGTTTGCAGTTAGGTCATCGTAAAAAACAATAATAGCAGATCGGGAATTGTAGGGGCGGGTTTCACCAACCATAATCGCCTGTAATTAATAATCTCGTAAACCCGCCCTCACTCACTACGGGTGCATCTGTGTTTTGCAAATATCTTCCTAGGGGCGAAGCATTCCGGCAGTCAATCTCTGCTTATAACTAATAAATTGTCTGCCGGAATGCTTCGCCCTTACAAAATTGGGATGCACCCCTCACTACAAACCTGTAAAATTAATTCAGAGAACTCAAACCGGAGGGCGGATAAATATGTCTCAATCTGTTTTAGCTGTTTCGGAAACCGATATAGTTGATGCTTCGCCAACATTAACTTTTGCAGAATATCTTGTCTATGACGGAGAACCTGATGTTCTCTACGAACTTCACAGGGGGAAATTAATACCGATGGCAGCAGCAACGGCTTTACACGCAAGCATCTGCGAATTCTTAGTTTACATATTGCAGCGTTACCTCGCTGAACACAATCTCGATTTGGTAGCAAAAACCAATGTGGGAGTCAGAACCGAAGAGAATTCCTCGCGCATTCCTGATGTGATTGTTTGCACTCAAAGTCTTTGGGAGAAACTGCTGGCCAAACCTGGTGCTGGTGTCTTTGATTTGGATGAAACCCCAGTATTAATTGTTGAAGTAGTCAGCCAAAACGAGCGTCAAGATTATGTAACAAAAAGAGCGGAATACGAAAATGCCGGAGTGCTGGAATATTGGATGGCAGACCCCAAACCTAACCGGATTAGGGTGAGAGTTGCAACTTTGCCAGAAAATGAAACTGCTTACGAGCAAGCGAATTTTGTGCCAGGGCAAAACATCGTATCTTTGCAGTTTCCCGATCTGGTTTTATCGGTGGATCAAATTCTATCTCCCCCACTTGTCGAAGATTTAATCAGACAAGAACAATCTCGATTACAGCAAGCTGACAGACTGGCGGCGCGCTTGCGGGAGATGGGAATAGACCCAGATTCTATTTAGCATAGTTCAGGACTATAGCAATCCTAAATTATTCATGAGGATTTGTAGGGGTAGTGCCCCCGTGCCTACCTTATCTATCGGGCAACCACGGGGCCAAGAGCCCCTACAATAATTATGCAAATGATTTAGGATTGCTATAGCTAGGTTCGTGGAACAGGCATCCTGCCTGTTCTTCACAGACTTTTTGGGAGCTGTTTAGTATTGTTAAAACAGTCAACCGTCAACTGTCAACTGTCAACCGTCAACTGTCAACTTTTAACATCCTATTTAAACAGTAACCAATCCAGCCGGCAGCCTTTTAAACGCCAACCTTTCATTCTCAATATCCACAAAAATCGTATCCCCATCCACAAAATCTCCCCGCAAAATACCCTTCGCCATTTGCGTTTCCAACTCCCGTTGAATACCCCGTTTCAGAGGCCGCGCACCATACACCGGATCGAATCCTATTTCTGCTAAAAAGTCGATCGCAGATTCCGACAATTTTAGAGACATTTTGCGTTCCGCCAAACGTTTTTCCAAGCGCTTAACTTGCAACAGCACAATCTGGCGCAATTGGGCCTTAGTCAAACTGTGGAAAATAATCATCTCATCAATCCGATTCAAGAATTCCGGGCGGAAAGTTGCCCGCATCGACTCCATCACCCGACTCCGCATTTGTTCCTCATCTCCCGCCACATCTAAAATGTATTGAGAGCCGACATTCGATGTCATAATAATCACAGAATTCTTGAAATCTACCGTATGACCTTGAGCATCGGTAACGCGGCCGTCATCGAGAATTTGCAGCATGATATTGAAGACATCCGGGTGCGCTTTCTCGATTTCATCAAATAGAATCACCGAGTAAGGACGGCGACGCACAGCCTCAGTTAATTGTCCACCTTCATCATAGCCAACGTATCCCGGAGGCGCACCAATCAACCGCGAAACCGCGTGTTTTTCCATGTATTCCGACATATCAATTCGCACGATCGCCTCTTCTGTATCAAACAGATAAGACGCTAATGCTTTGGCTAATTCCGTTTTGCCAACACCCGTGGGGCCGAGGAAGATAAAACTAGCAACCGGACGGTTTGGATCGGCCAATCCTGCGCGCGATCGCACAATTGCATCTGCAACCGCCGTCACCGCTTCATCCTGTCCAATTACCCGCTTATGCAGTTCATCTTCCAAGTACAAAAGTTTCTGCATTTCCGATTCAACTAACTTGCTAATCGGAATTCCCGTCCACTTAGAAATAATTTCGGCAATATCAGATTCGGTGACTTCTTCCCGCAGCAGAGTTTTACCTGTAATTTGACTTGCTGTCAGTTGAGCTTCTGCTTCTTTCAGTTGTTTTTGCAACTCGGTTAATGTGCCGTATTTCAACTCGGCAGCGCGGTTAAGGTCGTATTTTAACTCAGATTGTTGAATTTCAATGTTAACCTTATCAATTTGTTCTTTAACTTTTTGAATGCTATCGATCACACCTTTTTCCGATTGCCATTGCGCGTTCAAACCGCTTTGACTTTCCTTGAGATTTGCTAAGTCTTTTTCCAGTCTTTCTAAACGGTCAATCGATGCAGCATTGCTTTCTTTTTGCAGCGACAGTCTTTCCATTTCTAGCTGCAAAACCTTGCGATCTATTTCGTCTAGTTCTTCCGGCTTAGAAGTAATCTCCATTTTGAGTTTGGCCGCCGCTTCGTCCATTAAATCAATGGCTTTGTCAGGAAGGAAGCGATCGCTAATATATCTAGTTGACAAAGTAGCCGCCGCCACTAACGCATTGTCGGAAATTTTAACGCCGTGGTGAACTTCGTAGCGTTCCTTCAAACCCCGCAGAATTGAGATAGTATCTTCAACTGTTGGCTGGTCAACATAAACCTGTTGAAAACGGCGTTCTAGGGCTGCATCTTTTTCCAGATACTTGCGGTATTCATCGAGAGTTGTAGCACCGATACAGCGCAATTCTCCCCTCGCTAACATCGGTTTGAGCAAGTTACCTGCATCCATCGATCCTTGAGTTGCACCGGCACCGACAACGGTGTGAATTTCATCGATAAATAAGATGACTTTCCCATTGCTATCCATGACTTCTTTGAGGACTGCTTTCAAGCGTTCTTCAAATTCTCCCCGGAATTTTGCGCCTGCAATTAATGCGCCCATATCTAAGCTAATTAATTGTCGGTCTTTCAGAGATTGCGGCACATCTCCGGTGATAATTCGTTGGGCGAGTCCTTCGGCGATTGCAGTTTTTCCTACTCCTGGTTCTCCAATTAATACGGGGTTATTTTTGGTGCGGCGGCTCAATATTTGAATTGTGCGACGGATTTCGTCATCTCGTCCGATGACTGGATCGAGTTTGCCTTGACGCGCTGCTTCTGTCAAATCTCGGCCGTATTTTTCCAGCGCTTCGTATTTGCCTTCTGGATTTTGATCGGTCACTTTGTTGTTTCCTCGGACTTGGGTAATGATATCTTTGAGTTTGGCTTCATCTAGTTTAAATTCTTGCAGTAGATTTTTGCCAAAGCGATCGTCTTTAATGTATCCTAATATCAGGTGTTCGATCGAGATAAATTCATCGCCATAGTCTTTGCGATAAGTTTCGGCCCGATCGAGCAAAGTGTCAAGAGAACGACCGAGATAGACATTGCCGCCGCTTCCAGAGATTTTCGGCTGGCGGTTGATAAACTCATCGGTGCGATCGCGCAATTTGGCTAATGTTACGCCTGCTTTGTTAAATAAGCTGCTAGCAAGTCCCGATTCTTGTTCCAGTAAAGCCTTCATCAAGTGTTCACTTTCTAGCTGCTGCTGCTGGGCTGCTTTGACAAATTCTGGGGTGCGGCTGAGGGCTTCCCAGGCTTTTTCGGTAAATTGGTTTGGATTATTCGGTTGCATAAATTTTAATTCCCTGAATTTAAAAAGAGCGATACTGTAGAGGCCAATGCTCGATCGCCCGTATAATTGTCATTGTAGGTAGTTAATGGCTGGTGGGCGATCGGTATTCCGCTATATTTAGATAGGATTTCCGTCCTTAATTTATATGAACAGGACTTACACATAGATACCAAAGAAACTGGATTTTTCACAATAACTTCATCTGTCTATCCGTTACATCCGTTAAAAAATCCGTTGCCGAACTTCCTTCAAACTTGCATAATCACCCGTTCCGGGAGACTGACAGTAAAAGTAGAACCTTTACCATCCTCGCTTTCCACACTAATTTCGCCGCCCAGAATATGACACAAACGTTGACTAATTGTCAAGCCCAAACCAGTACCTCCATACTTGCGAGTAGTCGAAGCATCCGCTTGAATAAAAGGTTTAAATATCTGCTGCAATTGCTCCTCTGTCATCCCAATACCCGTATCGCTGACACGAAATACCAAAACTTGAGCAGTATACTGTGAACCAGGGGAAGAATCATCATTATTTTTATGCTTTCTCGTCGGTCTGGATTTTTCAGTTTTCATTCTTTCTATCCCAATTGTAATGACACCTTCTTCAGTGAATTTAGCCGCATTACTGAGCAAGTTGAGGAGAATTTGTCGTACTTTTGGCTGGTCGGCATACATCATACCGAGTTCGCCTTTGGTTTTTAGTGCTAAAGAATTGCCTTTCTTTTCTACTAGCGATTGAGCCGTAGTCATCACTTCCTCAACCATTGTCGCCACGTCAAAGTTTTCTAAATAAAGCGTCACATGACCAGCTTCTATTTTGGAAATGTCCAGGATATCGCTAATCATATCCAGCAAATGTTTGCCTGCGGTTTGAATTCTTTCTAAGTCGGGGAGAAAGTCTTCGGAACCAGAATCTTGAGCATCTTCTTGCAGCATTTCACTGTAATTGATGATGGCGTTGAGGGGGGTACGCAGTTCGTGACTCATGTTGGCCAAAAATGCACTTTTGGAGCGGTTGGCTGCTTCGGCTGCTATTTTTGCTTCCTGCAAATCTTCTGTATATTCTCCTATCCGCTGAATCAGTTCGTTGATAGAAATTGCTAGCAATCCTACTTCATCGGAAGTAGTGACTGGTGCTTGCAAATCAAAGTTGGATTCTTCGGTAACTCGCTGAGCGATTAGGGTCGTGGCTTCTAAGGGACGGGCGATCGCACGACTGGTATATACTGCTAACATTGCTGCGATCGCCGCTGATATTGTTAGAGAACCGATCAGAATTAGAGTTCCGAGTTTTTCTGCTTTCTCGTAGGTTCTAAATGCCTCGTCTGCTTTGTCCCGAAAACTCCCCGCCAGTTGGGCTGAATCCTGGGAAAACTTTTCAAGTTTCAAAGTGTTGTCACCAGTGGCAAAATTATTCAAGTTACGCCCAAAAGCCTGCTGTTGTTTCGGATTCAAACCAGATAATTTGGCATTCCCCAACAGTTTCTGAACTTGTTGGAAGTAAGCTTCTATTGTTTTGCTGTTGGCTTTCGCAAACTCTTGAATCTGTTGGTAGTCTTGAATCACTGCGGGATTTGAAGTCGGCTGGAGGCTTTGCAGTTGTTCAAGTTGTGCGCTCATCTGAGCAACGCGAGTCAGAAAGTCCGAGCGTTCGCGATCGAAAATTTGCGGTTTTGTCGTCATACTCAGCAGCAACAACTGTTGAATTCTGACTTCCTGGGCAGTATTATTGAGGTTAGTCAGGATTTCGGCTTTATCTCGGTCGATCGCCAATTTTTCCCTAACTTGCTGTTTATAATAGGATTCCACTCCGCGTCCCATCCCAGCACCCAAAATAGCAATACCAATGACCAAGGCATATCCGCAGCCGATTTTCTGCCTGATACCCAAGCGACTGAATAGATGTTTCAACCCTGTTTGAGGAGGGTTATGAGGTAGATTTTTCGAGGCTAAGGTTGAAGACATGGGCAATATACTCGTCACCCAGAGAGGGATTATCTCTATTCTAATTCATGCCTGGTTAACAGTAAATAGAGTTCTCAATCCCAAACCAGATTTCGGTAGTTATGGGGTCTTTGCAGCGTTCCACTACTTTTTGTGCTTGACATTTCGCAAGAGTTATGGATGCAGTTGACTGTTAACTTTTGACAGTTGACTGTTAACCGTTGACTGTTGACTGTTCATTTTGAATGTGAAATCCCCCGCAATTTAGCGCAGGGGATGAACCAAAAAGTTATAAAATCTGCTCTATTGGCAAAGTCGAAATGGTGCTAACTCAGTCGGAAGTTTTGAAGCATTAGGAACACTAGCACTTGCTGGAACAAAGATTCCCATACCAAAACTACAACCATCTGCACTTGTACATTGACCTGGTTTGGCAGTAATTTGATATTCACCTTGGGATGGGGGAGTAAAAGAAATTGTCGCAAGTTCGCCTGTCTTTTGACTCGCAGCGATTTCCATGCCGTTCGCATCCTGGAGAGTTAGATTTAAGTCCTGGCAATTTCCGTCACAAGTAGCTGCAAAAACATACTCTATATCAGGATGTAGGGTGGCTCGAAAAGGAGATGAAACTTGCTTTTTAACAGTGCCGAACAATGGCACAAATACTAATTTTTGACCGTTGCTCTTCCGTTGGTCAACTTCTGTTTTCAAGCGACAAGTAACAGTTTTTTGTTCGTTAGTGAGTTCTTGGGCGATCGCATTTCCCACCATTACCGTGCCCAGAATCAGTACAATACCAGAAATAACCAGATGTTTGATATTCATTAGATGTCCCGTAATATTAATTTATCTGAAGCCTATCACATTTGTTGGAATTGGGCATTGGGAATTGGGCATAGGGCATGGGGCATGGGGCATGGGGCATGGGGCATGGAGAACTGGTAACAGTTAGCAGTCAACAGTCAACAGTCAACAACAAATAACTAAATCATTTCTTGCGAAAGTCCCAAGCTGGCACAAACTTGGAATCTCCCCAAACACCACGGCGACTTTTCTTAGCTTCGGCTTCGGCTTTTTCCAGAATACTCGCACTCGGACAGTTTTTCAAGTAAGGACGATAAACCATTACCAGTCCTTCGCGGGTCAAAACTTCTTGAACAAAAGTGCCATTTGGCAAGCGAACTTCGCTAACTTGGCGGCCGTAGCGATCGGTATCAGTCACGGTCAAAACTACCCGATTTCCTCCTTCTTTTACTAACTGTTGTGTTCTTTGTAACGCTTGATTTCCCCACTTAAATTGATTTTTCATTCCTGCTGCTTTGCTATTTTTCTCAGCATTTGTATGCGCAATTTCCGGTGCATCGACACAGGCAAAACGCACTTTGATATCTTTTCCAGCAGCATCGCTGGCGACAAGAGTATCGCCATCGCTGATTCGTTTAATAGCATAATTATTCGGTGCAGACTTTTGCGGACATCCGAATAGTAGCAACACTAACATAACTGCACTTAATTTTTTGATTCTTCGGAAAATGGCGATTTTAGTTTGACTCATATTTCTCTGTGTTTATTTGGTTTCCATCCAGTTTTGCCCAGCGTGAATATCAACTATCAGCGGTACACTCAGAGGTAGAGCATTTTCCATTGCATCTTTGATTTTCGGCTGCAATTCTTCCCATTCCTGGGGAGGTACTTCAAAAATTAATTCATCGTGAACTTGTAGCAGCAACCGCGCCTGATAGTTTTGCAAAACTTTGTTGACTTCAATCATGGCTAGTTTAATGATATCAGCACTGGAACCTTGGATGGGAGCATTGGCTGCCGCCCGCAAAGATTGCGCGTCATCTCTGCTGAGAGATTTAAGTCTATCGGGGTGAATTTCTGCGGGGTTAGTGCCTTTTAAGTCGCTGAGACGCTCGAAGTTTAAGTAGCGACGGCGGCCGAGTATAGTGGAAACATAGCCAAGTGCGATCGCCTCTTTTTTGACCTGCTCCAAATATTCAAACACTTTACTATAACGCTGGTTAAATCGTTCAATAAACTTTTTACCATCTGCGGCGCTTTTACCCATCGATTTGCCAAACTTAATCGCCCCCATACCATAAACTACTCCAAAATTAATCGTTTTGCCAAACCGTCTTTCATCGGCTGTGATTTCCTCTTTTTCAAACAATAGTTGAGCTGTCACGGTATGTACATCTCGGTTATTTTCGTAAGCTTCGATTAACACAGGTTCTTGACTCAAATGAGCTAAAATCCGCAACTCGATTTGAGAATAGTCAGCCGACACCATCAACCAACCTGCTTCTGGTAAAAAAGCCTTACGAATTTGTCGCGAAAATTCGGTGCGAATGGGAATATTCTGCATATTGGGATTGGAAGAAGAAAGTCTTCCCGTACCTGTAGCAGCTTGGTTGAAATCTGTATGCACTCGCCCGGTATCCGCCCGCACTAACTGCGGCAAAGCATCGACATAGGTTGATTTCAATTTGGATAATGTTCGATGTTCTAATAAATCGTCTACAATTGGATGGTCTCCTTGCAGTTTATCCAAAACAGCAGCATCGGTAGAATATCCTGTTTTGGTTTTGCGAGACTTTTTCTTGAACTCATCGGGGATTTTTTCTAACAAGATTTCGCTGAGTTGTTTTGGCGAACCTAAATTGAATTTTCTCCCTGCTGCTTCATAGGTGTTTTCTTCGAGTTCGGCTAATCTCTTCTCTAGCTGTTTGGATAGTTCTTGCAGATAAGCTGAATCGATACGAACTCCACAATGTTCCATTTCGGCTAAAATTGGTTCTAAGGGCTGTTCTACTTCTAGCAGTAACCGATGCAAAGACTTTGATGGGTGCCCAGAAACCGGGTTTTTTGACGAAAATACTTCGTTATGACCAGCAGATTCGGTAAAAAACCCGGTTTCTTCAGTCGGAGTGCGTAAGTCCTGTTTATCTAATTCGGCTGTAAGTTTTTCTACTAATTGAAATGTGGTGTAAACATCCATGCCACAATAGTCAGCTACTTCTCGAATGCTAATGTCAGCAATTGTTTTGCCTTTCGTGACTAATTCTTTGTAACTTTTGGCGACAATTCCTAGGTATTTACTTGACAATGAGCTGAGACTGTGACTGGTTTCGGGATTGAGTACATAACTGGCTAACATGGTGTCGAAGACGACTCCTGTTAGTTTAATTCCTTGACAGCGCAGGATCGATCGGTCAAATTTCGCATTTTGCAGCGCCTTGGGATATTTTTCACTCTCCAAAATTGGACGCAAAGCATTGATAACTATAGCTTTGTCTAAGTTTTTACCTGTTTTATGCCCGATCGCAATATAAGCCAAATCTGTTTCGCCGGTTCCCCAACAACACCCAATTCCGACTAATTCAGCGTCTCGCGGTTCCAGGGCAGTGGTTTCAGTATCCCACGCCACCGGTGTAGTTTTGTCGGTGCAGGTTTGCAGTAGTTCGACTAATTCATTTAGTTGTTCAATGGTTTGAATTATCCGGGGTTTGATTGGTAATTTGTTTGCTTCTTGGGCTGCTTTGGTTTCTGCGAGAGTGTAAAACGATAATTCTTCTGCTTCTGAACTTTCAGAAGTTGCAGCGGAAAAATCACTTGAATTATCAGCATTAGGCAATTCAGAGACTGTAACTTCTCCCTTTTTCCGAACATCCGTTAAATCCGTTACAAAATCCGCTGCCGAACCTTCCCTCCGAACATCCGTTAAATCCGTTACAGAATCAACCTTCCCTCCGAACATCCGTTAAATCCGTTACAGAATCCGCTGCCGAACCTTCCCTCCGAACATCCGTTAAATCCGTTACAAAATCCGCTGCCGAACTTGCTTTTTCCACACCACCAAACCGTTTTTGAATTTCCTTGACTTTATTTAAAACATTTTTAAACTCTAACTTTTCCAGCATCGGAATCAAAGCTGCTTCATCAAAACCTTTCAACTGGCAATCTTCTAAATTAACTTCCAAGGGAACATCTAAGACAATTGTCGCCATCCGCTGAGAATGATAAGCCGCTTCTTTCCCCTCTTCTAACTTTTTCTTAGTTGCACCTTTCAACTCATCTATCGCAGCATAAATTCCATCAAGAGATTTGTAAGCATCCAAAAGTTGAATAGCCGTTTTATCACCAATACCTTTGACTCCAGGAATATTGTCTGATTTGTCGCCACAAAGAGCTTTGTAATCTATTACTTGTTCTGGCAAAATGCCGAGCTTTTCTTTAACTGCTTCCGGGCCGAATTCTTGCGATTTACCTTTGCCCGATCGCCTTAATTCATCTGTACTCAAATACAATACACTAATCTGCTTTTCGGTGTCTACCAATTGAAACAAATCGCGATCGCCACTGAGGATTTTGACCCGATAACCCGCCTCGCTAGCCTTTTTCGCCAAAGTTCCCAAAATATCGTCCGCCTCGTAGCCTGGAGCCGTTATGGCAGGTAAATTGAAATAGCCGAGCAGTTCTTGCAGGTTTTTCAAATCGGGGATAAAATCTGCTGGAGTTTCAGGGCGGCCAGCTTTGTAGGTGTCGTCGGCTTCATGGCGAAATGTCGGTGTCGCGAGGTCAAAGGCGATCGCCATGTATTCTGGTTCTTGGGCCGCCATCACTTCCAGCAGCGACTTCAAAAAGCCGAAACAGACGCTGGTGGGAATTCCGGTACTGGTTCGCAAGCCTCCATCCCGACTTTTGGCAAAGGCAAAGTAGGAACGAAAGGCCAGGGAGTGGCCGTCAACTAAGATGATGGTGGGTGTTTGATTTTCCGACACTGACACTGATGGCGATCGCACGAAAGTATTTTCCTATTGTAGCTACTGGTCGCCGATCCTAGTCGTCCCGCAGCCGTTGAAACCTTCTTGAATAATTCCAAAATCCAAAATCCAAAATCTAAAATCTAAGATGATCGCAGTTTATGGGTGACATTGATCAATACTATCAAATCCTCGAAATTCAGCCTGGAGCTTCCCTAGAAGAAGTTAAACAGGCTTACAGGGATTTGGTCTTTGTGTGGCATCCCGATCGATTTGCCCACAACGATCGCCTCCAACAAAAAGCTCAACAAAGATTAACAGAAATTAATCAAGCTTACCAACAATTGCTATTATTTCTCAGTCAGCCGGAATTAAAGGCGATCGAGCCACAATTTGGGCCACCGACACCCCCAGCACCTGTACGTGAAAATCTCAACAGAAAGAGCTTTAA
Organism: Oscillatoriales cyanobacterium; assembly: GCA_004294385.1. Taxonomy (GTDB): domain Bacteria; phylum Cyanobacteriota; class Cyanobacteriia; order Cyanobacteriales; family Microcoleaceae; genus Microcoleus. The sequence goes on along the minus strand of REAP01000086.1, from coordinate 13,535 downwards.
AAAGCCAGCAGGCAGGTCTGGTTCCCAAAAAAGTCAAAACTATCGAAAAGCTACCTCCAAAAGCCAGAAAGGATTTAAAACCCCAAATTGTGAAACCTTCCTAGGGAAGCGTAGTAATTTCAAAACTCCAAACCGTACCAACCCTACCCCGAAAAGAAAGAGACAATTTTCAACTCAATACTCAAAACCGCGAAACTTTCCCAGGGAAACTCGACAATCTCAAAAATATTCCAGCTTTCCTTGGTGGCCACTCGCGATCGCCCTTGCCAGTTATGCTTTGACTGGCTGGATTTTGACCAAATCTGCCGCCCCGCTGTGGATGTGGATTTCCATCTGTGGTGCCGATGGGCTGTGGGCTGCGATTTTGATCGCCGAGGGCTCAGCAACACCTAGAGTTTGGCTGACAGCTTTGGCTTTGGCTGGAGCGGTAGGGGGTGCGATCACTGGTTTCCAAGCCGGAGGTGCCGTCACAGGGGGCGTTTGGGCGATGATTGGGGCTGGCTTGGGGGCGATCGCCAGTTCTGAGGCTGAGTCTAGGGCTGTGGCCTCCGTATTCGCCATTACAGGAGTCGCAACAGTCACGGGATTGATCGCAGGAACTGGTTCTGGTGATTGGGTGAGGACGCTGGTGGGGGCTATCTGTTGGGGGATGTTGGGCTTAATTTGTGGGTTGATAGCGGAATTAGCTGTTGATTCTGACAGCCATAAGGGGCTTATAGGTTTAATTGGCTTGGGAATTGGAGCCTGGCTGGGTTCCGGTTCCGGGGCTAGTTCCGGGGCTCTGGTTCAAGCTTTAGCCATCGCCGGATCTAAGACGGTGTATGGGGCTTGGGCTGCGATCGGCATTATTGCTGGAGTTGTAGCAAAAATGGTAGCTGCTGAAAGGGCGATCGGTCCTGGTAAACAGTTTTACACATCTATTCTATTACTGGCGACTTCCGGTTTCGGACTGTGGTTGGGCTATTGGTTGGGCGATCGAATATAGCCAATGCTTACCACTTTTCAACAGCGCTTCAAAATCAGCCTTTGGCAAAGCCCTACTGAAAAAATAGCCTTGAATTTCATCACAATCATGCTCGCACAAAAAAGCCAATTCCCGCTCATCTTCTACCCCCTCAGCCACCACCCTCATATTCATAGAATGTGCCATTTGAATAATCGCTACCGTAATCGCCGCATTCTGACGATCATCTGCAATATTACGAATAAAACTCTTGTCAATTTTGAGAACATCAAACGGAAAGCGCTTTGAATAACTTAAAGAAGCATATCCCGTCCCAAAATCATCAATCGCCACCCTAATTCCCATACTTTGCCACACACTAAAAGCTTGAAACACTGCTGTTTCATCTTGCAACACCAAACTTTCCGTCAACTCTAACTCCAGATATTTAGGATCCAGACCAGTTTCTATTAATATTTCACTAACTCTTTCAGTCAGATTTTTTTGCTCAAACTGGCGGGCTGACACATTCACTGCTACTCTTAGCTGACCCAAACCCTCATTTTGCCAAGCTTTAGTTTGCCTGCAAGCAGTCTCTAACACCCATTCACCTAGAGATCCAATCAAGCCCATTTCTTCAGCCATCGGAATGAATTCTCCAGGCGAAATCTGCCCTTTTTTTGGATGATTCCAACGCACTAAAGCTTCTGCACCAACAATTTTACCTGTCTTTATTTCTACCTTTGGCTCATAGTAAACCTCAAATTCAGACCGCTTCAAAGCATTGCGAAGACAAACTTCTTGACTTAATCTATTCATAGAATAATTGGCAACATTTGAAGCATAAAATTGACAATTGTTTCCATTTTTTTCTTGAGCATGGTACATTGCTGTATAAGCATTTTTTAGCAATTCATCTGCATCACTACCGTCCAAAGGATACAAGGAGATGCCAATACTAGCAGTGACATAAACTTCAAAACTTTCTACAATAATTACTTGAGCTACAATTTCCAAAATGCTTTGAGCAATATTAATAGCATCCTGTTTTCCGGCGACAAGTTCGATAATAATTGCAAATTCAGCAGCTTCCAAACGAGCCACAATATTCATGTTTTCAATGCCGTTAGTTAATCGCTGAGCGATGCTACAAATAACAGAGTCACCGATATCATGGCCCAAGGTACTATTAATTCGGCTAATTTTATCCAAGCTAAGAGTTAAAACCGGAACAACTCCTCGGAATTCTTTTTGATGATTTAATATTTCACTTAGCTTCTCTCGCAAAAATGAACGATTTGGTAGGTTAGTCAAGCAGTCATACTGATGTCGGTGCAAAGCTAGTTGAATAGTTGTGTGCAAGTTCTTTTCTTCAAATGGCTTCACAATATAGCCAAAAGGTTTTGTAGAATTGACTCGCCGCAAAGTATGATCATCTGCATATGCTGTCAGGTAAATCACAGGAATTTGGAAGCGCGAGCGTATGTTTTCTCCTGTTGTTATCCCATCTATTTCTCCTTGCAAATTAACATCCATTAATACTAAATCTGGCCGCTCTTCCGCAGCCGATTGCAGCGCTTCTTCTCCTGAATAAACAATAGCAGTTACTCTATATCCTAGAGCTATTAGACTATCGGCAATATCTTCCGCAATGATGCTTTCATCTTCAACTATAAGTATTTTTTTGTTTAACATTTATTTGTCTCTCCTGCTCAAACTTTGGTTGTGGGAATGTGATTTGAAAAACCGTGCCTAGAGTTGCTAGTAGCGTGATATTACCACGAATTTGTTTGACCAAAGATCCGACTAGCCGCAAGCCCAATGTTCTCGCATTCCGATAATCTAAATGTTCAGGAAATCCGATGCCTGTGTCACTAATTACTAGCATACATACACCGTTACTGTCCAAGCTAAAATCTATTTTTATCTTACCTTGACTTTCCCCTAAAAAAGCATATTTCAGGGAATTGGTCACGAGTTCATTGATAATTAATCCACAGGGAACTGCTGTGTCAACATTGAGCTCGCACGGCGCAATATTTGTCTGTAACTTAATGCCTGCTGAATTAATTTCATAAGCTTGGAATAAATTGTGAGCTAAATTTTCGATATATTCAGCAAAATCAATGTTTGACAAGTCTTTGGATTGATACAATTGCTCATGAACCAGAGCCATTGACCTCACACGGTTTTGGCTTTCTTTCAGCATTTCGATAACGCGGTCATCTTGAATATAGCGAGACTGAAGTTTCAGTAGGCTAGAAATAACTTGGAGGTTGTTTTTGACGCGGTGGTGAATTTCTTGAAGAAGCACTTCTTTTTCGGCCAGAGAAGCTTTGATTTGATCCTCATCCCGTTTACGGTCTGTAATATCGCGGACTACTGCTTGTAAAAACTTTTTTCCGTTAATTTCCATGACATTCAACAGAACTTCTGCCGGAAATTCTGAACCGTCTAGCCGTTGGTGAACCCAGTCAAATCGACAACTACCCATCGCCATTGCTGTACTCATTCTTTGTGAAGCTAAACTCGCTGAATCTTGTCCACTAGGCTGAAATAAAGGTGAAAATTCGCTGGGATGTTTGCCGTAAAATTCTTTTTTGTTAGTACATCCAAATATTTTCAAAGTTGCGGGATTGCAGTCAAAAAACTCTTGTTCATTAAGTAGCATTACTGCGTCAGTGGTTGCTTCATAGAGGCTACGAAATTTGTGTTCTGATGCTTGCAATGAGGCGATCAATTTGGTTTTTTGAGCTTCGGCACGTTTGCGATCGCTAATATCTATTCCCACAGAAACTGCTGCTGTCCCTTGATCGTATTTCTGAGCTACTATCAAATAGTTCCGAACGGAACCGTTAATTTCTATATCTATTTCTCGTGATGTTTGCTGAGCTGAATCGTCAAAAAATTTCCGGAGGAGTTGTGTGAAATCAGTTTCTCGTTCGATAAACCCGATTTGTTCGCCAACAAAGCTTTCAGGAGACCGCTTGAATGAGGTTGCTAAATGCTGGTTAACTCCAATATATCGCAAATCTGAACTGATCCAAGAAATCAATCCCGGTACGGCATTTAAAACAGCCCAGAGTTGATCTGTAGTTTTTTGTAAAGCTTCTTCCGATCGCAACCGATCGCTAATATCTGTCGCCGTACCAGTCAATCCTAAAATAGTGCCGTCTTCAGCTTGATTCACTATACTGTTGAACCGCAGATGAATAAGAGTACCATCTTTGCGAATATGTACTGTTTCATAAGCATAATTAGCTACTGCTTGCTGAATGCTGTTTGGAGCTAAAAGTTGTTCAAATATTTGTATTTGTAATGGTTTATGTTCGGGAAGCAAAAAGTCGGTGAAGCGGTGACCAATCATTTCTAGTGGCTCATAACCGTAGATGCGTTCAGCAGCGGAATTGACAAAGGTCAACAAGCCTTCAATATCGACTGACCAAATCAATTCCTGAGAAGTTTCTACGAGATTGCGGTACTTTTTTTCGCTTTCAGTCAGTGCTGTCTTAAAGACTTCTGTCTGCTGCTGAAGCCTGCGTTCTAATTCTTGATTTGCTATCTGCAAAGTCCCGTTAGCTGTTGTCAGCCGAGCGATTTCCCCGTGAAGTTGCTCGCGGGTGTTGTTGAATTCTGTAGTTAGTTGCTCGACTATGAACTGCAAGCTATTATTAGTTTCGTGCATTTCTGGGGATGTGCAGGAACTACAGACGAATTTGTTATAGTGTGGCATAGTTATTTTGGGATGCACTCTGACTTTTAAGCAAGTCTCTGTTTCAATCATAAACTTTTAAAGTACATTATTGCAGTTAAATATGATACTTATTTTCTGAATAGCCAAACTTCTTAATCGAGTTTAAATGAATCAACCGTTGTCTCTCATTCTAGTCTTATTGTCGCATTAATCCATTGACAATAGGCTAAATAATTACTGCGAATCAATATTTTTACGGCAATAATGTATCGAATAGAAAATAGAAATTACGTAATTTTAGCTAGTCACAAAGCATAAAAATGTAAATTGATGATTCGCTTGTGTAAATATACGGAATAGCCGTTGGGTCGAAGGGTCTTAACCACCTTGGCGGTTGGTATAATGCTAACTAGGCGAATTTAGGTGTACACTCACGGCACACCCTACAGTTTAAATTCAAATGGGATTCGATCCGCCAAATTCTCTCTAGAAATCAGCAGCGTGCTGCTTCAATTCACCCAAAGAAGCGTATTCCAAAGTCAATACATGAGTCGCCGACAAAACCACTCCGGGTGCACATCCAGCATCCATCGCTTCCTTCCAACGCGAAGCACATAAACACCAGCAATCCCCTGGTTTCAAGCCAGGAAAATTATATTCGGGAACGGGAGTAATCAAATCATTTCCTCTCGACTTGCTGAATTGCAAAAATTCTTCTGTCAATTGAACGCAAACAGTGTGAGCTCCATAATCACCACCACCTGTATTGCATTTACCATCCCGATAATATCCTGTCATGGGCGACGTACAGCAAGTCTCTAATTTTCCACCCAGCACATTTGTAGCTTCCGTCACAATCGCAACTCCTTCACAAAATTATTTGATCTAATTTTACATCAGTTTTATCATCTTGGTATGGGACAGGGCAGGGCTGTTTCATTCTCTTGTAGGGGCCGCAAAGAGTGGCTGCCCCAATCTCTGAAACACATACAAAATCGTGGATGGGGAGGGTAGGCCCGCACCGTCCACTACCCCTACAAAACCCTCGTTTTTCTGAGAATGAAACAGGGGACAGGGCGGGTTTATATAATTTGTCGATACTTCATCATTTATCTCGGCGAACCCGCCCCTACAAAACTTGATATCATAGCAGGATGAATCAAACGGAAATGATATAATTCCTACTAATAAAAATATTAGATATTTTTTTCCATTGCAAAGTTGATGAATTTTTGTCCTCTCCGTTCTACTTCTTGTTTTTTGATGACAATAAATTTATGGCTTTCAAAAAAAGGTTTGGCTGTAATACTGGCTTCGGTAAATATTTTGTTAATACCTAAATCCTTGGCTTTGGATTCAATGTGTTCTAATATTTGTGTACCAACTCCTTTTATTTGAAAGTCTTTGTGACAGTAAAAGCAATCGATATGTCCGTTGGTTTCTAATTGTCCAAAACCTGCAATAATGCCATCGTCTTCTGCGACAAAGGTCAATTTACTGCTTAAACTTTTCATCCAAATTTCGATGTTGATGTCTGTGGGAGCCCAAGCGTCTACTTGTGCTTTTGTATAATCGCGGATATTTACTTGGTGTACGGTGTCATAAAACAGTTGGACAATTTGTTCGGTATCAGCTATTTCGTACTTTCGGATTTTCATAAGTCATAAAACTCGTGAAGCGTAGCTATCCCGTAGGGAATCGCCCAAAATAATTTTACTATAGCTCTTGACAAAATCTACATTTCTGTGCAAGATTAATTATAACAACTGTTCGATATACATTTTTTCCCTAGCTCAGCCGCTAAAGTAGTTGATTGTATTTGGTTATACTATATCGGATGTTCGATATGGGAATATTTAGTCGATCGATTTTAAATCTCCGATAACCTAGGATCTAGAATCCACCAAATCAGATCGATCGACCCATGCCAAAGATAGTTGACCACGAACATTACCGCAAACAACTGCTGAACAACTGCTTTGAGATTTTTGCCGAAAAAGGCTATTCCTCAGTCACAATGCGTGAAATAGCATCAGAAATTGGGGTTTCTACAGGTACGCTTTACCACTATTTCCCCAGTAAAGAAAGTCTGTTTGAGCAGTTAATTGAATACTTGAGCTATGAAGATACAAAAGAAGAAGCGATCGCCGAATTAGGAAATCCGCCAACCTTAGCTGAAAGGATTGAAAAGATGATGGAGTATGTCAGTCAAAATGAAGATTATCTGCTGAAAGGCTGTTTAATCACCTTTGATTTTTGTCATCATAAGAACCGCAAAGAGATTGATAGCAATCAGGCACTTCAGCAAGCTGGGAAGCGTTACGAAGAGGCAGTCGGTTGCTACTTAGGTATCTCTGATCCAGGAATTGCAATATTTGTCATAAATTATATTGACGGATTGCTAGTCAGAAGATTTTATCAAGGCGAAAGGATATCTTTTTCAGAACAAGCAAATTTATTAAAAGAAATGTTGCTAGCTTATTTAGCTAAAACCACAACTGTAAATAGAGGACAAATATGAACTTTCAAGATTTCGTCAAACCTCACAAACAATTGGTAATGGGATTAGTAATTGCGGGCGCTGTGACTGCTGGTTACGGCATTTATCAGTCTGCATCTTTCAGTCAAAATCCTACACCTTTGCCTGTTGAAACAACTCCTCCAGTTCGGAAAATAACGGCTTTAGGAAGATTGGAACCGCAAGGAGAAGTGATTCGCTTGGGAGTATCGCAGACTCTAAATGGCGATCGCATTTCCCAGCTTTTAGTCAAAGAAGGCGATCGGGTAAAAGCTGGACAGTTAATCGCAATTTTGGATGCAGGCGATCGGCTAAAATCAGCTTTAGATGAAGCCAAAGAAAAAGTCAAAGTTGCTCAAGCCAGTTTAGCACAAGTCAAAGCCGGTGCAAAATCGGGAGAACTTACCGCACAATCCGCCACAATTGGCAAACTAGAAGCAGAATTGCAAGGAAATCGAACCGCACAACAAGCAACAGTCGATCGCCTTCAAGCACAATGGCAAGGGGACAGAACCGCACAACAAGCAACTATCAGCCGAATCACCGCCCAATGGGAAGGAGAAAGGAAAGTCCAAGAAGCCACAATTAGCCGAATTAACGCACAATTTCAAGGAGAGAAAAAAGCACAACAAGCAGCAATTAGTAAATTAGTCGCCGAGTTTAATAATGCCGAAGCCGAATATTTGCGGCATCAGCAACTTGTCGCCGAAGGTGCAATTTCTAAATCCGTAATGGATACCAAAAAGCTAGCAGTAGAAACAAGTCGTCAGCAAGTTAAAGAAGCTCAAGCTAATCTGACTAGGATTGATAATACAGCAACTCAGCAACTTCAGGAAGGTCAAGCAAATCTGGATCGAATTAACAGTACAGCCAAACAGCAACTGAATGAAGCCCAAGCCAATCTGACTCGAATTAACAATACAGCAATCCAGCAGCAAAATGAAGCCGAAGCCAATCTCAAACGCATCAAAGGAAGTGGTGGCGAACAACTCGAAGAAGCGAAAGCAACCCTCGAAAAAATAGCCGAAGTCCGCCCGGTGGATATAGAAGCAGCGCAAACAGAAATCAATAGTGCGATCGCCCAAGTTAAACGCGCCCAATCCGAATTAAATCAAGCTTATATTCGCACCCCAAATGCCGGAAAAATCCTCAAAATTCATACTCGTCCCGGTGAAAAAATTAGCGATAATGGTATTGCGGATGTAGGAAAAACTGAGCAAATGGTAGTCGTTGCCGAAATTTATCAAACCGATATTAGCAAAATAAAGGTCGGACAAAAAGCAACTGTTAACAGTCAAGCATTTTCAGGAGAATTGCCGGGAACTGTTAAAGAAATTGGCTTAAAAGTCAGCAAACAAAATGTGTTTAGTAACCAACCGGGAGAAAACTTGGACAGCCGGGTGGTTGAAGTTAAAATTCACTTGAATCCCGAAGGCAGTAAACAAGTTGAAGGCTTGACAAATTTGCAGGTACAAGTAGCAATTCAGAAGGAGTGAGTCCTGACTACAAACTTTGAAGGATTCAAAGTCAAGTAAATTCACTTAATTAAACTTAAGAGATAGATGGCTACAAAATTTGCTGTATAAGCATTTTTTCTTCTTCCTTCTTTTTTCTTCCTTCTTCCGACTTTCATCAGACTTCCATCCGTTACATCGGACTTCCATCCGTTACATCCGTTACAGAATCCGTTGCCGAACTTCCTTCTTCCTTCTAATTATGACAGAGATTGGCCCCGATCCCAACCGACGTTATCCGATGGTAGATCAACGACGGGTATGTTTCATCAAAAACTTTGTTAAATCGCCGAATATTGTTGTCGGTGATTACTCATACTACGACGATCCAATTAACCCGGAAAACTTCGAGAAAAATGTACTTTACAACTACGGAAACGACAGATTAATTATTGGGAAATTTTGTGCGATCGCCACCAATGTCAAATTCATCATGAATGGTGCAAATCACAAACTAGACGGCATTTCAACCTATCCTTTTCCTGTTTTTGGGAATGGTTGGGAAACAGCCATGAATTTATTAATGGAACTACCAAGTAAAGGAGATATAGTGATTGGTAATGATGTGTGGATTGGTTACGAATCGGTGATTATGCCCGGAGTAAAAATCGGCGACGGTGTGGTAATCGCAGCCAAATCGGTTGTGGTAAAAGATGTTCCCGCTTACACCATTGTTGGTGGAAATCCCGCAGGTTTAATCAAACAGCGTTTTAGCGATGCTGAAGTTGCACAATTATTAGAAATTCGGTGGTGGGATTGGCAAATTGACAAGATTACGCGCAACATTAGCGTAATCATGCAAGGTAATATTCAATCACTCAGAAATGCTGAATAAACTTGCCCGCAAACCAAAGAACAAATAATAAATAACCAACAACAAATAACCAATTCCCAATTCCCAATTCCCCATTCCCAATTCCCAATTCCCAATTCCCAATTCCCCATTCCCCATTCCCAAATTATATGTTTCGCAAAACCCCCCTTGCATGGTTACAAGTAACTAGAGAAAAAACTCGTCTTGCAGTTGCGATCGCAGGAATTGCCTTTGCAGATATCCTGATATTCGTGCAACTAGGATTCCGAGATGCACTATTCGATTCTGCTGTTAAACCACACCAAAGTTTACATACAGATTTAGTCTTAATCAATCCTCAATTTGAAACATTTGCTGCGGTAAAAAGTTTCAAAAGAGAAAGATTATACCAAACAAAAGGATTTGCAGGAGTCGAATCTGTAACTTCTTTGCATATTGACATCGGACGGTGGCGCAATCCCACTAATCGCACTACTAGAGGGATTTTAATTTTTGGCATCGATCCGGGAAACATCACATTTAATCTGCCAGATGTCAATCAAAACCTGCATCAAATTCAAATGTTTAATCATGCGTTATTTGACCAATCTTCAAGACCAGAATATGGGGATATTGCCCAAATCTTTAAGAAGGAATCCACCCTCGAAACTGAACTGAATAAACGGAATATTCAAGTATCTGGTATTTTTACCCTCGGCACTTCTTTCACCGCTGATGGCAATGTGATAGTCAGTGATTCCACATTCATGAACTTATTTCCAGAACGCAAACCCGATGAAATTGATGTCGGTTTAATTAACCTCAAACCAGGTGCAGATATCAAACAAGTCCAATTAATGCTACAAGCTGCTTTACCTGATGATGTCAAAGTTTTAACCTTAGCAGAATTTGCCGATATCGAAAAAGCTTATTGGGCAAATGCTACTCCCATCGGCTTTATTTTTGGATTTGGAACCGTCATCGGATTCATTGTGGGTTTGATTATTGTTTACCAAATTCTTTACTCTGATGTTTCCGATCACTTAGCAGAATATGCTACTTTAAAAGCAATGGGATATAGCGATGGATATTTAGTAGGAGTCTTAGTTCAAGAAGCTCTCCTATTAGCTGTTTTAGGTTTTATGCCAGGAATTGTGTTCGCAAATGGAATGTATTCCTTAGCACAATCTGCGACTTTACTGCCAATTGTAATGACAATAGATCGAGCAGTTTTCGTGTTAGGTTTGACGGTTGTGATGTGTACTGGTTCCGGTGCGATCGCACTTCGGAAACTCCAATCAGCCGACCCCGCAGATATCTTCTAATCAGCGTTCATCAGCGTCAATCTGCCTACATCTGCGGTCAAAAAAATCCCAAAAAATTACTATGCAAACCCTAAATATTCCCGCTGAAAAAACCACCGCAACCGAACCAGTAATATCAGTCAAAAATCTCAACCATTACTTCGGCCAAGGCTCACTCAAAAAACAAGCCTTATTTGATATTAATCTCGATATCAACCCAGGAGAAATAGTAATTATGACGGGGCCCTCCGGCTCTGGCAAAACCACGTTATTAACGATGTTAGGAGGTCTGCGATCGGCCCAAGATGGTAGCCTCAAAATTCTCGGACAAGAAATACGCTCTGCTAGCACAAATAAATTAACTAAACTGAGAAAGCAGATTGGTTATATTTTTCAAGCACACAATCTGATGACTTTCTTGACGGCGAAACAAAATGTGCGAATGTCTTTGGAATTGCACAAAGAAATGCTGAATCAAAATATGGATGCTTTGTCAATAGCTATGTTGGAAGCTGTTGGTTTGGGAGACAGGGCGAATTATTACCCGGAAAATTTGTCGGGGGGACAGAAGCAAAGAGTTGCGATCGCGCGTGCGTTAGTCAGTCACCCTAAAATAGTTTTAGCAGATGAACCAACGGCTGCTTTAGACAAAAAATCTGGGCGAGATGTCGTAGAAATTATGCAGACTTTAGCTAAAGAACAAGGTTGCACGATTTTGCTTGTCACCCATGATAATCGGATTCTCGATATTGCCGATCGCATTATCTACATGGAAGACGGCCGTTTAGTCACAAATCTCGCCGATCATCAATAGTGGTAGATTTAATTTCAAGTCAGTTAAGAAGAATAGGAACCGCCAAGGCTGTTAAGGGGCTTTAGTTCTAAAGCCCCTTGGCCCAGGGCTATAACTACTCCGGTTCAATTCCCAAGGCCCGCAACTGGTCAGCTAATCGCTCTACCCGCTGTTGGGCTTGTTGGGCTTGTTCCTGGGCTTGTTGGGCTTGTTCCTGGGCTTGTTGGGCTTGTTCCTGGGCTTGTTCGGCTTGTTCCTGGGCTTGCAACGCTGCTTCTTCTGGTGTAGGAACTAATTCCCCATCCTGACTAAAATAGCGCAATTTTCCCTCATAAATTCCCAGATATAATTCCAGTATCTGACTCCACAATCTACCAGATTCATTGGCGACAATGGCTTGGTATTCTTGACCGATTAAGCGAAAACCAGCTAGTTCAAAATCTTCTGGATCGAACCAAAAATATTCGGGAGTTCTAAACCGATTTTGATACAAGATTTTTTTCGCATTTCGGTCAACTTTTGCAGTGGATTCAGAAAGTAATTCTATAATTACATCAGGGTATTTACCATCTTCTTGCCAAACCACCCAAGATCGACGCGGACGTTTTTCCGTGTTCCTGACTAAGAAAAAATCAGGGCCGCGAAAATCCCGATTCCGCAATTGTTGTTCGCTGTAATAAACTGTGAGGTTGGCTCCAATAAAAAAATTATTGCGATCGCGCCACAGCCATTCTAAACAAGCAACTAATAAAGACAATTGTAGGTAATGTAAAGAACTTTCCATTTCAGGTTCGTCACTTTCAATTTTACTGGCATCTGGCATTATTGCTGCCAGTTCTAGAGCTGTAAACACCATCGCTGATTCCTCTTTTCAAGAAAATTCCGCACGCTGCGTCTATCTAAATATAGCAAAATCCCCGACTTCTCGAAGAAGCCGGGGATTTTGGTAAAATTCAAGTAAAGCTTAGGGTTTGCTTTTGGGGAAATGATCGATACCGGCCCAACCGTAAAAAACCAGCTCGTCATTTTGGACTCGACAACGGTCTACTCGCAATTGAGTGCCTTCGAGGGCAAATTTGTCTAAATCTAGCAAGTTATTTACGTGGACAATTATCGCTTTGGCCAAGTCTACTGCTGTTTCGTCACCGCCGTAAGTAACGCTGACAAATTGGATTTTCCGCCGTTCTTCTACTTGCAATTGAGCAGTAATATCGATTTTGACCGATTCACTAGAATGGCCTACGATAATTTGGGATTGAAGCCGAATTGATTTATCCGCACCAAAGCTGACTTCGGTGTTTTGAAACAGGAGAGATTTGTCTTGATAACTCAGTCGCTGTAGTTTTTCAACTACAAAAGGTGTATTGAATGAAGTGGTTAAATCTGACTTACTCAAAACTACTCGCATACTTGCCTGGGTAGGCTGGCGTAATTTCACTTGACCTGCAAAAATCGCTCCAAAATCAATGGAGAGTGCTTGCAAGTAGAGTTCCATTACTTCGATGCGAAGGCCGTTGTACATCAACATACCTTTGCCAATGAAGTCGAAACCGTCGATGCTTCCCTGTAATAGTTTGGCCACAGGTTCGACTCGGATGTTGGCTTCTGCCTTTTCCGAACGTTTGAATAAGGCCGCAATTGCAGCTCCTGCTACTTTGCTGACAAGGCGATCGCCACTTTGACCTTGAAAGGATGTACCGCTAAACAAAGCTGCTACCATTTATGCGTTTACTCATCTACAGTTGCTATTATAACCCCTGATTAAGAAATGTTAAAATAGCTTGTGCTTATGGACATTATAAGAATGAATTGTTTTCTGGGTGTGTATGGAAAATAACACTTCGACCCTGCGATCGCACTTCGACTCCGCTCAGCGCCCGGTTCCTGCACTTCGACTTCGCTCAGTGCCCGGTTCCTGCACTTCGACTCCGCTCAGCGCCCGGTTCCTGCACTTCGACTTCGCTCAGTGCCCGGTT
>REAP01000085.1 GCA_004294385.1 Oscillatoriales cyanobacterium | reverse complement strand
AGAGTTCTTCAGTCCTCTTTGAGAGGACTTGCGCTTTGAGGCAGGGGTTTAAACCCCTGCCGGACTATTGGTTCTACCTTAAGTTGACACTCCTTGGGCACTGCCGTGTCCTTCATGTCTGAGTGCTTTAGTATTAAGTTGTATTCAAATAAATACAAGTACCGGAAAATTTTTGTATAATTTAGGACTGGGGAAAAAAAGAATCAAAAATCGCATCACTACACTGTTCAAAAAAATTTTAGTGAGTTAAACTACTTTTAAGAAGAATATAAAGCTTAACTTGCAAGTGACTAAAAAATACCCATGCAGGAAGTTATCAACTGGTCTCAGTCTTTTTTATCTAACTCTGTTGATGCTTTCCTAGAGTGCGATCGACAGCAAAAGTACCTATCTGTTAATCCTATTGCTGCTGCTTGGATGGGATTAGACCCTTCTGAAATAGTCAACAGAACCAATCAAGATTTATTGAAATTATATCCTAATAATCCTGCTCTCAAAAACATCATCTCCCAGATAGATTCCTGCCTCCAACAAGTATTGCTCACAGGAGAAAGGCGGCTGGCAATTCACGAGGTAATTGAGGTAGACGGCGGGATTAAAATTTATGAAACGGCTTACACGCCAGTGGTGGATGTTTCTAGCAATCAGATGCGGGTTTTTGGTGTTGGTAGAGATATTACTCGGCACTACCGCTGGCAACAGCAGAAAACTCAGCAGTTGCGCCGATCGAATCATTTACTGTGGTTGAATGCGGCTAACACTCCGTTGGCGATGCTAGGCTGGGATGAAAATTTTCGGATCATTCAGTGGTCAAAACGCGCTGAAGAAATTTTTGGCTGGACATCTGATGATATGATGGGCAAGCGGTTTGGCGATTTGGATTTGGTTTGCCCGGAAGATAGAGAGGCGATAAGTGCGATCGAGCTTGAACTGGCAACGGGCAAAGGCAATACTTCAATTAACCGCAATTATACCAAAAGCGGAACAGTAATTTGGTGCCGCTGGTTCAACTCGATTATTCGTAGCGGAGACACTTTTACCGTACTTTCTTTGGTAGAAGATATCACCGATCGCAAAATCTTAGAAGCAGCAAAAGCCCAAGGGACTAGACTAACGGCAATGGTAGCCGATGTTGGCATTGCTCTGACTAAATACCCTCAAGATATCCTGATGCCCTGCTGCGAGGCAATAGTCCAAAATCTGGATGTTGTCTCTGCTGAAATTTGGACTTTCAACTCTCAACAAAATGTCCTGGAAATCCAGGCATCAGCCGGAATATCTAGCCAGCAAGAAAATATAGCGAGCTTTATTGCCGTCAAAATTAATGAAATTGCCCAAAGCCGAAAGCCGCAAGTTGACTGCGTATTGGAACCGAATAATGTTAAATTAAATGCCCAAGAATTAGAGAAAAAAATAATCGGCAATTTGTCGGAATTGGCAATTATTAATCATCCAAATTATGGAGTAAATTGCAATTCTCAACAAGCAGTTGTCACTTTTTCTGGCTATCCTTTGATTGTGGAAGAACGCTTAGTGGGAGTCATGGGAATTGTTAGCGCTCAACCGATGACAGAAGCTTTTCAGGAAACTATATCATCTGTTGCTGATGTCATTGCTTTAGGGATTGAGCGCAAGCGTGCAGAAGCAGAATTAAAATCAGCTAGAGCATTCCTCACTTCAGTAGTAGAAAATCTGCCAGTAGGCGTTTTTGCCAAGGATGCTTCCTCCCTGAAATTTGTGCTGTGGAATAAAGCGGGAGAAACGATCGCAGGTGTGACTTCAGCCGAGGCGATCGGCAAAAATGACTACGATATTTATTCTAAAGAACAAGCAGATGTTTCCACAGCTCAAGATCGGGAATTTTTGACACGCTATCAAAGCCAGTCCCGCATCACCGAAATCCTCGAAGAACCCTTTCAAACTCGCCACAAAGGCATGAGAATATTGCACACCAGGAAAGTGCCGATTCTCGACTCTAAAGGCAATCCTCAGTACGTTTTGGGCATTACCGAAGATATCACGGAACGCCGACAGGTAGACGAAAGCGTCCGTCTCTACGACCAAATTGTCGAAAATATGCAAATAGGTTTGTACGTCTACCATTTAGAAAATATGGACGATGACAGTACCTTAAGGGCGATCGCCTCCAATCCCGCTGCTACCAAGTTTACCGGATTAGAAATGGCAGATGTTCTAGGAATGACCATCGACGAGATTTTTCCCAAGTCGCGATCGAAAAATATTCCCCAAGTATTTTCCTCCGTAATTCGCAGCCAAAAAGCCGTAGAACTTGAAGACATTGATTGCGATGAAAGTGGCAGAATAACCCGCGCTCTTTCTGTTAAAGCTTTTCCATTACCCAACAACTGCATCGGCGTAGCTTTTGAAAACATTACCGATCGCAAAAACCTCGAATTAGAACTACAGCTAGCCCTAGAACAAACCGGACGTTCCGAACAACTGTTGCGAGCTGTTATTGACAAAAGCAGTGACTGGATTTTCGCTAAAGATCAAGATTTTCGTTGTATTTTAGCGAATAATAGCTTTGCTCAAGCCATTGGTAAAACAGTAGAAGAGATTATTGGAAAAAATGACTTGGAATTAGGATTTGCTGAAGAATTAGTATTTGGTAATCCCGCAGAAAATATGCGGGGCTTCCGCGCAGACGACTTGGCTGTACTCGCAGGCAAAATAATCCACAATCCCTGCGATCCGGCAACTATTGCTGATGGTTCCGTACATATTTTCGACACCCAAAAAGTCCCTCTACGCGACACTGAAAGCCATATATTTGCAGTGCTATCTTTCGCTCATGATATTACTGAAAGCCATAAATCTGAAGCCGCTTTGCGTAGAAGTGAAGCAAGATTTCGCTCTTTAGTAGCTAACATTCCAGGAGTAGTCTATCGGTGGCCGTGCGATTTTTCTGCAAGTTTTATTAGCGATGCAGTTTACTCACTCACGGGTTATTCAGCTACTGATTTTAGATTGCTTGATGACAGAGTAGGGCGAAGTTTTGCCAGCATTATTTACTCAGAAGATTTGGCTCAAGTTGAAGCAACAATTCGGAGGGGAATCGAAAATAAACAGTCCTACAGCTTGGAATACCGCCTGCTAGCAGCCGACGGAACAATTAAATGGGTGTGTGATAAAGGTTCACCTGTATTCGATGAAGATGGGGACGTTTACTGTTTGGACGGGGTGATTTTTGATATTAGCGATCGCTATTATGCTCTAGAAGCACTACAACAAAAAACTTCTGAGTTAGAAGCTGTTTTTAGAACTCTACCAGATTTGTATTTTAGACTCAATGCTGATGGCGTTATCTTAGATTATTTGTCAGGAAATTCATCGGATCTTTACATTCCTGCCGAAGACTTTTTAGGCAAACGAATGTTAGATATTTTGCCCGTAAATGTTGCCGATAAATTCAAAAAAGCCATTATTGAAACTATAGAAAATGCTACTTCTGTCACCTTAGAATATTCCCTACAAATATCCGAACAACAACAACAATATGAAGCAAGATTTTTGCCTTTTAATGCTACTCAAATCATTATTATATGTCGCAATATCACCCTACGCAAACAAGCAGAATCTAAATTAAAAGAAAAAAATTATGAGCTAAAACAAGCCTTAAAACAGCTAGGAAGAACTCAATCTCAACTAATTCAATCCGAAAAAATGTCTGGTTTGGGACAATTAGTTGCCGGAATTGCTCACGAAATCAATAATCCAATAAGTTTTATTTATGGTAATGTCGCTTACGCTAGTGAATATGCCGAAAATTTGTTGAAATTGTGCTGTATGTACCAAGAGCATTATCCAGAACCTGTTTCTGTCATCGCTGATTTAGCGGAAGAAATAGAAATAGAATTTATGAAAGAAGATTTTCCACACCTACTAAATTCAATTAAAATAGGAGCCGAACGCATTCGCCAAATTGTCTTATCTTTGAGAAACTTTTCTCGTCTTGAAGAATCGGATATTAAGCGTGTTGATATTCACGAAGGAATTGATAGTGCGCTGTTGATTTTGCAACACCGAATCAAAGAAAATGGCAGAATTCGCAATATTGAAATAGTAAAAGAATACGGAGAGTTGCCACCAGTACAGTGCTATGTAGGACAGTTAAATCAAGTATTTATGAATATATTAAGTAATGCGATTGATGCTTTAGGAACTGTCAGAAATAGGAAGTTGGAAGTTGGGGGTGCTTCGGGAACGGAACGGCAAGATTCGCCTGATTTACCCGTAGGTTGCAACGGATCACATTGGATTATGATTCGCACGGAGGTTTTGGAAAATAATCGGATTGCGATCGCAATTTCAGACAATGGCCCAGGAATGGAAGAATCTGTTAAATCTCGGATATTTGATCCGTTTTTCACTACTAAACCAGTAGGAAAAGGTACTGGTTTGGGACTTTCGATTAGCTATCAGATTGTGGTAGAAAGACACAGTGGTACTCTGGGATGTGTTTCCACACCAGGAGGAGGAACTGAATTTGTGATCGAAATTCCAATTCGGCAAAGGTAATTGGGAATTGGGGAATTGGGAATTGGGCATTGGGCATTGGTAATTGGTAATTGGGAATTGGGCATTGGGAATTGGTAATTGGTAATTGGTTGTTGTACAAAAAAATGATAATTTAATTAGAGATGGTGAAATTCAGGAATATCAACATGATACACAAAAATATAAATATGTCTAATCCCGTGGCAAAAAAAATTAAAGGTGATGATGATTCCTACGTTGATTATTTTTATGACGATCAGGGATCTCTGCCAGGAACTCTCGACTTAGAGCCTGATGCGCCGCCTCCAGAAATTGTATTAATTGACTATTGCGAGGCAAAAGCTACTCGCTCAGAATTGGCAAATCCTCAAGAAGCTGCGACCTATTTAGATACAGAATCTGTGTCTTGGATTGATATGTTGGGATTGGGAAATAAAGAAACTTGGCGACAAATGGGTGAAGTGTTTAATTTACATCTGATTGCTCAAGAAGATGTGGTTAATGTCCCCCAGCGACCGAAGGTTGTAGACTATGAAGACCATCTTTTAATTATTGCCTGGATGGTGATGATTAAGCCTAATTCCTATGATTTCCATAAAGAACAAGTTAGTTTTATTTTGGGTAAACATTACTTGCTAACTGTTCAGGAAGAACCGGACTATGATTGCTTTGGTCCGGTGCGCGATCGCATTCGCAAAGGACAAGGAGTTATCCGCAAGCATGGAGCAGATTATCTGGCATATACTCTGTTAGATTCGATTATCGATGGATTTTTCCCAGTATTAGAAATTTATGGAGAGCAGATTGAAGAATTAGAGGACGAAGTGGTAGCGAAACCAACCCGTAAAACCCTGGAGAAAATCTATAAAATCCGCAGAGAATTGCTGACTCTCCGCCGTGCCATTTGGCCACAGCGCGATGCAATTAATGTGCTAATTCGAGATGGCAGCGATTTGATTAGTCCAGAGGTGCGGATATATCTGCGTGACTGTTACGATCATACAGTGCAGGTGATGGATATGGTGGAAACTTACCGGGAATTGTCTTCTGGTTTAATGGATGTTTATCTGTCCTCAGTTGGGAATAAAATGAATGAAATTATGAAGCTGCTGACAGTGATTTCTAGCATTTTTATTCCCCTAACTTTTGTGGCGGGAATCTATGGTATGAATTTTAATACAGAGAAATCTCCTTTGAATATGCCGGAACTGAACTGGTATTTGGGCTATCCGCTTTGTTTGGGGTTGATGGGTGCGATCGCATCTGGTTTAGTTTACTTCTTTTGGCGGCGCGGCTGGTTTGAAAATTTTTCTACTGTTAAAAATGATCCACGAAAGTAACAAGCGATCGCGTACAATACATTTGGGGGAAAAGTAGGCGCAGGCGGTTGCGGATTGGCGAAAGTTAATCTGAGGAAAGTCCGGGCTCCCGAAAGACCAAACTTGCTGGGTAACGCCCAGTGCGAGCGATCGCGAGGATAGTGCCACAGAAATATACCGCCAATTAGTCATTAGTCAGCCCTGCATTGGTCATTAGTGAGTAACTGAGAATTTTTGACTGGGAAACAACAACTAATTTGGTAAGGGTGCAAAGGTGCGGTAAGAGCGCACCAGCAGCATCGAGAGGTGCTGGCTAGGTAAACCCCGGTTGGGAGCAAGGTCGGAGGAACTACGGTTGGTTTTTTACCAGTTCCGTTTTTTGGTACCGCTTGAGGCGTCTGGTAACAGGCGTCCCAGATAGATAACTGCCCTCGAAAATTGCTTGCAGTTGAGAGAACAGAACCCGGCTTATGTCCGACTTTTTCCCCACCAAAATCCCTAGCAAAAAGTTCGGCAACGAATTATATAACAAATAACAAATGACAAATAACAAATGACAAATGACAAATAACAAATAACAAATAACAAATAACAAATAACAAATAACAAATAACAAATAACAAATAACAAATAACAAATAACAAATAACAAATAACAAATAACAAATAACAAATAACAAATAACAAATAACAAATAACAAATAACAAATAACAAATAACAAGTAACAAATAACAAGTAACAAATTCCCTATGAATTCTATTTATCCCGATCGTCAAAAACAACTTGAAACATTGCTTGAAAAATTTGGACTATCCAATCAGCCTTCAATTAAATGGGATTTAGTCGATTTAGCTTTGACTCATTCTAGTGCATCAGCTAAGGCAAATTATGAGCAGTTAGAATTTGTGGGTGATGCGGTTGTGCGGCTTACTGCGTCGGAGTTGTTGTTCGAGATTTATCCTGACTGTTCTGTAGGTGAATTTGCTGCTATTCGATCGATCTTGGTGAGCGATCGCATTCTCTCAAAAATCGCTGACAGTTACGGATTCGATCGCTATTTGATTGTCGCCAGCAGCGCTGCGAGTGACAAAACAGGCACGGAAAGCCGACGGGCTGATGCCCTGGAAGCCTTACTTGCTGCGCTTTATTTGAGTACCCACACGTTAGAATTAATTCGCCCTTGGTTAGATACTCATTTTAAACGACTAGCAATGGAAATCCGCAGCGATCCGGCCCGCCAAAACTACAAAGCTGCTCTCCAGGAATTGACTCAAGGTAAATACAAAACTTTGCCTAAATATAGTGTGAAAGAAACTGGGACAGTTCAGGGTGGTGAGGATCGTTTTACTGCTGAGGTTCGACTTCAAGAAGAGTTGCTAGCAGAGGGAAAAGGTCGATCGATCAAAGCGGCTGAACAAGCGGCGGCTCAGGCTGCTTTTAATAAATTAGTTAGTAGTCAGTTGACAGTTGAAGGTTGACAGTTGACTGTTGATTAGTAGGGTGATCCTAACCTTGAAACATGGCATTTTCCTTAAGCGATTCCTGATTGTCAACACAAGAATTGGACTGCTGAGTAACGGGCAAAGAAATTACCACAGTAGCACCTTGATTGATGCCTTCACTGTGCAGCGTAATGCTCCCTCTCATCGATTCCATTATATTTCGAGAAATAGCCAAGCCCAAGCCGTTGCCACCGAATCTGCGAGTCGTAGAGCCGTCACCCATTACAAAAGGTTGAAACAATTTCTGTTGTTGTTCAGGAGCGATACCAATTCCTGTATCTTTAACAGTCACGACTACCCATTCGCTGTCAGCGCTAGGACTTGTCGTAGTTTCTGGTGAATTCCCGTTGACGACATCAGGACTTTTGTTTTTATTAGACTCAACATTCATCGCTATACTAATACTGCCGGACTCAGTAAACTTAACTGCATTGCTTAACACATTCAAAAACACCTGCTTGAGCTTCTCTGGGTCTGCATACACCGTAATTGGATCGCTGGCAGTAGGCAAACTCAAATTTAAACCTTTTTCCTTGATCGGAACTGCCCGCAAATCAATTGCGTCTTCCAGTACCTCAGTAATATCAATCACTTCAAACATGAGCGAGAATGAGCCTGATTCAATTTTGGCAATATCCAAAATATCATTAATTATATTTAGCAATTGCATTGCTGAGTCGTGAGCTCGCTGCAAGAACTCCATTTCCTCATCTCGGTCATCGCAATAGCCGTCCCGCACAATTTGCAGAAAACCAATAATCCCATTGAGCGGGGTTCTCAATTCGTGGGAAATATTTCGCAAAAATTCATCTTTTAACTCATTGGCAACTTGTGCTTCTTTGGTTGCGACTTCCAATTCTTTAGCCCAGGACTTGAGCCGCCCCACCATACTGTTGAGGGCATCTGCTAGTTGATTGAATTCCCGAATTTTGAGATTTTGTGGTACTGGTTGCGGTGCTTCTGTATCTACTTTGAGGGCGTAGTCTCTCAGCTTTTCTAAGGGACGGGCTAAATCGCGAGACAAATATAAGGTCGCGATGACACTAGCAGCAACTAAACCTACAATTAGAGTAAATAAGACTTGCTGAATTTCTTCCAAGCCGGACAAAGCATAGTCCAAACGGGAGACAGCTAAAATAATCCACTTGCTGTTTTGTTTTTGAGTTAAAGGACTGGGGATAGCAGCGTATCCAGCGAGTAATTCCACTCCATTTCTTTCAAAGGAAAACAGGTGCAAAAAAGCTTGTCCTCCGGCGATCGCCCTTTTGAGGAGACTTTTGAGGCGATCGGCATCCGCTTCCTGGTCAATATTGCGACCTACTCTGTCAATATTTGGGTGGGCTAAAATCGTTCCATCTTGGTCTATGGCGACCGTATAGCCAGCCAAAGACCCCTTGGGAGCACTGGTTTGCACTGGTAGGGAGGACTGCAAACTCAGAGAGTAACTCAGTTGCCGAATATTGTCGCGACGAATGTAAACAGGAGCGCTCAACACCAAACTAACTTGACTTTCCTTACCCTCTTTACTCACATTTGAAAACTTTGCACTAGGAGAAACTGGATTCTGAGCGTTTCGTTTCCTCTGCTGCATATTTGGCCAGGACAGACTGATGTAAACGCTTTTGTCGTCCAGTAACGTCTGCTGGGGTTGCTGTGGCCAAAAATTAGCAGGCTGTGACTGCGCCTGAATCGGAAGAGGCCCACAAGTGCTGGCGATTACTTGATTTGTCTGCAAATTAGTCAATTGCAAGCAGTCTACCTGGGTCGGCAACCGCTGGGCTAGCTGCGCGATAAACTTCTGATAATCCTTGGGCTGTACAGACTGTAGTATGGAGCTTTCTGAAGCGCCGATCAGATTGGACTTCAGTGATTTCGCCCACTGTTCAATGGTTTCTGCTTTTCTGACGGCACTTTCGGTCAGATTTTGACGTGCTGTTTCCAGAAGGGTCGATCGAGCCTTGCGATAGGTAACATACTCCCCCACCAGTAGAACCGGTACGCTGAGCAACAAAATCCGCGACAGTAAAATACGGCGAAAGGAGGATTGACCTAACTTAACCATAGGACATCTCTAAATTAAGGTACAACACCGCTATGTAAAACTTATGTAAATCCTTAACAGGGTTAATGACCATATTCCAACAAAGCAGACCGACTAGCGCATCTGTCAAGGGTACTTTGCTGATGAGACAACACAGCTTCAAAACCATAGTTAAGCACAATTATAGAAAATTAACACTAGCAGTTAATGGAAAAAGCCTTTCGCTATGGATTCTATCGAATGCGCGAACTGGAAAATTTGTCAAGGTAGGGGATCGGCTTTAGGCGATCGGTTGTGTACAACAGACTTCTCCAGAAAAGTCATTGGGCGGTTGAAACCGCTTCTTGTCAAACGAAGTCTGCCTCCGCAGACTAGGAAAACAAATAGGAAAGAAATATAATGACTGTTGGCATTTGGATATTAGGCAATCAACTTTGCCAGAATCAAGCTGGTCTCACCAGTATACTTGATCTTGAATTATCCGTACCTGTGATTCTAATTGAATCTTTGCAACATATTCGAGAACGTCGTTATCATCAACAAAAATTAGTATTGATCTGGTCTGCGATGCGACATTTTGCGGAAGACTTAGGCGATAAGGGCTATCAAGTTACTTACTCAAAGTCTGAAGATTTTCAAACACCTTTGAAAGTTTGGATTGAAGCTCAGGGTATCACGGAGTTGCGGGTGATGACACCGAACGATCGCCCTTTTTTACAACTCATTCAAAATTTGCAACTTCCCTGTAAACTTACTTTAATTGCGAATAACCAGTTTTTGTGGAGTGAAACAGAATTTAAAGATTGGGCATCCAGTCGCAAACGCCTGTTAATGGAAGATTTTTATCGAGCTAGTCGCCAGCGTTTCCAAGTTTTGATGGATGGAAAGAAGCCTGTCGGTGGTAAGTGGAATTTTGATAAGGAAAATCGCCAGCCACCAAAAGGTAAGCTGAATACACCGCCCGTGGTTTGGTTTGAACCGGATGAAATCACTCAAGATGCGATCGCAGAAGTTAAGTCTTTGTCTTGTTCAACTTATGGAGATGTTGAACCTTTTCGCTGGGGAGTGACGCGAGAGCAAGCTTTGCAGGTGTTAAATAATTTTATTGCTCAACGTCTCCCGACTTTTGGCCCTTATCAAGATGCGATGGTAACTGGGGAGGAAACTATGTGGCATTCGCTGATTTCTCCTTATTTGAATATTGGTTTGCTGCATCCTTTGGAAGTTATTCAAGCGGCAGAAATAGCTTATCGCGAAAATGACTTGGATTTAAATGGTGTGGAAGGTTTTATTCGCCAAATTCTCGGTTGGCGAGAATACATTCGGGGTGTTTATTTTTATGTGGATGCTGATTATTTTGAAAAAAATTGGTTCAATCATACTCGGCCACTACCGGAGTTTTTTTGGGATGCTAACAAAACTGATATGAACTGTTTGCACCAAGTTTTAAGTCAGGTGGAAAGCACTGGTTATGCACATCACATCCAACGATTGATGATTTTGAGCAATTTTGGTCTAATTGCTGGAATCTCGCCCCAGGAGCTGGAAAACTGGTTCCATAGTGCGTTTATTGATGCTTATGACTGGGTAATGCAGACAAATGTGTTGGGTATGGGTTTGTTTGCGGATGGGGGTGTGTTGGCGTCGAAACCTTATGCTGCGTCTGCGAATTATATCAATAAGATGAGTGATTATTGTCGGGGGTGTAAATTCGATCGCACGGTGCGATCGGGCGAAAATGCTTGTCCCTTCAATTTTTTCTATTGGGACTTCTTGGCGCGCCACCGGGAGAAATTGCAGGCGATCGGGCGAATGAGCTTTATTTTAGCGAATCTGGACAAAATGCCCCCGGCAGAATTGGCAACAATTCGCCAAAAGGCAACGGAATGGGAGTTTTGATGGGAGAGGGGAAGAGGGCAGCAGAATGCCCGATGCCCGATGCCCAATGCCCAATGCCCTTTGCAATTCTTATTTTTCCCCTTAGTTTTGCTGAAATATTCCACAGTGTTTCCACAGGCAAGTTACAGGTTTTCCACAGATTTGACTAAGTTTTCCACAGAAATCAACGGCACTGTCGGATTTTGCTGCGGAATTGGGGATTTTGTTAACTGGCTGCTATATTTCTCAGTTTAGTCAAATAAAATAAACATATGTAACAAAAAAGGTACTGAAAGGCTTATTATTTGGTAAATCTTTTTTTTACATAAAGGACTTTGTAATATTTCGCCACATTGACAAACCTACCCCCTCATCAAATAATACGGGATGTGGGAAACTCAGATACTTTAGTCCTTCCTAGAGAAGCGACTCGTGCGGTTTTAACCGCCGTAGTATTTATACTACAATCAGATTCTGAGTAAGAACAAAAGTATCTAGTAACCTAAGCTTGACTTAGAGTGACTAAGTAGACGGCGTTTGACGGTCGTAGCGAGAGTTTTACTCTGTCAGCAGAATCGAGGGTATCTTTAGACCTGAGAGTGTCAAAGCGCACAATGATGCGACCTACCTAAAAAAGTGCTCTGATTTTGGCAGTGACAGTACCCGTATCCTGCCAAAAATCGGGTTCTCTTTTGAATTTATGAGTGACACTAAAAAAATGATGAACCCAACAGTCAGCATCTTTGCCGAAATTCCCGAAACGCTGCATGATTCCCTCAAAACTTACTTGGAAACTCATCCCGAATGGGATCTAGAGCGAGTATTTTGTGCGTCTCTGTCGCTGTTTTTGTTGCAGAATGCCGATAGCGGTACGCCGGAAGCTTCCCGCAGTCATCGCCAAGCTGCAAGAGTTTATCTGGAAACGCTGTTTCAGACTCCTCATGATTTACAAAGCAGCATTGACACTCCCCAGCCTGAAGATACAGGGATTCTTAAGACATTTCGGCCTTAATATAGCAACCCTAAATCATTTGCGTAATTATTGTAGGGGCTCGCTTGCCCCGTGGTTGCCCGAATAGATAAGGGGTAGGCACGCACCGTCCACTACCCCTACAAATTTTGCGAATCATTTAGAATTGCTATATCCCTAATCTCGTTTCTGTAGTGTTTGAATTGAGGAAATACTCTGCCTTCAAAGAAGTCTTTGTAGGCAGTTTTGGTGAACAAGATTGAGTTACTTCCTATTTGTTGTTTACCTGTTTGATTTTAAACTAAAAATCTACTTAATTAAAGGGTTTATCATATTTTTTTGTATTTGAAAGGTTGAAATTGCTAGCTCTATACTTGAATTACAGCCGTCCTATAAGAACGGGGTTTTCAACCCAATTTTCTGATAAAATTAGTTCACAAATAAGTAGTTATCAATTAGCGATTATCAAATGACGAACGTAGTAGATACTTTGATTGTGGGTGCTGGTATTACTGGCTTGAGTCTGGCCCACGCACTTCAGAAGGAAGCAAAGACTGGAACTCCGGTGAAGATTTTGGTTGCTGAGAGTCTGGGACGTGTGGGGGGGAATATCACAACTTGTACAGGGAATGGGTTTCTGTGGGAGGAGGGCCCGAATAGTTTTTCACCGACGGCGGAGTTGATGAAGTTGGCTGTGGATGTGGGGCTGAAGGAGGAGTTGATTTTTGCCGATCGCAAATTGCCTCGTTTTGTATATTGGCAAAATAAGCTGCAACCGGTGCCGATGACTCCGCAGGCGATGATTCAGTCGCAATTGTTGAGTTTTCCGGGGAAACTGCGGGCGCTGTTCGGGGCTTTGGGATTTGTGGCACCGGCAATGGGTGCTACACTTTCGCAGCAGGGTGGTCAGGAGACTGTTTCTCAATTTTTCGGGCGACATCTCGGTACGGAAGTGATGCAGCGATTGGTGGAACCGTTTGTTTCTGGGGTTTATGCGGGCGATCCCCAACAACTTAGCGCGGCGGCGGCTTTTGGTCGGGTGACGAGGATGGCTGATTTGGGTGGTGGACTGGTGGCGGGGGCGCTGCTTGGGGCGAGGAAAGCGCCGAAGAAAATGCCCGCAGACCCGAATGTTCCGAAGACTAAGCCGGGGGAGTTGGGTTCGTTTAAGGGGGGGTTGAAGGCTCTGCCAGAGGCGATCGCTGCTCAATTAGGCGATCGCCTGAAACTCAATTGGCATCTCACAGGTTTGCACCGTACTGAAAACAAAACTTATATTGCTGAATTTTCGACGCCGGATGGGCCGCAACAGGTTGAGACTCGCACTGTGGTGTTGACAACTCCTGCTTATGTGACAGCGGATTTGTTCCAATCTCTGCAACCGGAAGTTAGCAGCGCCTTACAAGCTTTTACTTACCCTACTGTTGCCTGCGTTGTCTTAGCATATCCGAAATCGGATGTCAAGGAAAAGATGGTGGGATTTGGAAATTTAATTCCGAGGGGGCAGGGAATTCGGACTCTGGGGACGATTTGGACTTCGAGTTTATTTGCTAATCGCGCGCCTGCGGGTTGGCAGACTTTGACGAGTTATATCGGTGGGGCTACTGATTCGGGGATTGGGAATCTTGATGCTGAACAAATTGTTGGGGAGGTGCATCGAGATTTGTCTCGGATTTTGCTGAAACCTAATGTGCCTCAGCCGAAGGTTTTGGCGGTGAAGGTGTGGAAGCAGGCGATTCCTCAGTACAATTTGGGGCATTTCGATCGCCTGGAACGGATCGATCGAGGTTTAAAATCTTTGCCGGGGGTTTATTTGTGTAGCAACTACGTTGGTGGGGTGGCTTTGGGAGATTGTGTGCGTCTGGGTTTTGAAAGGGCGATCGAGGTTAGTGAGTATTTGCAAGCAACCAGCTAGGCGATTTTAGATTTTGGATTTTGGATTTTGGATTAGACTTCTGGAATCATTATTGTGGAACAGGCATCCTGCCTGTTCAAAACTGGCTTTTCAATTCGTTCCCGGTTACATTTATCCTGAGCCCAACGACTGCGTTTATCCTGAGCGTAGTCGAAGGGCTCAGGATAAACGCAGCCGTTGGGCTCAGGGCGGCGCAGTCAACAGTCAACAGTCAACATCACCTGACGGTGTAACCGGAATTGATATAACCGCTAGGTTGTTGTCTCAACAAACTTGTAACCCACGCCGCGCACGGTTTGAATCATGGAGTTTTGATTGCCATCGGGTTCAATTTTGCGGCGAATTTGACCGATATGGACATCCACCACGCGATCGGCTCCTACATACTCATAGTCCCAGACTTCTTGCAGTAATTCCGATCGCCTCCACACGCGACCGGGTTTGCTGGCCAAACAATACAGTAAGTCGAATTCCAGTGCAGTCAAAGCGACCATCTGACCGGCCAGAATTACCTCGCGACGGACGGGATCTATGGCTAGTTGTCCGAAGACGCGGCTTTGCGGTTCTGGTGGATTTTTTTTCTCGCGCACGCGCCTCAATATAGCTGCTACGCGAATTCTAATCTCTACGAGACTGAAAGGTTTAGTAATGTAGTCGTCCGCACCGCAGCCAAACGCAATCACTTTGTCATTTTCATCGGTGCGGCTAGTCAGCATGAGTACAAACACGCCCGTGCTCTCTTGCATTTCTTCACACAATTTGTAGCCCGTGGTATCGGGTAGATTTACATCCAGAATAACTAAGTCAGGATTTAGTTGCTTAAATAATTCCAGACCAGTCTGACCGTCTCCGCCAGACTCAACTTGATAACCTTGCTGGCTTAAAAAACGGTGAATTAAATTTCGGATTGCCGGGTCGTCATCAACCACAAGGATTTTTTCAGGGGTCATGACCACAATTTTGTTTGAATAATTAGGCAAGAATATTTAGCCATGATAATAGAAAACTGGATACATATTCAGAAAAATTCAGCTTTTTATCAGAAAATTGGGTTTAAAACCCCGTCCTTTTAGGACGACTTTAATTTCTTAGCTCCATTCCTAAAAACCTCGATTTTGCTTGTATTTTTAGTATACTTTAATAGTCAAGGTTGAACTCCTTTGCCCTCGTGAAACGGTTGAGACACACTTTTCGGCATAAACTGTTGGACGCCTAGCCGCGAAAACTCTTAAAAAGGTTTAAGAATTGCCTAAAGGACATAGCACTTAAAGGTCAGTCGATGAATTAAGAATCCCCATGCCTTGATAGCTGGGGAGTGTCACAACCTACGCAAGATTTCAGGTAACAAATCTCCAGGAACTTTGGATAAAGCTAAATTTTGACCTTGCAGCCCACATTCACTATAGAAAGCTCTAATGGTTTTGACAATATAGCTCAAAGCTGTTTGCCTGGAATCAGTAGCTTCGGAGTTGGACTGGGATGCTTGTATGTTCAGTTTATCTCCATATGTTAGCGCTTTGTCCTGAAGATTTTGTTCCCATCCGGTGCAGACTTGTAACTGATGGTGCAGTGCTGCTTCTAGATGGCGTATTTGTGCGGCTTTGTTGAGGGAGAAATCTGGGTCTATGGCTAGTTGATAGTGGGCTAGTCCGAGGTTGTTGCGGGCGGCTAAGGTGTTAAAGGTGAGTTGGGTGCGATCGAGTTTGGAGGCGATATCCAAAGCGACTTCGTAGGCCAAAATTGCCTGCTGTAAGGATTCTGTACGGGGGCGTTTTTGCTGGAACTGGTTCGCCAAATGCCAATAAGCGATACCGAGATTGTTCTGGGTGGCGGCGGCGGCGGCGGGTACTAATTCTCTGGTGCGATATTTTAAGGCTTCGCGGTAGGCGGCGATCGCCCTAACCAGCAAGATTTCTGAGGGTTCGTGCTGGGCGAGGTTCCAGCAAGTCGTACCGATGTTGTTTTGCACTCCAGCATAGTTGAGGGGTTCTGTGGATGGGTTGTAGCAGGTGAGGGCTTGGGAATATGCTGCGATCGCGCTTTTGAGGTAGACGATGGGCTGACTGTCTTGAGCTAAACTCCAGTATGCTGTTGCCAAATTATTCTGAGTCGCTGCATACTGTTGGGGTTCTGAGGTGGAGTCGATGTCCAGCAGCGCTTGCTGGTAGGCTGTAACTGCTTGCTGTAAGTTTTCAGTTTTGTCTTGATAGAGGGCTAAATCGGCCAAAGCAGTCCCCAAATTTTTGTTTAATCTGGCGCGGGTTTGGAGTTCAACAGAACCATCTTTTTTGTTTAAACCTTCTCGGTAGAGGGCGATGCTGCGTTCAAGGCAAAATACTGGATCTGAGGTGGGATTTTCTTGTGGATAACTTTCCTGGCGCGATCGCGATCGCATCCAGTAGAGAGTGCCGAGGTCGTTGAGCAAATCGGCAATTGGCAGCAGGCTATTTGACTCATGAATATATTGAGTTAAGTTTTGTTTGAATTCGTCAATTAGTAGCGTACATTCGGGAGTAGGTTGTTGATTTTGCTGTGAATTGCGCTCTATTTCTAAGTAATGAATAACTTGTTCGATCGCGCGAATCGCAATAGTTAAGTTTTGCAGAGAAGCGTCTCCGGCTTGAATGCGATCGCCGTAGAAATTCCCCAAACTTTGATAAGCCAAAGCCAACACTTCGGAGGAACACTCATTTTCTTGTAACAGTTCAATGTATTGCAAAGTTTGCAAGGGCTGTAAATGTTCCTCCGATGCAGCCTGATTTTGGGTTCCCAACTCCTCAGAAGCTGCTGCTAGCACCAGATCTGCTAGTTCAATAGATTTAGAATTGAGTCTTCTGGATGGAGAATTGGGAATTGGGGAATTGGGAATTGGGAATTGGGAATTGGGAATTGGGGAATTGGGAGTTGAGGAATTAGTAACAGGAGATGGGGAATCAGAGACTTTTGATTGTCCAGATTTGGAACTTAAAAATTGCTCGCCTAATTCCTGTTTGTCTCCAAACTCCCATTGGCGCGCCGAGGGTGTCGGTTCTCCTTCAAACTCAAATACTCCGGTTCGCCAGTGCCAAAATTCCGGGGCTGACTGTTCGATCGAATTCAGCCAAGGTCGCGACACCCACAACAGCAGAGGAGATTCCCACACTTCCAGGTGTGTTTCGATGTCCCTCAAATAGCTCAGGAAAGACCACTGGACGGCTGCTGAGTGGCGAGTTAGATGTTCTGCCCCCAAAATTTGAAATCCGGGCAATTGGCTGTAGTTGCGCGCATTTTCGGCCAGTGGGTGTTCGGTCAACCACTGTGCGATCGAACCCCAAGGATTTGGATCGCCCAGGTTGAGTTGTAAGCTCACAAATCGGGGATGTGCGATCGGCGAGAGAGAAATTTCGTCTGGTTCAGTAGTCGCCAATTCTGCCTCCAAGCGGGCTGCTAAACAGTCCCGCAAGCACAAGTCATCGCAGGCGGCGATAAAAATTTGACGGCGCAAATTCAGTTCAAGTGCCTGTTTCAACCGTTGGTAAATCAGCTTATTCGAGCTAGAAACTTTTTGGGAAGGAATAGACATCACAGTCAGCCGATTTTAGATTTTAGATTTTATAGAACTTAGGCATTAGACATCGACCATATTTACTGTGTAACAGGCATCCTGCCTGTTCTTGACAAGCTTTTTAGGAGATGTCTATTAGAACGTAATTCTGTCCTTTGCTTTTGGTCTGATCTAGTCTTTCAGCTCGTGTGGCGTTGCTCAGGACTTTTACCTTTTCCTGCTTTTATTTAAACACAAAAACCATGTTGACCTTAGTAGGGAAACATGGTTTTCTCAAGAGTTATTTAAAATCGCGATTTGAATCTGTCGTGAATGTCAGCCCTGTTTTTACACAGAAGCAGCCACAAACACCAAACCCGCAACTAACATCACCGCCGCAATACCCAGGATGATATAGTTCCGTTGCTGATTTTTATTGGGAGGTATGGCTTCATACACCTTCGGCTCTTTAGCAAAGTTGTTCAAGCGTCCATCGTCATCCTTGATGTAAGGCATTAGTCACAATCCTTAGTATTTTTGATGTTTACAACTGTACCAAAAAACTGCCCACGAAAATTCAAGAATTTATTTCGAGGTGACAGTACCTGTTTGGGGAGAAGAGGCGATCGCATAATCCTTGACCGGCATTCTTCCGGCTAAGTACGCTAAACGTCCCGCTTCCGTCGCCATTCCCATTGCTTTTGCCATTGCTGCGGAATTTTGGGCATTTGCGATCGCCGAATTAATCAACAGTGCATCAGCACCCATTTCCATCGCTTGCGCCGCCTCACTGGGCGTGCCGATCCCCGCATCCACCACCACAGGAATCTTCACCGTGTCAATAATTATTTGAATATTGGCAGCATTATTGATTCCTTGTCCCGAACCGATCGGCGAACCCAAAGGCATGACTGTCGCACAGCCAACTTCTTCCAGGCGTTTTGCCAGCAGGGGATCGGCATTGATATAAGGCAAAACCGCAAAACCTTCCTTGACTAATTGTTCTGCTGCTTCCAAAGTGCCGATCGGATCTGGCAACAAATATTTAGCATCAGGAATCACTTCTAACTTCACAAAATTATTATCTTCCTGCCCTAAAAGCTTCGCCATCTCCCTACCCAAACGAGCCACTCTAATCGCCTCATCCGCAGTTTGACAACCCGCAGTATTGGGCAACATCCAAATTTTAGTCCAATCCAGAGCTTCCGCCAATCCTTCATGTCCGGGAGCATTTGTTTGCACACGCCGCACAGCCACCGTCACAATTTCGCACCTACTAGCATTGACACTTTGCTGCATTTCTGCAATGCTGCGATATTTTCCCGTACCAGTCATTAAACGAGAATGAAAAGTTTTGCCAGCAATAATTAGAGGTTTGTCTGAGATAGTTAAGGGTGGCGCTATGTGTCCTTGTTTTGGGTCTCCAAAAATAGCATATTCTAGCCCCTTTTCCCATTTTTCTCTACCTCCGAGCATATTTTCTAGCAGCCAACCTTCCTTATTGGTTAGTTCGTCTCTAGTTACTGCGTAGAGTATTTCTCCAACAATAATCAGTCTTGCATCGTGCGGCATATTATTTTTTATACCGCTATTTACGATTTCTTCAAATTCTTGAAAAACGCTTCCCATTTTCCCATTCCTCTCTA
This sequence comes from Oscillatoriales cyanobacterium, assembly GCA_004294385.1. Lineage (GTDB taxonomy): Bacteria > Cyanobacteriota > Cyanobacteriia > Cyanobacteriales > Microcoleaceae > Microcoleus. Next base: position 19,873 of record REAP01000085.1, on the reverse strand, counting down.
GTGATTTTTTGAACAGATTGGTTATTGAAAACCAAAATGATAGTCTGCATCAGGTTGTTAACATCCCAATATATAGCTTGCCTGATGCCTTCATCTATCTCTCGAATATCGTAAATTTCTATATTTACGTGAAAAATGACTGCATTGGCACTTTGATTTTTGGCTTTTCCAAACCCTTCTTGTACTCTATTTTTTAGATTACTAGACTCTTTCGTTAATTCCTTAAATTCGCAAATTTCACCGTCAATCTCAGCGTCTGGCGTTCTCACACCCTCTGCTGCTTGCTCGCTCAACAGTGTAACTCTCTTTCCCATTTTAGCCAAAACTTCAGCGACAAAACTTTCCGAATCATTAAGATTGTGCTCTTGGTGGATGAGCACAAATCCGCCAGCTACCTCATCAAAATAAGATCGCCGATATTCTGGTTCGGCATTTTCGTAGATGGCTTTGCTTTGCTGGATATATTCTGGATTCACCGTTATTATACTCTTGTTGGACTTCGATAATATTCACAAAATACAAATACTTTCTGGCGGGACAGCTACCTGAACCCGATCGCCCACTCTGTGGCGCTGCAAGTCATCCCTGTGTAAATTTTGTCTACGAATCGCGATCGAGCTTTTCGCCGTCAAACCCACCGTATAGCGCGTATCAGTGCCAATATAAACAACCTCTGTTACAGTTCCCAGCCAAGTATTTTCAGCCGCATAATCAGCCGGATAAATACCCACCTTTTCCGGTCGCAAAACCAAAGTAACAACCTTTCCCGCCGGAATATCCTCAGTTGTAGCAACTAACACAGGTAACACTTGATCGACCAACACAATTATCTTACCACTTTGCCTTTCCACCACACGCCCAGTCAAAAAATTACTATCACCAATAAACTCAGCCACAAACCGCGTTTGCGGATATTCATAAATCTCAACAGGCGTTCCCACTTGTTGTAATTTCCCTCCATCCATCACCGCAATTCTATCCGACATCGTTAGTGCTTCTTCCTGATCGTGAGTCACATAAATAAACGTAATCCCCAAAATTCTCTGTATTTTTTTCAACTCTAATTGCATCTCTTTTCGCAATTTTAAATCCAGCGCACCCAGAGGTTCATCCAAAAGCAAAACAGAGGGCTGTTTGACCAAAGCTCTGGCTAATGCAACTCGTTGCTGTTGTCCCCCAGACAATTGACGGGGATAGCGTTTTTCCACATCAGTTAACTGAACTAACTTTAACATTTCTGCCACCCGATCGCGAATTATTTGCTTCGATAAATTTTCCATTTCCAATCCAAAAGCCACATTTTGTGCTACTGTCATGTGTGGAAACAAAGCATAGTTTTGAAATACCGTATTCACAGGCCGATGAAATGGCAGTCGATTTTGCATCGGTTCACCATGAATGTGAATTTGCCCCGCTGTGGGCATTTCAAATCCCGCAATCATTCGCAAAGTAGTAGTTTTTCCGCAGCCGGAAGGGCCGAGTAACGAAAAAAACTCTTTGTCAAAAATCTGCAAATTGATGTTATCTACAGCTAAAAAATCTGGGCTGCGAACAGTTTTAAATAACTTGGAAACGTCCAGGAGTTGTACCGCGTGCATTGTGTTAAAAAATCCCTAAATTTGTAGTAGAAATACCTCGTATGTTTATTTCCCTGCACTTGCTTTAACTTCAGTCCAAGCTCGATCGTATAATGCAGTGGCTTTTCCGACATCCTGCAAAAATTTCATATTAGCAAACGCCTTGTCAGCCGGGTATATTTGAGGATTTTTCAAATCTTTCGGATCGATCAAACCTTTTTCTATTGCTAGTTTATTAGGCGATCCAAAATGGGTAAAATTAGAAATCTTTGCACCAACCTCTGGCACTAAAACAAAGTTAATGAATTTTTCAGCTAACTCTTTATGAACCGCACCTTTGGGAATTGCCATATTATCAGAAAAGATAATCGTTCCTTCTTTCGGAATAGCATAGCCCAGGTTGGGATTCTCTTTCATGACTTGGAAAATATCACCACTCCATTCCATTGTCAGATTTACTTCGCCTTGATCTAACAAGGTTTGACCAGTATCGGGGACAAAAGCAGCAATGATATTTTTATTTTTGATCAGCAAATCGCGGGCTTTGTTAATCTCTTCAGGATTAGTTGTATTTGGGTCAAATCCTAAATAAATTAAAACCCCAGCAAAAGTATATCTAGCATCATCTTGCCATGCAATTTTTCCCGCATATTTCGAGTCAAACATTGATGCCCAACTATTGATTTCGCCCTTAGTTACTTTTGTATTGTAACCAATTCCCATTGTTCCCCACTGATAGGGTAAAGAATATTTATTGCCTGGGTCAAATACTTGATTGATATATTTAGCATCAAGATTTTTATGGTTAGGAATATTGTTAATATTCAGCGGTTCAATTAGATTTTCCTTGACCATAATTTTCACCATGTAATCTGCGGGAAAGATTAGGTCATAGCCAGGATTGCCCTGTTTTAGTTTGGCATAAAGTGCATCGCTGTTCTCGAAAGTGTCGTATTGAATCTTGACATTGTTCTCTTTCTCGAATTGTGCGATCGCATCTGGGGCGATATAAGACGCATAATTATAAATACTCAGCACTTGTTGCTGTTTAGCACCTGTACTGCTACAACCAAAAGGCACTATAGCACTAATCAAAAACAAAAGTAATAAAGTCAGTAAGCGTTTCATAAGTTTTGTTAGTTGTATCTCACATCTTGTAGCATTGTCAATAAGCCTTTAACGGGCGGGCAGGATGCCCACCCCACAAGAAAATCTATTCTTTGTGAAACAGGCATCTTGCCTGTTCTTGATCATGGTGCAATATCTCTGTTGCCGCAATATTAATTATGACACAGAAAGTATTATTTTTAACTTTTTTTAACTTTGAGCGATGACACAACCAACAATAGGGAAGCCAACAACATTAAAGTTGATATCGCATTAATCGCTGGTGTTACCGCAAACTTGATCATGCCATAAACAAATAGTGGTAGAGTCATAGAACCAACACCAGTAGTAAAGAATGTCACCACAAAATCGTCAAGAGACAAAGTAAAAGCTAGCAGCGCCCCGCTAAAAATACCAGGCCAAATTAGAGGAAATGTGATCCGCCAAAAAGTCCGCCATTCATTCGCACCCAAGTCAAATGCTGCTTGTTCTAATATAGGATCTAGTTCTGCTAAACTAGCCCTGACAGTAATAGTCACAAACGAAATATTAAAAGTAACATGACCGATAATTACTGTAGGTAAACCGAGATTGAGGTGAATCCCTGTGAGATTTTCGACAATCCGAAATATTAGAGTAAAGAAAACTAACAGTGAAATACCGATCGCAATTTCGGGCATAATAATCGGCAAAAACAGTAAAGTTTCCACCATTTTGCGTCCGGGAAAATGAAAGCGTTCCAGTGCTAGCGCAATCATTGTACCAAAAATTGTGGCTAACAGAGTTGAAATAACCGCAATCAGCAAACTATTGTTGAGTGCAGTCCAAATTCCGGCACTACTACTACCAATTCCCAGTGTACCCGCATCGCTGAATAAACTACGATACCAATCGAGGGTAAAACCGCGCCAAACTGCGTTAAATTTGGAGGTGTTGAAAGAATAAATAATTAAGATCAGAATTGGCAAATAGAGAAAGGCAAATGCTAGTGTAGCTTGTATCCAAAGCCACTTTTTGCCGATCGCCCGAACACGTAAATCTAGTTTAGTCATTAGTCATTAGTCAAAAACAGGTTAGCCTGTAGGGGCGGGTTTTACAGAAAATCTGTGCCTAAAACCCATAATCTCATAAACCCGCCCCCACCCAACTGCAAATCTCAATCTACCTCCTTAAGCTTCATCAGACACGCGGAAATAAATTAAAACCGGAATCAATACAATTACTGTCAACAGCATAGAAAGCGCCGAACCAAAAGGCCAGTCGCGGGCCTTAAAAAACTGATTTTGAATCAAATTTCCCACCATCATTGTTTTAGAACCACCCAAAATATCTGGTGTAATGAAAGCACCTACTGCGGGAACAAACACCAGAATTGAGCCTGCTACAATCCCGCGAGTTGTCAAAGGTAAAAATACGCGCCAAAAAGTGCGAATATCATTTGATCCCAAATCTTGAGCCGCTTCTACTAATGAAAAATTAAACCGTTCTATGCTAGAATATAATGGTAAAACCATGAATGGTAAATAACCATAAATTAGACCGATCGCCACAGCGAAAGGTGTAAATAGCAAGTTTAATGGTTCACTAATAATATGTAGACTTTGCAAAGCTGTGTTAACTACTCCTTCACTTCGCAGCAAGATAATCCAGGCGTAGGTTCGGACTAAAAAGTTAGTCCAAAATGGAATAATTACGAGCATAAGTAAGGCATTTCGCCAGCGGGGAGAACGGGTAGCAATCAAGAATGCTAGGGGATAGCCAACTAAAAGACAAGCCACAGTGGTCAAAAAAGCCAGCCAGAGCGATCGACCAATTACTCCCCAAAAAAGTCCGCTGAACAAACGCTGGTAGTTGCTGAGAGTAAATATCCAAGTAACGCCACCATAAGTACCACGTTCTAGGAAACTGTACAAAAGTACAATTAGGACTGGTAAAATGAAGAAAATTATCAACCATGCGGTAGCAGGAAGTAGGAGCAGTAATAGGTTAGTTTGTTGGCGTGTTTTGATAGTCATTAAGTAAAAAATAATTAGTGCACAATGCCAAACATTATGATTATTAGCCGAAATTAGGAGACGGCAGGACTGAAGTCCCTGTCTAATAGCGAAAGTCCTCTCAAAGAGGACTGAAGAGAAGAATCTCAACTCATTAGTCCTCTTTTAGAGGACTTTAGCTTTGAGACAGGGACTTCAGTCCCTGTCGGACTGTGAAATGAACATTAAGTTGACACCAATGGGCTCTTGGAGTGTCCCTACGCCAGATTAATTGTAGGGACACGGCACTGCCTTGGACTCTAACAAATAACAAATAACTAACCAATAACTATCTCCAATAAGGCCGACCTTTCCAAAAAACTCCCACCGCAATCCCGATGAGTGTCGCCTGGGATAAACTGATAAAAAGCGGAGGTAACAGCAGAGATTTCAAAAATAAACCTAGGAATAAACAAAACACTAGAAGCCACAAATTAGTTTGGTTAAGCAAAAATTGCTGCTGCCAATATTCTAATAAGTAAACGGCTAAAGCTCCCATTCCCACGGCTATAGCAACTGGTACTAATATCCCCAGTGAGGAGCTGTAGAGTAACCTCAGAGCGTTGCTGATGGCGGGAATTTTTGTACCCCATGCTAAGAATAGTTCTATTCCCAAAACTGTCAAGTTGACGAGAGCGGCAATTTGCAGCATTTCTTGCCAAGGTAAAATTTTTAAGCGGCGCAGAAAATCGCTCATTAGGGGAAGATTAGGTAGGTTACTTAGATTTTATATTAATTTCGTTGAGTGCGATCGACCTTTGATCGTGACTTGTAAAGTAAAATAAAGATAGAGGCAAGTCTCTTGACAAATTGACCAAGAGTATCTACCTATTAGTTGTTGGAACCGTCAAAGGAAAAAAGTTATGGTGGAGAACACTGTCGATTGTGCTGTGGCTTGCGTCAATGGTTGCGTTTTGGGCGACAAGTGCCCGAAGCGGGAATACGCAGCGGCAACGTCAAGTTTTATTGAAAATACTTCCCTCGACAAAATCCTGGAGATGGCGGAGGAAGCGGTGAAAAAGAAACGCATGGAGCCCCCAAAATGGATAATCCCGGATTTCCCTGAGTAGAATTAGCGCTCCTTACAACAAACATCGCCCTTTCAAAAGGGTGATGTTTTTTATATTCCTCATGAAAGAGCTGATCAAAATCAATATATTTCCTAGGATAGAAGCTAAAGGCTTAAATAGCGGTTATGATTCCACTTACAGCCATTGGCAATTAATAACCACAATTCAGCTAAAGCCAATAGTTAAATTCCAAAGTCTTTAATTGAATTGAGTTAAAAAAACTCAGGAGAAAGTATCATGGCAGTGCAAAAGAAACCATCTAAAAAAACAATAGAAGAACGCGATAATTCCGGTGATTTGCCTCAAGAAATTACGGAATCCTACGGCACCGGCGTTATCGCTGAACCGGGATTGAGCGAAGACGGAATCACAACTCTCGACGACAGCAGTTCGGAATACACTTCCACCAATTCTCAGATTGTTGGCGGGGATGGCGATGTTGCTGCTGCGGAACAAGAAAGCGCCACTGGCGAGGAATTGGTGGGCGGAAGTGCCCCAACTCCTGACCAAGATATGGTTGATGAACTCGGAGCTGCTGCGGGGATAGAAATGCCCGATGGAGCTATTTTGCACACAACAAATATGCTGGAACACCGAGATGAAAGTCGATGGGAATTAGACCCAAATTCTGCGGAAGATGCTCAGGATAGACCGGATTTGTAGGTTTATTTATTAGTCCGCACACCATCCAGACTTTGCTTGTGTAGTAGTGGTTTCAACCGCCACCTCCTGTTTTGGAACCTGAGATTGCCATTTCTCGAATTTGCTGTTGAATTGGTAATTCGATCGCAAATTCAGTCCCTTTTCCTGCAATAGAAGTGCACCGCAACATCCCACCGTGCTTGTCTACTACAATATGCCAGCTAATTGACAGCCCAATTCCCGTACCTTTGCCGATCGGCTTTGTGGTAAAAAATGGGTCAAATATCCTCCCCCGTACTTCCTCGCTAATTCCGTCGCCGCTATCGCAAATTTTAATAGTTACGGTGTTATATTTGCTGAGTTCCGTGCTAATCTGAATCAGATAGGGATTTGGTTTTATTTCACTGACATTTCCCTGACTGCTACATTCTTCGATCGCATCGATCGCATTTGCCAAAATATTCATAAATACCTGATTGATTTCGCCCCCAAAACACTCTATAGTTACCAGGTGAGGAGAATACTTTTTAATCACCTCTATTGTGGGACGATTCGGCTTAAACTTCAACCGATTTTGCAAAATCATCAGCGTACTGTCAATACTTTCGTGGATGTTAATCTGTTTCATCTCCAGCCCTTCTTGGCGCGAGAAATAGCGCATAGAGAAGATGAGATCCCGAATGCGATCGCCTCCCACCTGCATCGATTCCAGCATCTTCACCAAGTCTTTTTTGATGAATTCTAGATCCACCGCTTCTGATTTTGTTTCTATTTCCTCTGCTGGATCGGGATAGTGCTGATGGTAAAGATTGAGTATACTGATAATATCTTGAGTATAGTCGCGAACATAGTTGATATTGCCACAAATAAAATTCACAGGATTGTTGATTTCGTGAGCAATCCCAGCCACCATTTGACCCAAAGCTGACATTTTTTCGCTTTGAATTAGCAGAGTTTGAGCGTGCTGGAGTTCAAACAGAGATTTCTGCAAATTCTCCTGCATTTGCTGTCGCTCTTTAACCTCTTCTGTCAGCCTATCGTTAGTTTCCGAAAGTTCAGCAGTGCGTTCTTCTACCCGTTTTTCCAACTCTTCTGTCAATGATTGCAGGTTGATTTGAGCTTGTTCGCGATCGGCAATTTCCTGCTGCATCTGCTCATTTTGAGCCTGAAGTTTTTTCGTCAAATTACGAATGCTCAAATGTGCTTTAACCCGCGCCAAAACCTCTTCATTTTGAATCGGCTTAGTAACATAATCAACCGCCCCTAAATCAAACCCTTTTACCTTATTTTCTGTCTCATCCAGCGCCGTCATGAAAATTACCGGGATGTCTTTGGTACTATCATTGGCTTTCAAACGCTGACAAGTTTCAAATCCGTTAATTCCAGGTGGCATCAGCACATCCAGCAAAATCAAATCCGGCATCGAATACTCAGCTTTTGTAATAGCGCTCTCCCCCGTTCTCGCCACCAACACTTTAAACCCCGATGCCGTTAAAAAATCAAACAGGACTGCTAAATTATTGGCATTGTCATCGACAATTAATATGGTGTTTTGTTCCAACGATAAAGTGTTCATATGTTTATTGATCTCTGTATTTTTGTACTAAATTTTAAATTTTTGCTTCTTCAAAATCCTTTGCTAATTGATTTAACTGGTTAGCAAAAGGCACATATCTACAATCGATATTTTTTAATTTTTCTGCTTCTTTTTGAATACCTCCCAAGTCTCCCATCATCGCTAAATCAAACAGTATGGCTATTGTTTCTGTCGGAGGAGCAATCATTTCTGCCGGCTCAATTTTTGATTGACTGTGCGGGACTTGAGAGTCCGTGAGCCGATTTTCTAATTCCTCATAGATCCATTCTAAACCTAAATGAACTTGTAGGCAATCTAAAAGTTCCTCCACCCGGATCGGTTTGGGAATAAAAGCATTGCATCCTGCCGCCAAACTTTCCTGCTTCTCAGCTTCATAGACACTAGCAGAAGTGCCGATCGCGATCGTATGCTTAAATTCCGGCAACTTACGAATTTGCCGCACCGCTTCAAATCCGTCCATCACCGGCATCACCAAATCAATTAAAATGCAATCCGGCTGAAATTCCTGAACTCTATTCAAACAATCTTGCCCATCGGTTGCTTCAGCTATTTCAAAACCCAACGGTTCGAGCAAATTCACTAAAACCGACCGATTTTCCCACTTGTCATCTACCACCAAAAGTTTTTTATTAACACCCTTGAAACCCTTAATTATTTTTGCAGAATACTTGTTATTTGTTTCGCCGCCGTTAACTTCCGCCAACTCTAACTCAAACCAGAAAATACTACCTTTTCCTAAAGTGCTTTCTACCTTGAGATCCCCACCCATTATCTCCACTAATTGGTGGCTAATTGCTAATCCCAATCCGGTTCCTTCGGTATGGCGGCGAGTATTTCCTACTTGTTCAAAAGGTGAAAATATCTTTGACAATTCATCAGCCGCAATACCAATACCCGTATCTTCGATTTGGAATCGAATCTTCAGGTTAGTCAGAGCGACTTTCCTCTCCAACACTGAGATTTTAAAAGTAACGCCACCAACTTCAGTAAACTTAATTGCATTACCAATTAAATTGATTAAAATTTGTCGCAACTTCTTTTCATCAGCCGCAATCGCATTGGGAATAGATGACAGATATTCACAGTTAAAAGCCGTTCCCTTTTGGGAAGCCCGAATGCGACAAATGGCTGTTACGCTATGAATAAATTCGGCAAAATCCAACTCTGTCGGTTTTAGTTCCATTTTCCGCGCTTCGATTTTAGATAGGTCTAAAATATCCTCAATTAGAGCGAGTAAATGTTCGCCGCAGCGGTGGATAATCCGAATTCCATCTTGTTGCTGTTCGGTCAAATGTTTGTCTCGTTGGAAGATTTGAGCGTAACCTAAAATACCATTTAATGGTGTTCTCAATTCGTGGCTCATGTTAGCCAAAAATTCACTTTTCGCACGACTGGCCGATTTTGCTGCTGCTTCGGCTTTTTGCCTTTCTTGAATTTCTTGAGACAACAACGTATTTTTTTCTGATAATTCTTGGGTACGCTGTGTAACTTTTGCTTCGAGAGTCAAGTTGGACTCGGCTAATTGTTGGTTGGCTGTTTCTAGATTAGCGTAAAGACGGGCATTTTCCAGGGCGATCGCAGCTTGGGAAGAAAGCAGCTTCAAAACTTCTAAGCGATCGGCTGTAAAAGCGCCGGTTGTTAAGTTATTTTCCAGATATAGGATCGCGGTTAATTTGCCTTGATAGACGATCGGCGCGCATAACAGCGATTTGGGCTGGTGCTCCAGGATGTAGGGGTCATTGTGGAAAATAGCCTCGCTGCGGGCGTCATTTAGCACGATATCTTCCTGAGTGCGATCGACAAAATTGATTAGCGATCGCGGATAAGCGTAGTCCAACCCCGCGCCTGAGAGCACCCGCATATCGCCATCAACTTCTCCCGCAGCTTCTACAACAAACTCACCGGATTTTGAGGCGATCAGACACCCAGTTTGCGCCCCGGCATTTTCCAGCAAGATTCCCATCATTTTTTCGAGCAAAGAATCTAGAACAATTTCACCAGAAATAGCAAGAGATGCTTTCATGACTGTATCGAAATCCAGAGATTTTTGACTCTCGATGACGGTGGAAGAAGTCGCAGTAAGAGTGAAATTATTACTGCCTAAATAAGTGTCAATCTCCGGCATCCGTACAATTAACTGCGGATATCGTTCCTCCAAATCTGCAACTTTCGCATTTGCACCCCAGCGGATATAGCCGTAATAAGCATCAGTCATGTAGGTTTTCGCAACTTTCTCCCTACCGAGAGAGAGATAAAACTCAGCGGCTAATTCATTGGCTAAAGCTTCTTCCTGAATGTATCCCTGGGCGGCGGCATTGTGAATAGCGCGATCGTAATAATCTATTGCTCGATCTTTTTCTCCCAACACCCGCGCTTTTTCTGCCTCCACCAACTCGTATTTATGCTGGAAGTTAAATGGGGCATGAAATGCCCATTTCTGCATTTGTTGTTGATTGGCTTCTATAAGGCTCATATATTGTTGTTTTTCGGTCTGACAGACTTGAGAATAAACAGCGAGTAGAGCGAGGGAATAATAGAATTCATGAGGAGCAGAAACTACCATGCCAATCACGCTGCCTGCGTGTTCTGCTGCTAAGCAGGCGTTGGCAAGAGCATTCTTAGATTCTTTAAATAGATAACAAAGAATTGTCTTGGCAAGATAGGTAAGAAACAGCAAAATTCTATTGTTAGTTTCCACAAAAACCTGCAACATTTGGGTCTCATTGAAACTCTCGCCAACCAACTGACATTTATCTTCAGCTTTATTTTCAAGATTTAATGTCATTTGATGGAATATCTTGATGTAGTAGATAGAATAGTCTTGTTTCAGTTTGATTGCTAAATCAAGATATTGCCTTTGCTGCTGCTCTACAACATCTAATCGTTCCCCTGTTAAAAATATGCTAGCGCAATAGACAGTAACACAATAACCAGCATATTCTATATCTCCGGTTTCCAGTCCGCTTTGAAGCCCAGATAGTAAGGGGAGTAAGGATTCTTTAGCCGGTTCTTTCCAATGTCTTACAAAACCGTTAAATAATTCCTGTATTTTACATCTAAGCGAGTTGGTATTAAATTTATCGAACAATTTTAAAGCCAAGTTGCCTATATAATATCCAGAATTTATATCCCCGATTACTGAACACAGTAGTATGCTATAAAACAGATACGCAAAAGCAGCTAAGGCTGAATGACCATGTTTCATGCAGATTTTAACCATGGTCACTGAAATCAGTGGTATCATATCTGGCTTGGCAGCGCAAGCAGGAGAAACAAGAGATATCAGTATCCTCAGAGTTGCTATTTTGTATGGATCGGTCATTTCTGGGATATTGTCCCAGTCCGTGAGCGTTGGCAACTCAACCACAAAACCACCGTCACCCGCTTCATTTGACAAAGAAATACCCAGGATATCCAGCACTTGTAGCCCTGTATCAATTGCTTTGAGCATTTGATTTTGAGCCATATAAAACTGGATTTTGAGCTCGTATACTTTCACTCTTTCGAGCAGAGTCTTTGCTTCTTGCAGAACAACTTCAGCCAGAGTTGCAGATCTGTCATAATTAGTATTAAGATATTCCGCTTCTACGGCTTCTACATAAAGTGCTAGTGTCAGATTGTAGTTAGTCTGCCAACTGTTTTCTGCTAAGAGTTTTAACCCTACTCTTAGTTGTGTGACAGCAGCTTCATAAGCTGACGCTGCTTTGGCTTTTCTGCCAGCTATTAAATTTAATTCAGCCAGCTTATATTTTTCTGCTTGCTCCGTAATGAATTCTAATCCGATATTGAGCTGGTTCACAATATCAAAGATATTTTCTTCTAGTGCGTCTTCATGTGTATTCTGTAACAGTAGCTGACCAATTTTTAGGTGCGTTGCTTGCTTTTCCTCATCGGGAATCAGAGAATAAGCAGCTTGCTGCACTCTGTCATGCAAAAACTTATAATCAACCTTCACATCTTGCAGCCCAGCTAGCCCCGTTTCTGCTCCTTCAAAAACCAGCGGAATTTTGTAATCGTTGCTCAGTGGCAAAACCAAGCCTGCCTGAAGCGCATCCCAGAGGTTTAATGCTGTTTCCTTCTGAGATTTTTCGCTGACAATTGCCAGCACTTCTAAATTAAACTGGTTGCCAATACAGGCAGCTAATTTTAATGCTGACTGCGCCGCAGCGGGCAACTTCTTGATATTGCGAGCGACTAACTCCACCACATTGCAGTCAGTAATCCCGATCGCTTGAATGTGTTCGAGATCCCACTGCCATGCAGCCGATTGAAAGTCGTAAACTAACAGATTTTCTTGAGACAGAGCCTTGAGCAACTGAGTTAAAAAGAACGGATTTCCTTGAGTTTTGTTAAAAAGCAACTCTGAAAAAAGCCCTATCTTTTCTGTAATTTGACTCTCCAAAGTATCCGCAATTAATTCTTTAACATGACTTAACTCTAAGGATTGGAGAATGATATTGCTGACAATTAGCTGGGTTTCTACTTGGGTTTTGATGATATTTTCAATTGTGACAATCAGCGGGTGGGTGGCGCTGACTTCGTTGTCTCGATATGCTCCAATTATCAACAGATATTTGCTATCTGAGTCTGTCACCAGCAGTTCGATTAATTTCAGCGATGCCGAATCTGCCCACTGCAAATCGTCGAGAAAAACCACTAGCGGGTGTGACTGTGCAGCAAACACGCTGATGAATTGTTTGAAGACGCGATTAAATCGATTTTGCGATTCTGTCGGCCCCAATTGCGGGACTTCTGGCTGTTTTCCGATAATTAATTCGACTTCGGGAATCACGTCTGCAACAACTTGACCATTAGCTCCCAAAGCAGCTAGCAATTTTTGTTTCCAAGTTAGGATAGATGCGTCATTTTCTGTTAGTAACTGCCGAATTAATGACTGGAATGCTTGAATCAGAGAAGCGTAAGGAATATTCCGTTTAAACTGGTCGAATTTTCCAGATATAAAGTAGCCGCGCTGGCGTACAATTGGTTTCTGCACTTCATTGACGATCGCAGTTTTGCCGATTCCCGAATAACCTGAAACCAGGATCAATTCGACACCCCCAACTAGGGCGGGCACGGGGGCACCGCCCCTACAATGGGGGGATTCTGCACCGCTAACTCGCTCAAAAGCACTGAGTAAAGCAGCTACCTCGGTTTCTCTACCGTAGAGTTTTTGAGGTATGAGCAATTGACTGGCGCGATCGGCATTTCCGGCAGTAAAATCAGATATATTGCCATTAGCTTGCAGTTTCGCCAAACAGAATTCTAGGTCAAATTTTAAACCTTCAGCAGTTTGATAGCGATTTTCCGCTGTTTTCGCCAACAATTTCATCACAATGCCAGAAATTGCTTCGGGAATTTCGGGATTTAAACTGCGAGGAGACGGCGCTGTGCGGGCGATGTGACAGTGAATTAATTCTAGGGGGTCGATCGCACTAAATGGCAATTCACCAGTCAACATCTCGTAAAAAGTGACACCTAACGAGTAGAAATCGCTGCGATAGTCGATCGTCCGATTCATTCTACCAGTTTGTTCCGGCGACATATAAGCCAACGTGCCTTCGAGCAAATTAGAATAGCTGGAAGTTGCATTTTCTCGCAACAAGCAGGAAGCAATGCTAAAGTCGGTAATCTTAACGCAATTATTTGTGGGATTGATGATCACATTATGAGGCTTGATGTCTTTGTGAATTATTTGATGCTGATGAATTTTACCTAAGCCAGTTACTAGCTGAATTCCTATTGTTAAAAATTGTTTTAAATCGAGTTTAGCAGTCGTCAGGAAATCAGATAAAGCCACGCCCCCAAAGTCTTCTAATATTAGCGCAATCCCATTGTGGTGAGTCTCTGTGCGATAAGAATTGATAATCTCTGTAATTTCACGGAGGGGTTTTCTGATTTTATATTCATGTCTCAACCGAGTAATTTCTTCGAGAGTGGGATATTCTGCGATCGGTATTTTGATCACAACTGGCAACTTATGTTTTTCCCAGATTCCCCGATAAATAACCGTATTGACTCCCGAATAAACTTTTTCAGTGATTTGATAGCCTGCTAGGAAAATCATGTTTTTATAATTTAGACAGGGGACAACTTACTTGATCATAGTACACACCTTGAGCTTTGTCATTAGCTATTTAGCTTAGTTTTAGTCAGCCTTGTGATCTAAGTAGTATCGCGTACAAACTGAATTTGTCATAAATCTTAATCCTTGCGAGCCAACCCCTGAAGGCTAACTTGCAAAATAGATAAACCCAAAATCAGCAAAAACAACACCAGCCCAATCGTACAAGCATAACCTATTTCCAAATCCTTAAAAGCCCGTTCATAAAGATAATAAACAACCGTCTTAGAACTATTGCGAGGCCCGCCCTGAGTCATAATATAAACTTCCTCAAAAACCTTAGTAGCAGAAATCGCCGAAATCACCGCCACCAAAACCAAATAAGGCTTCATCAATGGCACTGTAATATCCCAGTGCTTCCCCAAACCATCCGAACCATCAATCGCAGCAGCTTCATACAATTCTGCCGGAATAGCTTGCAGCCCAGCCAAATAAATCACCATGTAATAACCCAGTCCTTTCCAGATAGTAACTGCCATCACACTAAAGATTGCCAACTTTGGATCGGCTAGCCAAGAAACCGCAGGAAAACCCAACATTTGCCCAAACTGATTCAGCAGTCCATTTTCCGCAAACAACCACTTCCAAGCAATCCCAGCGACAACCATTGAAATCACCGCCGGCGTGTAATATGCTGCTCTAAACCAGTTCATCCCCCTGAGCTTCTGATTGCACAAAATTGCCATTCCCAACGGTAGAACAACCAATACAGGTACAACACAGACGAGATATAGTAGCGTATTGGTCAAAGTTTGCCAAAAAGTGCGATCGCGCCACAACCGCTCAAAATTCTTCAACCCCACCCACTGCGGCGCTTGAGTTAAATCATATTCATAACTGGTAAAACTCAAATAAAAAGCCTGCAAAGCCGGCCACAAAACAGTCAAACTCAACACAAATAAAGCCGGAAACAAAAATAAATAAGGCGTGGAGTATCGTCGCAAAAAACTAAAAGACATAATGGGAATTGGGCATAGCGAATTGGGCATAGCGAATTGGAAATTTACTTGTTCTCAGGCTTTTTCCTGAGAACAAGTTATCTCTTAGTCTGCGGAGGCAGACTTGGTTTGTGTAGACGCGGTTTCAACCGCCGAGTAATCTTCTTCCTTCTCTTACTTCGCGTCCTTTGCGTCTTCGCGGTTCGTTTAATCTTATTCCATAACTGTTATTTAACCCCAGAAAACAAACCCTCCCAATCACCAGCAGCCTTGCCATTTTCCCCCTCATTCACCTCAAAAGTAACATTACAAGCATCAGGCAAATCCAAAGCTTGCACGCACAACTCCGCAATATCTTCCCGACTAACTTTGCCCCGAATATTATCTCCTTGGTCAAACATTAAAGCTTTGCCACCTGCTTCTTCCGTCAAAGCACAAGGTCTGACAATAGTATAAGGTATACCGCTCGATCGCACACAATCCTCCCCTTTCAACTTCCAAGTCAAAATCCCCCCCAACATATCATTCATTCTCACAGCAGGAGGCTCTTCTTCCAAATTAATTCCGGGGCGACCAGGGCGGGTAACTCCGGCGGAACTCACCATCACAAATCTGGGCAATTCTTGTTCGGCATAAGCTTTGACAGATTCCAATTGCATTTGAAAAGAACCAGGTGTAAATTTCGGGTTAAGCGCGCCATCATATTCAAACTTGCTCAGCATTAACTGAAAAGAATAAATACTTTTAGTATTTAATTTCGAGCCATCTTTGACAGTCTTAGCGCGGAAAACTGGAATTAACTTATCAAAAGGAATCGTGACAGTAATCCAGATATTATAAACCGTGTCAAAAGAATAGCAATAGCCAATGCCATCCCATTTAGATTCACTGCGAACAATCAATTTGTAGCGCTTCCCGTCGCCTTTGACACGCAGTTGAATACCACTAAATCCTGTTAAATCAATCGCCCTCTCAAAATTACGGGTACGCACCGAAGCAAAGCCACCAGAATTTGCCGTAGAAACATTACCTGTGAATAAAGCTGTATTATCCGTTAGTATGATCGAACTTTCGCTAGTTCCACCCATCACAACATCATCAAGTGCCCCCCAAGTTTCCTTCAAATCTTGACTCGGTTTTGTGAAATCAAAGATTGTTTTTTGTCCGGTTTTAATTAGCTGGTTGCGAACAGCTTGTACTAAATTATTCAAGCCTTGATACTCGACAATTTCGGGAACATCAACCACTTCAGGCATATAAAACTTGATGCCTTGATAGTATTTTTCGCGAGTTGGTGTGTCTCCTTCAACTGGTTGAACCTTGGTGCCGGTGCAGCAGATAACTGCTTCTATGCCGTTGGTTACTAACGGTGTTAAAGTTTCTGCTACGGTGATATCTCCCTCGACTAATTCAACATTTTTGCCGAGGATTTCTTGAGCTCTTTTGGTATCTCTCACGAGAGCTCGCACTCTGATTCCTCGCTGTTGCAGTCGCTTCACCACTCGTTTCCCCACGCCACCCGTAGCACCGGCTACCAGTACCAGTTTGGGTTGGTCTTTTTGTGTATTGCGGCTGCTTCCAAATAGTTGTTGCAGCCAGCTAATGCTTCCAATGAAGGGAATAACACCGAAATAAGCCAAGGTTTTGACAAATCTGCCGGCATCCCATTGAGCGGTATTTTTTTCAGTCACAGTCGCTTCCTCAGAATTTGTTCAAATATACTTAGCTATCTATCTATTTTAATCCAAAGTGTAATTTTTGAATTTTGGCGCACATTTTGTCACTTCACCCCCGCGCTTTATTGATAACTTGGCTCAAAAGTTTAGAGATGGCTCTAGGGATTTCAGATTAAATCTTAAGTCTGATTTTTAATGATATAATCCTGATCGACTGAGTGTGAGTGCTTGAGCCTGTTACGCTCCCGACCACCGATATACCGAGAATCCATCAATCGATTTTAGATTTTAGATTTTAGATTTTAGAGGCGACCCCACGGATAAATAATGTGTCCTAGGAGTGACCTTCGCCGTAAAAGATTAAGTTATGGTGATAGTGCTAAGATATCAAAGTCAAGTCAAGTTATGCTCTCTAAGTATATTCAACAGGTTACATAATTACACTGATGCTCGATTTTAATACAGTGACTGAATTCTCGCATACCTATTGCGTAGCTATCTGTGCATTTTTGGTTCCGGCAAACTTGCTGACCACTTTGCAGACAGTGATTTTGACAGGACTAAATCGACCTCGAATCCAAGTCCAGGCTTCTGTACTTGTTGCCAGCGTCTTTGCTATTACAATGATATTTCATGTTTTTACTTGGTTCATAATTGGGGTAGTAATGCCTCCAACATTCATTTTACTATTAATGGCAGTCACTTGTCTGACAATTAACATTTGGGCGATCGCTCATCCTGCGAGTATGGTCCAATTAATTAGGCTTATGGTATCATTTTTTAGGGCAGGTCTCAAAAAGAAGAAGTCAATGGATTTGATATCTTAAAGGCAATTAGGTTTGAAGTAAATCACAGGGCAATGGAGAAAGGCAAGTAAAGAACAGGCAAGATGCCTGTTCCACAAGCTGTGAGTTTTCTTGTGGAACGGGCATCTTGCCCGTTCTGGAGATTGAATTAATCAATTAGCTAATTTAAAGCAAAGAACTAGCATTAATAAAACGGCCAGTTAAATCTGCCGGTGTGACATTCAACACAGTTCCCAACAAAGCATTGGTAACACCAAATCTAATATTAGTAGCTTCAACACTGCCATTGCCATCGGGATCGAGGTCTCGTTGCGAGATACCACCCTTTGCTAACAAGCTAGTTCCACCTGCTACAGTTGCAGGATTCAGAAGTAAAAGTCTGGGATCATTGAGGCTATAATTTACCTGCTCAAAAGAGATATTGCTGCTGGCAAATGCGACACTGATCCCAATCGAATCGTTAGATTTATCAAAATCAACAATTACTGCATCAGGAACTTCAAATCCAATAATTTTTTCTCCCGCTTGATCGACTCTAAGCACAAAAACATCACTTCCTGCACTACCTTTATAAATATCAACATCTCTATCGCCAATTAAAGTATCATTGCCATCACCACCAACTAACAAATCAATACCTTGACCCCCACGCAGCAAATCATTTCCCGCGCCACCATCCAGGAAATCACTATCTCTGTCCCCTGTGAGGAAATCATTGCCAATTTCTCCTAAAATATCATCATCACCTTTGCCGCCATAAATAGAATCGTTGCCGGCACTACCTAACAGACTGTCTTTACCATCGTTGCCAAAAATCCGTTCTGCATCCGATGAACCTTGAACAGTATCATTACCGCCCAGTAGCCAAACTCCCCCAGGAAAATTAGCAACTTGTCCCGGTGTAAGTATAATATTTTCTGGAGAGTTGTCTCCCACCAAACGAGCAATGCCTGAATTGTCTGCTTTGAGTGCCATAGTTGTAAACTTGTGGAGATGTAATAATGAATATGCTGCATTTTAATTCTACAGTCTGCACGGATTGATTCTGGAGGAATAGGGGAAAAAAATTAACAATTCAATTTTGGTACAAGCCTGACGGAATATCGTAGATTAGAATAAAAGTTAAAAGTTAATATGATGCCAATTATCTTAGTTGAAGACTTGAGCAAAGTTTATCCGATCGCCATTAAAGAACCGGGACTAAAAGGAACCGTCAAGCACTTTTTTAAGCGCAATTACCGCGATGTGAAAGCTGTTGAGGGAGTTTCTTTCAGTATTGAAGCTGGGGAGGTAGTAGGGTTTCTCGGTGCTAATGGCGCGGGCAAAACTACGACGCTGAAAATGTTGACTGGTTTAATTTATCCGTCTGCTGGTAATGTAAGAGTGTGCGATCGCACTCCTTTCCGCCGCGAATCTGATTTTCTGCAAAAAATCACCTTAGTCATGGGACAGAAACAACAGTTAATCTGGGATTTGCCAGTCCTCGACTCTCTGAGAATCAATGCGGCTGTTTATGGTATTTGCGATCGAGATTACCGACAGAGAGTCGGGGAATTAACCGAGATGTTGTCTCTAGAAGGTAAGTTAAATCAGGCGGTGCGAAAACTTTCTTTAGGTGAACGCATGAAGGCGGAATTGATGGCGGCGTTGCTGCACCAACCGGAGGTATTATTTTTAGATGAACCGACATTAGGTTTGGACATAAATGCACAGTTTAGTGTTAGACAATTTCTGCGAGAATATAATGAACGCTATCAAGCAACGGTGCTGTTGACGAGTCACTATATGGCGGACATTACTGCTTTGTGTAAGCGAGTTTTGTTAATCCATGAAGGGCAATTAGTTTATGATGGTAATTTGGATGGATTACTCGACAGATTTGCGCCTTATCGACAAGTTCAGGTAGAATTAGCCAATCCGCTGTCAAAAGATATGGCTTCTGCTTACGGCGAAGTAGAATCAATTGAGGGGAAATCGGTGCGATTTTTGGTAAAACGGGAGGAATTGATGGTGGGGGTGGCGAAGATGTTGGCGGAGTTGGAAGTGCTGGATTTGACTGTTACTGATCCGCCCATTGAAGAGGTAATTGGTAGAGTTTTTCGCACGGGAAAAGTGTGATTTTTTGGGGCTAGGCTCATTTTACAGAACAGGCATCTTGCCTGTTCCACTGGAGTTATAAAGTAGAACAGGCAAGATGCCTGTTTCACTGGAGATTAAATGTTCTTGTGGAACGGGCTTCTAGCCCGTTGCTAACCAAAAGAAACAGGCAAGATGCCTGTTCCACTGGAGATTAAATGTTCTTG
>REAP01000255.1 GCA_004294385.1 Oscillatoriales cyanobacterium | reverse complement strand
CACAATTGAAATTGGTAATGAATTTAAAATGCCGTAGGGGCGGGTTCACGAAGATTTTTGTCACCCACAAACAATATTAATAAACCCGCCCCAACCCAACCAATAATCTGTCCAAACAACATCATTAAAAATTGATTAATCCCACCCGAAATCCCGATCGCACAATTCGGCCAGTCTCTGGTTATGAGGCTTAAAATATGCTCTCAATTGCTGGTACACATCTTGGCTGATGGGCGGATATTCGTTGGAGTTGTGCTTTCCGTAGGTTTCTAGTTGGTGGGGCGGTAAGTCTAAGAATTCGAGGACGGTATTGACGGTTTCCGAGGGGTTGGTGTACAAGTCTTCACTTTTGATGATTAAGATTTGTTCTTTGGGAAATAGCTTCATCCACAGGGGGAGTTGATCGGCGTAAATGCCACGAGTTAGATAACTGTGGTGTTGGTATTCGTAACTGTGGTAGTTTGGGTTAGCTAGGAGTTTTTCGATTTCGCCTTTGAGTCTTTCGGGCTCCGAGGCGATCGCATTTTCTAATGATAGGGATTCGTATTCTATTCTGATATAGTGATAGTAGTGGGAAATTGCGCGATCGACTGGGTTTCTCAGCAATACGATTATTTTGACTTGAGGACATAAATCCTGGATTCGCCCTGGTACGTGGGGATGAAATATGTAGTAGGGGCTAGCTTCTCCGGTTATTTTTTGAGGGCCGTTTTCTGGCTGGGGGAATTGGGAATAGTACCAGTCTGCACCTTTGTCGAAGTTTAGGTCAAAGTAATGTACTTCTTTTTGGGTGGCATGGGCGATTTGGGGATGTTGGGTGAGATAGGCGTAAAGGGATGTTGTGCCGCCTTTTTGGGCACCGATGATGATGAAGTCTGGGGGTTTTGAGGTTTGGTTCATGGGTTATTGGTTGATATTTTGCATTTGCACGAACTGTTTCGGATTTGGGATTTATACCGATAGTCCGAGAGTCCGACAGGGGTTTAAACCCCTGTCTCATAGCGCAAGTCCTTTGAAAAGGACTGAAGATATATTTATTTATCAGAAGAATGGGTTTAAAACCCCGTCTTTTAAGACGGCTTTGCATTTAATCTTTTTCTATGCTACCATAGTATTAGTAGTTTGGTAAACTAGATGCTAAAAGCCTTCAAGTACAGAATATATCCGACCAGTGAGCAATCAATTTTGCTTGCAAAGTCGTTTGGCTGTGCCAGATGGTTTTACAACTACGCGCTCAATCTAACGTCCCAAACCTATAAGCAAACAGGGAAAGGATTAAGTAGAAATGAAATAATCAATCTTCTACCTTCTCTTAAGAAAGAGTACGAATGGCTGACAGAAGCACCATCACAAGCCCTGCAGCAAGCAGCCTTAAATCTTTCTAGCGCTTTCCTGAACTTTTTTGAAGGTAGGGCTAAATATCCTAACTTTAAGAAAAAGTGGAATAGACAATCTATTAGATTTCCTCAAGGATGTAAATTAAAAGACGATACATTAAGATTGCCGAAAATTGGTGATGTTCATTGTAAAGTCTCAAGGCAACCAGAAGGGACTCTAAAATCGGTCACGGTTTCAGTTAATCCATCGGGGGAATATTTGGCAGCCTGCCTATATGATGATGGTAAAGATTTACCTGAAAAATCATCAGAAGGAAAGGCGATTGGGATAGACGTTGGTTTAACCCATTACGCTATTACATCCGATGGAACC
>REAP01000084.1 GCA_004294385.1 Oscillatoriales cyanobacterium | reverse complement strand
GATGCCTGTTCCACAACACATACTGATCTTGTACCACGATTCTCAAGAACAGGCAAGATGCCTGTTCCACAACACATACTGATCTTGTACCAATCATCCACGCAAACGCCCAGACCTGAGAATACTCACAATTAACCACAAACCCAAAAAACTCGCCGTTGCAAACAAACCATTACTCAAAAAAGATAGTTGAGCAGTTTGAGCATTAGAAGAAATAATTGCGGCCCCGACAATCAGCGAACCCACCACAATACTAAAAGAAAGTCGATTTGCCGAATCCCCCAAAGTGCGGCGCAGCGGATCGAGTTCTTTCACCGTTAAATTCCACTTCAAAGTTTCCGAAGTAACTCGGTCTAAAAGCACTTCTAATTGCCGGGGAGATTGCAGAGATAAACTTTTGAGATCTAGCGCAGTTCTCAGCAAAGCTTGCACCGGATCTTCTCCGAATAACTGACGCCGAAATAGATCGGTCATCAGTGGCTTAACCTGTTCTATAATGTTAAATCTGGGATTAAAAGCGCGCGCTAAACCTTCTAAATTAGCGAGAGTTTTGGCATACAAACCCAGATTACTAGGCAGTCGGATTTTATTTTTGCGGGTGATTGCCAGCATCTCATAAAAGATTTCGGACAAGTTCATTTGTGACAGGCTGACATTGTAATACTTACGCAGCATTTTAGCCAAATCGTTTTCGAGATTAGCCAAACTCGTAGGCTGAGCAAATTCTGCCATTTGCAAGGTTAATTGAGTGCAGCGCTGAGAGTCTAAATCCACAATTGCCAGTAACAGTTCTGTCAAACTCTGCTGAGTTCGCGGATCTAATCGGCCGACCATGCCACAGTCTAGCAGCGCTATGCGTCCATCTTTGAGATAAAATAAGTTGCCTGGATGTGGATCGGCGTGAAAGAATCCATCGATATATAACTGCTGAAAGAAAGCGCGAGAAAGTAGTGTTGTAATTTCTTCGCGTTCGGCATCTATATCTCCGTTGTGGCGAAGTCCTTGCAAGTCGCCTAACAAAATTGGTACGCCGTCTAGCCACTCCATTACTAATAGTTTTTTTGTGGTTAATTTCCACTGAATTTCTGGGACGACTATTTGTTTTGGGTCGAACCAGCGACTTTTAGAAAGGTTGCGTTTGAGTTCTTCTGTGTAGCTGGCTTCTTGAATGAAATCGAGTTCTGCACGTAGGGCGATCGCAAATTCTTCAGCTAAGGCGACAATATCGTATTGTTGGCCGTAGTCTGTCAGCGCAACGAGTTCTGCTAAGGCTTTGAGGACGGCAATATCTCGTTCAATGATGATATCAATGCCGGGACGCTGCACTTTCAGAGCGACTTCGCGGCCGTCTTTTAAGGTGGCTTTGTGGGTTTGGGCGATCGAGCCTGCGGCGACTGCTTGAGTGTTAAATTGGGAGAAGGTTTCTGCGATCGACAGTTTGAGTTCCTCGCGGATAATCACTTCTACTTCTGACCAGGGTACGGGCGGCACATCGGCTTGCAGGGAGGAGAGGGTGTCGAGGTATGCGGTGGGTAAAAGGTCGGGACGGGTACTCAGCAATTGTCCCAATTTCACAAAAACTGGGCCTAATTCGATCAGGATGTTGCGGAGGACTGCTGGAGGCGGCAGACTAGGTTCGTCGGTTTTGCGGCCGGTGAGGAGGCTTTTCATGTAGTCCCAACCGTTGCGGAAGACGACTTCTAGGATTTCTCCTTGGCGAGAAGTGGTTTGAACTAGGCTGAACACGGGGCCTCCGGGTCGATCGGGTTTAAGGACTATAACTACTAGGATAGCGCTGTTGAGCGGTCACACCAGTATCTTGGGGAATAACTTGGGTGCGATTCCCTTCGGCATATTTTAAACATAAAGATTTTGTATTTGTGTCCGCTTAACCTTTCTCAAGACAGATGTCAAGCTGTACAATACCCAAAAGGGCAACAAAGGAAGGTAGCAAAAATGACTTGGAGCTGCGACGGCAAACCCAAAAATACTTTAGAACCATATAACGGTGGTGGTGACCACTCACCCCATGACAACAACGATCCATTCTGTACGACGTGCTACTTGCCTAAACAGGCTATGCTTCCTCCACCACCAAAGAGACCGATCAAAGAAATTCTGATGGGTGTAGCAGGAGTATTAGTCGTCAGCGGTGCCGGATTTGGTGTGTACAAAGCGTTGTCAGTCAAACCTCCCATTGTTAATGGAGATAGAGGCACACCTACTTCTCCCGAAACTACTCCTCCATCAGGGGACTTCATCAGTTCTAAAGCAGTCAGCGCCCTGCTGATTAGTCAAGGGGAAAAGATTCTGCTAACAGGCGGCAAAGCTGATGCTGAAAAACAAGCTGGGGCTGCTGCATTTGTAGGCAAGAATTGGGATGATGCGATCGCAAAATACGAAGCAGCTACCAAAACCGACCCCAACGACCCAGAAACTAAAATTTACCTCAACAATGCGACGGCTCAAAAGACAGGAAATCCCCTGACAATTGCCGTAGTAGTTCCCATCGGTGCTAGTGCTGATGCAGCTAAAGAAGTGCTTCGAGGAGCAGCTTTATATCAAGAGCAATTTAACAAAAGTCCAACAGTTCCTGGTCGATTATTAGAAATTGTAATTGTTAATGACGAAGTTGGCAAAACTGTGTCGATCGCACAGGACTTGGTTAACTCTCCCAGCGTCTTGGGAGTTTTGGGACACGGCATTGACAGCAGTTCTCAAGATGCCATCAAAACCTATGAAACCGCAGGATTAGCCGCCATTTCGCCAGTCAGTTCCAGCGTTAACATCGATTCTTCCAACAAAGCAACTTTGAAAATGACCAAGTTGTTGGAAAAAACCAATGAAATGCTGAAAGTTTATCTCCAAAAACTTGGGGAAACTGTCGCAAATTATGCTAACAAAAGTCACTCACCAGCCGCGATCGCAATTTTCTACAATTCCGACAGCGTTTACAGCAAGCAACTCAAGGAACTATTAGTCCTGGAAGTGCCAAAAGCTAGCGGCAAAATTGTCAAAGAAGTGGACATCAAAGCCGGTGCGACTTTTGATGCCAAATCTGCTGTAGCTGATGTGAGCAAAGCGGGAGCAAATGTGGTATTTATGGCGATGAGCAAAGACCAAGTAGAACAGGCGATCGCGATCGCACAAGCCAACAAAGATACATCCCCACCTTTAGCATTAATGGGAGGCAGTGAACTTTATAATCCTACTACTTTAATCAAGGGAGGAGATGCTATGAAAGATTTAGTGCTAGCCGTTCCTTGGAGGTGGGAAAAAGACGATCCTTTTTCCAAACAAGCTTCCGAAATTTGGAAAGGACGAGTCAGTTGGCGAACTGCAACTGCTTTCGATGCCACCCAAGCTTTAACAGCCGCCATCAGCAGCAATCCTACCCGCGAGGGAACAGTCAAGTTCCTCACCCAAGGAACTCTGATATCAGGAACTGCCAAGGAATTTGACCTATTCAAAGAGATTCCGTTAGTCAAAGCTGTCGAAGGTAAAGAAGGCCCTCCAGGGTCTAAGTATCAATTTGATGCTGTTAAATAGTTTGCCAAGCAAGTTAAAACTACTATAGGTCGATCGGTGATTAGAACTCAACGCCCACTGTGGCAACATCCTTTATTTCAGAGACCCTTAATCGTGCTGTGCTTCTGTTTAATTGCCTCAGCACTGTTTGGCATATTCGGGTTTGGTAGACCAAATATTGCAGTTGCGATCGCCCTCGATCTCAGCAGCAGCACCTACCAGCCCCAAGCCTTCAATGCTCCAGGCACAATTATGCAGCAAGAAGTGGCAGCAGTCAAAGCCTATCTAGAGGTAAATTCTCAATTACCAAGCAACCCAAATACAATTCAAGTCTTTGGGATTGGTGGCGGCAAAGCTCCAGCATTAACCAGTAACTTTAGTTCAGATACCAAAAAGGTAGAAGCAGAATTAGTCCGAGCTTTGCAAGACCCCAACCTGCCTAAATCACTCCTGCCAGAACCCCGTCAAGACAGCATTGACGTTCCCATCCGGCAGGCATTAAACGCTTTTAAAACTGCGCCAAGTACCTGTCGCGAAATTGTGATTGTTAGCGATGCCGGAATTGAACTTTCCCCGCAAAGTGTCAGCGAAGCCGTCGCTCAAAAAGTTAAAATTAATGGCATTACATTGGGAGGTAAAAGTTTCGATCCGCTCAAACAAGCTACTATAGAAACAGGAGGAATTTATATTTCTGGTTCCGATGTGAATCTGAATACTTCATTCACAGAGAAAATATTTCCCAAGCTCAATAGTAATATTAAATGGGTAATTTTTTGGTTGGGTGCTGCTTGGATTGCCTTGATGTGGACGCTGACGATGCCGCTCGATAGGTGGTTGTTTCAAGGCATAATGAAAATGAACATGACTCTAGCAGGTCAGGCGGCTTTGGGAAATGCGTTTTTCTGGACTGCAAGTACGCCTAGCATTATCTGGAAATTAGTTGGTTTGCCAATTTTTGGTGATGGTTGTTAACTTTAGGGTGGGCATTATCTACTCGTTCCCAGGCTCTGCCTGGTAACGCAGATCCGGAGGCTCTGCCTCCAATTTTACCAAGGAAACGAGGCTCTTTTTCCAAGCAAACCAAGCGAGGCAGAGCCTCTAGACATTGATTCCCAGGCAGAGCCTGGGAACCAGTTTAAACCAGTTTCTACTCGTTCCCAGGCTCTGCCTGGTAACGCAGATCCGGAGGCTCTGCCTCCAATTTTACCAAAGAAACGAGGCTCTTTTTCCAAGCAAACTAAGCGAGGCAGAGCCTCTGGACATTGATTCCCAGGCAGAGCCTAGGAACCAGTTTAAACCAGTTTAATTAAAAACAAAAAGGAGGAGTCTTATGGCTACTGTTGATGAAAAAAGTATGGTTCCTACAATTTTAATCGGAGTAGGAGGAACTGGTAATGAAGTGCTGGCAAGAGTGCGCCGTTTAGTAGAAGAAACTTATGGGAGTTTGAAGAATTTTCCGATTATCAGTTTTTTGGTAATTGATACAGACAAAGAATACAAACTAAATAATCCTGGTGCGGGTGGAACTCCGTTTAAGGATAACGAGAAATACTTTGCTAAAGTCAGTGGTAATGAAGTTGAAAATATCATGTCCAACATGGGCAACTTCCCCTGGATCGAAGCTTGGTTCCCCAATGAATTAGAGCGAAATATGACGGCTTTAGAAGCGGGAGCCGGACAGATTCGTGCCTGCGGTCGGTTTGCTTTTTTCTGTAACTATCACAAGATTAAGCAATCATTTAATGCGGCGTGCGATCGCGTAAAAGGTCACGACAACTTTATGTTGGACAAATATAACGTCAAGGTAAACAGTAACTCCGTAAACGTGTTTATCACTGGCTCAATTTCTGGTGGTACCGGTAGCGGAATGCTCATCGATATTGGCTATGCTGTCCGCAAATGGCTGCAAGGACAAGCAAGTTCTACTACTACAGCCATTGTGCCGATGCCTAATGCTTTTGCTGGTATCAATGTAGGCGATCGGGTTGTAGCTAACGGTTACGCAGCCTTAATGGAATTGAGCTATTTCTCCGACTACCGCACAGAATATGCAGTGCAATTTAGTGCCGGTTTGATCGATGAAATTCGCGATAAAAGACCTGCTTTTGACTTTACTTATTTAGTCGGAACTAGAAATGGTGAAACTGAATTTCCTCTAGACCAAATTCGGGAAATGATCGGTCAGAATATCTTTCTGGACTTGACCTCAGATTTTGCTCCCCACAAGCGATCGATCCGAGATAACATTAAAGGTTCTTGGGCTCAACAAGATCCGGGTGGCCGCGGCTATTCCAAACAATTTATGAGTTTTGGTTTGTCAACAATTGAAATTCCGATCGCCCAAATTCGCACATCTTTATCCAATCGGCTAGCGGCTGATTTTGTGACTTGGTGGCTGAACGAATCTGTGCAATTAGTTCCCAATTTGTTGGAGGTTGTACAAAGTGACCTCAAGCGGATTCGGTTGACAGAAATGGAAATGCTGACTGACTTGAGTGCTGCGGGCGATAAATCTTATTTAGCCGAACTTTCCAACTGGGTAAACAGCATCCGCAACGAAATCAATGCAGATAAAAAAATGCAATGCACCCAACAAGGATTCTTGGGTATTTTTGGATCGGAAAAAGGCAAGATTCTGGAATTTGTCAATTACTTGCAGAAAAAAGTTGAGGAATATCGCAGCGATCACCTACGTGAAATGAGTCCCGATGAGCGGCTACATGGCGATTACTTGCAAAAAATGTATGACAACCGCAACCGGATTATCAAAGAAGGACGCAAAACCCTAGAAGCTGAGTTTTACACGATTCTGGAAGACCGCAACAAGGGGCCAAGATTTGCTGATGCTTTTATCACCACAGTGCGGCAGATTTTTGACAATGCTGTTGAAAAGTTTCGCAGGGAAGGAGAAAAAGTTTGGGAGCCAAATGAGGCTCGTTTCCAACAACAATACCAAAAGGGTTTGGAAGATATTAGACACTCCCAAGAGCAGTTTGGTTTGAGCAAACAAGATGCTATGGAAAAGTATTGTGCTACGGCTCTTAGCGGGTTAGAGGGGAGTTTGATTGCAATTGTTCAGCGCAAATCGAGATCCTTGGGATTAGAAGTAATTGTCAGGTTGCAAGAGCATTTAACCGAATTAGAAACTCGTTTGGCTCGCTTAAATCAAAAGTTGCGCCAAAATCGCGATGACTTTCAAAAAGCAGCAGACCAACAAGCAAGTAGTGCTGATGTGTTGGTAATTAACGGTATCAAATTATTTGACCGTCAACAGCTAAATGATTTGTACCGAGATGCGATCGAGCAATTAGCAGGTGCTTCTGAAGGTGCTAAAAGCAAGTATGAATTGGGGATGGATGGAACTTGCAGTAATTTGTCGAAGGAAGTGCTCAAAGAAGCTAGTCCGCTGTGGAAACAAAACCGCGAGGCGGATGAGGTGATGCGGCTGTTTGACTTGCCGCAATTGCAGGACGTGCAAGATCCAGATTTCAAGGAAATTATTGATGAAAAAACGCGGTTGGTGATAGAAAGTGTACCTAGCAACAGTCGATTAAAGCGAGAGTTGGCCGCCTGTGATGGACTCTTCAAAATGTTTAAGAATGATGAATCAGACATCCGCAATCAATTAAAGATCGCCTATGACAAATCTAAGCCCTTAATTTTGCTTTCCAGGCCGATCATGAGTGGCATAGATGCAGGGTTTACGGAAGCACTCAATACCAAAGCTGCTCTCGTTGGTGGGCGTAACAGCACTGAAGCAGCCGCCATCAGATTAATCCCTTTGATTAGGGAACGGGTTGGCGGTGATGCAATTACCCCGCTGGGAGAAGCAGAACGCCACCGGATTGTTTTTGTGCAAGAAGTCGGCGGTTTTTCGCTACGCTGTATTGAAGGAATGCGTGAATTGCGACAGTCTTATCAAGATTGGAAAGGTCAATCAATCCAAGCAAAAAGGGCGATCGCACGAGGAGAAAGCAAAGACCTTCCTATCCCAGTTCATATTCAAAAAGAAGCGCCTTTTTGGGATGTGTTTCCAGAGGATAAGAGAATCTTACAATTGATTGTGCAAGCACGAGCATTGGGCGTTGTGCGACGGGAAGAAAATCGCAATACGAAGGAAAATGTGATTCGCTACACGATACAAACTGTGCTGGGTCAAGAGAATGTAGATCTGGCTTCTAGCTGGGAAGAAACGCTGCAACTTTTGGAAGTTGTGGCCTGTCGTCCTGATAAAGAAGAGATTGAAAAACAGGTGAAGGCAATCCTGACTGGCGCGGAAACTGTGCCGCAAAAACAACAGTTATACAGCCAACTGAAGGCATATCTCGACACGCGGGAGACCGAATTGGATAAAGAGGGAGGAAATGAAAGTCCAGTTTATAAACGAGAACTGAAGATTATTCAAGAGGTGATAGTAACTTACAAGTTTCCTCAGCCGCCAGATGGTCAAACTAAGCCACAGCTTCAAATAACTGGAACGGCAGAACCTTCTGAGAGTCGAACTCCGACACCTGTTGATAAGGAAACTCCGCTGCCAGATTTTGTCTTTTGTACTAGCTGCGGTCACAAGAATCCAACTAACTCGAAATTCTGTGCTAAGTGCGGTACGGGGCTGACTAAAGTTGGTTGAAGGTTTTTGTGGTAGATATGAGGGGCGGGTTTATAGGTGCTATCAATATCCCCTAGGGACACGGCAGTGCTCATTGGTGTCAACTTAAGTTGTGAGTCCGCCAGTCCTTGCATCCCCCACCAGTCCTAAGCGGGGTTTAAACCCCTGTCTAATAGCTAAAGTCCTCTCAAAGAGGACTCAAGAACTCATTAGTCCTCTTTGAGAGGACTTGCGCTTTGAGGCAGGGGTTTAAACCCCTGCCGGACTGCGGGTCTGACCTTAAGTTGACACTAATGGGCTTGGCCTTAGTCCCTACAAGAACTATGTACCTCATATACCTGAAAAGTGCTGTATTTCCTGATAAGATGTTGGAGCGAAGATGGAGCGATCGCTATCAGTCAGCTAAAGAAGTATTAAATGCTCTTGATAATCGCCAAACATACAAAAAAACTATTATGAGTTCGTCAAAAACTGAAGTGAGTCAAGGTTCTGGCTTACCTCCGACTCAATTTTCTCCAGACCAAAATTCTGGTAATCCATCTTGGAAAACGATCGCGCTAATTGTCCTACCAACTCTGCTGCTAGCAGGTGGGATTGCTACTCTGGAATCACCTCGCATCCCTTTTTTGTGCGGCATTCTGAACAACTGTGCTGCGGATAAACCCTTTAACGAAAGTTACAACAGCGCGGTCAAACAGGCTGCTGATAGCCGTGTTTTAGGGCAGAATGCTCAAACTGCCAAAGAGTTGCAGACGGCGCGCGATCGCCTAAAAAACGCGATCGACCAACTATTGAGCATTCCACCAACGGCTAAAGTCCACCTCGATACCCAAAAGCTGTTGCCATCTTATCAAAGCGAGTTGACTGCGATGGAGGCGCATTTGACAAGGGAACAACAAGCTGAGAAACTATTGGAAGAAGCTGAGGCGATCGCAACTAATGCCCAAAAAGAAACCGAGTTATCAAAACAGACAACTGCGTGGACTGAAGCAGCAGACAAGCTCAAAGCAATTGCTGCTGGTTCCTTCGTGGCTGACAAAGTGAGGGATCGTTTAGCAGAATGCGATCGTCAGATTAAAGATATTGCAATTTCTGTCGATCTTTTTAGACCCCCATCTGGGAGTAGCGAACCTGTAACAGAGCCAGAACCCTCGCCATCTCTCCCTAATGCCCCAACTCCTAAACTGGAACCCCTTTTCTAATTTTGAATTTAGGTAAATGGGCATGAAAAAAGGTTGATTTCTGCTGAATTTACGCAAAAATTATGTATTTTTGTCATTGCGTGAAATTACTTAATCGGAATTCTCGTGTCGATACCAAGTAATATTAAATCCGGTTGCACGGGAATATAGAGGAGACGGCAGTGCCGTGTCCCTACAATTAATTACGGTAGGGACACGGCACTGCCGTCTCCTCATTTTGGGTAATATCAAATCTGTATCTTTAAATTTTCTTTGTCAGTTTTGCTTTATAATTAAAATCAGCAGGCAGATCTAAAAAAATAGTCAGCGGACAGCGATCGCAGATTGAATCAGAATGTTGGCTGTGAGTCAGTCATTCATTTGAAAATAGGCTGCGAGAAGTGGCGTTGAGTTAATATCCACCTACTTAGAATCAGCAATCATTTCTATCTAACAAATCCATCAAATAAATCAGGAGTAAAATTGCCAATGAAACTTCAGTCACTGATATCGCTAATTACTGCATCTGCGATCGCATTTGCTACCACTATGGTTACTAGCAGCCCGACTCCCGCGCAAACCACGAACTCTTTTTTCTGTGGCAAAAATGCAGGTCAGCCAGCAACTATTGTGCAAACACCAAAAGGTAATTTTACACTAATCAAGTGGGTTTCTAATAGTTTTTCAGATTCTGGATTCGATGCTCAGCGCCGATGCGAAGTGGTGTCTACCAGATTCCAACAGTATCAACAAGCTGGAAAACTTAAATTCTTGACAACAGGAATTATTAACCGACAATCTGTTGTTTGTGTTGCTCACACTAAGGGTGGCGATTGTGCCCGCGACTTGGCAAATAATGGCTTGTTGTTTACAATTAAACCGGGTAGCGATGGGCGAGATGCGTTAAAACGCCTGTTGAATTTGCGCGATCGAGCTAGCACAAATTCACTGAATGAAAGCGCGCCTTCTAACCGAGTTGATGTCGAAATGAACGATCGACTTTACATCGATATGGGCGAATATCTCCAAGCTCAACCCACAGAATCTGCATCTCCGCAGTCTGTGGAAGCTGATGCTAGCAACCCACTTTTTTAAGATGAATTTTTCATCGGATCAAATTCGGATGAAATATGATAGGGACACCGCACCGTACCCATTGGTGTCAACTTTAAGCTGTCAGCCCGCCAAGTCCGTTAGTCATCCCACGAGTCCGACAGGGGTTCAAACCCCTGTCTCAAAGCGCAAGTCCTCTCAAAGAGGAATGATGAGTTCTTGAGTCGTCTTTGAGAGGACTTTCGCTATAAGCCCCGTGGGTTTCAACCCCTGTCGGACTATCGGTTTTACCTGGTTGTTGACACCAACGGGCACGGTGCGGTGTCTCTACGGGGATATTGATAGTATCTATAAACCTGCAATCTGCTATATTTCTGAAATATCCTGCAATATGAGATAGTCTTTTATGGCAAAGGAGGTGATTTGTGAAACTTCTGGTATTGAATTCAATTCCTACAACTTTAGCATTTACTTTGGTAAGCACAATTACTTTTAGTAGTCCCAGCTACGCTCAAGCATTAAGTTTTGTTTGTGGTAAAATTAATGACAAACCAGCAATCATCGCTCAAACAACTCAGGGAAATATACCAGTAATTAGGTGGGTGTCTGATGATTTGCAATTTTTAGGCATTAATTCCCGATCGCAATGTGAGCAAATGGCAGATCAACTTCAGAGAGATTGTGTCCAACCAACTAATGTGAGTCAGCAAAGAGCAGTTTGTGCGATCGGTTCAGGGAGTATTTCCAGCACGGGAGCACTGCTAAATTCTGATTTAGGAGCCAATGGTTCTGAGAAATTGTCTCCTCTTTGGGGTCAAGATATTCAGTTGTCACAATCCCCAGATAAATTGCCAAGATTTCCTATTTATATTCAGATGAATGTTTTTCTAAATGGGTTTCCCGCAGCAGTCGCAGTTCCTGGTAATCTAAATATTTTCACTGCTCCCGCATCTGGCGGTAGCATTCAGCGCGAACCTGAGCCAACTGGTTCTTTGTGGTGAAAATTATCACAAGATTGCATGGTTCAGAATCAAAAAGTATTCGTTAAAATTAGGTGTGAATCATATGACAATTAGGTTTAAATACGGAATTTCGGCAGCGCTAATTGGTGCAACGATCGCGATCGTACAAACACAAAATGCTGTAGCACAAAGCGCCGAACAAGTCAACAAAATTGCTGAACAAATTACAGTATTAATCGAAGGGCCAAGTCAGGGTTCAGGGATAATTATTGCTAGAGAAGGAAGTACCTATTATGTGCTTACTTGCGAACACGTAATCAAGGGAGGAGGCGAATTTAAAATTGTCGCGCCCGATCGCACTCCGTACCGAGTGGACAATAGTAACATTATCCAATTACCCGGCGTCGATTTGGCGATCGTACCATTTGTCAGTTCAAGCAATTACGAAATAGCACAATTGGGAGATTCTAAAACAGTCACAGTCGGAGAACAAGTCTATGTTTCCGGTTGGCCAAAGCCAGGGGAAACGATTACAAGACAAATTCGTCAGATGACAGCCGGACAAATTTCAGCTCGTGAACGAGTCAGTGACGGCTATGAATTAATCTACACAAATCCCACTCGTCAGGGAATGAGCGGAGGGCCAATTCTCGATCTTCGCGGCCGTGTAGTTGGTATTCACGGACGCACAGATGCCAACAGAGAAGAGACTATCGCGAAAGCATGGGTAAACTTAGGAATTCCGATCAATACCTTTGTCGAACTCGCTCCTAAAGCTTATGCCGCACAAGGCAAAGAAAAACTGAAACGGCAAAATTATCAAGGTGCGATCGCAGATTTCAGTCAAGGACTACGATTTAATCAAAACTCGGCCGATGTTTTCAATGGTTTAGCTTACGCCAACTTCGCTCAAAAAAATTATAGAGCAGCCCTAGAAAATGCGAACAAAGCTGTCCAAAGTAATCCCCAATTAGCTGAAGCCTTCCGAGTTCGTGGGGCTAGCAATGCTCAATTGGGAAATCATAAAGAAGCGATCGCAGATTTCGATCGAGCTATCCAAATTAATTCTACCTTTGCAGATGCCTACGGACTGCGGGGTGTCAGCCGAGCTCAAATCAAAGACTACATAGGAGCCAACGCCGACATCGCCCAAGCCATCCGCCTAGCTCCCAACAGCACGGTGGGCTACAACCGCCGCAGCGAAGTGCGCCGCATAGTCGGAGACAGCGAAGGAGCAAATGAGGACGCTCAAAAAGCAGCATCTTTGAGTGGAGCATCGGAGAATCAAGATGGCTTCCAAATGGCACTCAATAGCGGATTGGGGATATCTTTGCCGAGAAACCAAGTTGCAAGGGTGGAGCCACAGCAGCCAGCCCCGCCGATTGTTCAAACACGTCCAGCACCGACTGTTGTCCAAACACGTCCAGCCCCGACTCTTCCCCAAACACGTCCGACATCCAATAACTCCCTAGAAGCAAAGCAACCAACCGCCACACCTGCACCAAAACCTGAGCCATTTACTCAGCAAGTACCTCAAGCGGTAGCCGTGCGACAAGCCACGTCGCCAGGAGCGGAATCAGCACTTCAAGCCTTAATTCGTAGCCAGCAAACCTTCCGCACGCGCAACGGTGCATTTACCGGTACTATCAGTTTGCTACAACGCTCCTTTAATATTCAACTTCCGATGGCGAAGTTCAATTTTGCGATTCACACCACTACTAGGGGAGCATTTCACTATGCGATTCCTCTGAACCCCAACCAGAAAGCATATGTCGGAGCCGTGTTTTTGACGGAAACGGGTAATAACAATCCTGCCACAATATCGATCGTCTGCGAAACTGATGAAGCTAGCAACATTCGCCCGCCAGATCCATTATATGTACAAGGTCAGCCGATTTGCCGTCCGGGTACGTCGCCAGTGGGTGCTAAGTAGAAGGAAGAAGAAAGAAGGAAGAAGGAAGAAGGAAGGAGGAAGAAGGAAGAAGGAAGAAGGAAGAAGGAAGAAGGAAGAAGGAAGAAGGAAGAAGGAAGGAGGAAGAAGGAAAATTCTCCCCCTCTCCTCTTCCCCTATAAGTAAAAACAGGAGTTTCGATGATGAACAAACACAAGCTATTGAAATCGGTTGTTGCTGCTGGATCGATCGCATTTGCTTTCGGTGCGATCGGGAGTTATGCTAGTGCTGAAACCATCCTTCAAACCAGATCATTTGTCTGCGGCAATAGCAACGGCGCTCCCTCGACTATTGCTCAGACTAATCACGGTGATGTACCGGTGATTCGGTGGACTTCCGATCGTTTCCGCGATGCCGGCTACAGTGAAGAACGGCGCTGTCTTGAAGTATCTGCAAGATTTCAGCAATACTTCCGAAATGGCAAACTAAATTACCTGACTACTGGTATTATGAATAACCAACAAGTAGTTTGTGTTGCCGATCGCAAAGGAGGTGATTGCACTGGATTGTTGTTCACCCTAAAACGAGGGAGCAACCCCAATCAAGTATTAAACAGTTTACTGGCTGTGCGCGTCCGTGCTTCTGGCCCGTTGAATGAAAGCACATCTCGTGTTTATATAGAGATGAGCGAATATCTCAAACAGGCTGCTGTAGAAAGTGAGCCGAATTCGCAATCTGATACTCCTATTTGGTGACACTTCCCTAAATTATTTAACTTTGATGAAATGGGTTTCCTTAGTATTTTTTAGTTGTAGTGCTGGTGTATTGATTGGAACGGCAATTCAAGTACACAGTCGAGGTTTCTCTGCGACAGAACTTGTCCGCACAGATTTAGCGCAGCCACCTCCAGGATTGATGTTTCAACTAAACAAACCATCTGTGAAGTCTCCAACGGCTCAACCGCTGAATTCCCCCGCAAAACCGATAAAACCATTTTCAGGGAAGAACCAGAAACAGTCACTTCCCCAGACGGCGGAAGATTTAGCAGAAAAAGCGATGTTTCAGAAAGCTCGTTCAATTACTGTGAAAGTGCTTTCTGGAGATAATTGGGGTTCGGGGATTATCATTCAGCGACAAGAACAAGTTTATACTGTGATTACGAACGACCACGTATTGCAGTCGGGAGAAGCATATCGCATCCAAACTCCAGACGGCAAAATTCACGTTGCTACCCGATATTTGGCAACTCAATTTGTCGGCAAAGATTTAGCACTTTTGCAGTTTGGTAGTGCCAAATCTGACTACAAAATAGGTGTTTTGGGAAATTCTTCAACCCTGAAAGAAGGAGACAAAGTATATGCTGCTGGCTTTCCTTCGGAACCTCAAAAGTCAGATTCAGCGGGATGGAAATTCACTGATGGACGAGTATCGCTAATACCAGAAAAATCTCTGGAAGATGGCTATCAACTGGGTTATGATAATCAGATTGAAAAAGGGATGAGCGGCGGGCCTGTGCTGAATTTGGTCGGTGAGGTGGTAGCTGTGAACGGAATGCACGCTTATCCGCTTTGGGGAGATCCTTATCTGTTTCAGGACGGATCGAAACCTTGTGAGCCAATGCGGGAGTTAATGGTCCGATCGAGTTGGGGAATTCCGATTGAAAAGTTTCTGCAATCAGCACCGCAGTTTTCAACAAAAATGGCTGATAAAACGCCTAAAGATTTTAGTTTAAAGCCACCATCTCCATTGTTAGTTCAGCAGCCAAGGACATCGAATTCAAAGGTTTTTCAACCTGTTGGTGAAGCGGCTAAACTGATGCAGAAACAGGCTGCGGCGGCTAAAAGTTGCACTCAGTTTTAGAAATCAGGAGACTGCGCGTGCCGTTTCCTCAGTTATATCAATGCCGATTGCACCGAAATGATCGAGAGTCCAAGGCAGTGCCGTGTCCCTACCCAAAATAATATTGTAGGGAAACGGCACTCATAGGTGTCAACTTAAGCTATCAGCCCGCCAAGTCCACCTGTCAGTCCGTCAGTCCGCCAAGGGTTAAAACCCCTGTCTAATAGCACAAGTCCTCTAAAGAGGACTGAAGAACTCATGAGTCCTATGCAAGAGGACTTTAGCTTTGAGGCAGGGGTTTCAACCCTTGCCGGACTATGGGTTGTACCTTAAGTTGACACGCTTTGGGCACTGCCGTTTCCCTAACCAAAATAATATTGTAGGGAAACGGCAGTGCCCATTGGTGTCAACTTAAGCCTGAAAGCCATATAAATGCAGCTTTTAGCTTGTCCCCCCCTTCTTAAGGGGGGCTAGGGGGGATCTGGCCTTAATCGTTAAACAGCAGTCTATCACTGGGTTTGACCTTAAGTTGACACCAATGGGCACTGCCGTGTCTTAATTTCTTACAATAAATCTTTCAATTTTTCATCTTCTCCCAACACTTTGATTACCTGTTTTATCTCCTGCGTTCTGTCCTTTTTCACAATCAAAGTCACATTGCCATCTCTGACAACTACGACATCTTCTAACCCAATTGTGACAATTACTTCATTCTCATCGGCTGCATAGAAAATAGCGCCTTTCGTATCAATTCCGACGTGTTTTGCTAATTCCACATTGGCCTTATCTCCTTGCAGCAAACGGGCGATCGCATTCCAATCACCCAAATCGTCCCAACTAAAGCCTACAGGCAAGACACAGGCTTTTTGCGTCTTTTCCATCAGCGCGTAATCGATGCTAATTTTGGGCAATTCTGCGTAAGCGGCCGCGCCTTTTGCTTCCAAAGCTGCCATCATTTCCGGCACATGATTTCGCAATTCCGTCAAGACTGTGCCGACTTTAAATACGAATATTCCGCCATTCCAGCTAAACTTACCGCTAGTGACAAATTGTTCAGCGGTGGTGCGATCGGGCTTTTCCGTAAACCTAGCCACACGATAAGCTGGAAAACCACCAAAATTGCCAATTTCCTCGCCTTGTTCGATGTAGCCGTAACCAGTGGAAGCATAACTCGGTTTGACTCCCAAAGTGGCGATCGCACTTTCCTTTGTCGCCAATTCCGCAGCCGCCTCCAAAGTCTTCTCAAACTCCTCCGGTTCCCCAATCCAGTGATCCGCCGGGAAAAACCCGACAACTGCATCCTCACCGTAACGCTTCGCAATTTCGATCGCACTCCAAGCCACCGCCGGCGCAGTATCTCGGCCCTCCGGTTCCGCCAGCAAATTCTCAGGAGGTAGTAGCGGCAACTGTTCGCGGACTCCCGCAGCCAGCATTTCGGATGTTACTACCCACAAATCGTCCCAACCGTTACCTAATGTTAATAGTCGATCGGCTGTGGCTTGCAGCAAACTTTTGCCACTACCGTCGAGACTCAAAAATTGTTTGGGGCGTTGTTTGCGGCTGAGTGGCCAGAAGCGTTCGCCTTTACCGCCGGCGAGGATTACGGGAATTAAGGTTTTGGTCATGGTTTGGAAGTGAAATGGTTCTGATCTATTTTGCTTGACACTTGATAGTATTGATGTAGTTATTGTGGAATAAGAGTGCGAAGGGCGATCGGGCTATATTTTTTGCCTAGTTTCCGTGAACCAGTAGGTGTTAAAATAGGGGTATCAAATTTTTCGGCTGAAACTCTTTCTGTGTATAAGTTTGATGCCGCTAGTCTGGAAAAACGATTCACGGAAAGTCTGAAAGCCTTATAGGATAAGTTTTTGGAGTGTGTATGGAAAATTGGCGGTTGACAAGCCGAAGAGTGGAATGGTACTTTTGTTTTAGGTTCACGGAACAGCACCTTGAAAACCAAATAGAGCAAGGATTCTGGGGCGGGCGGCCGCAAAACACACAAATCCCTATCAGGGATTGAAACGTGTTTTTGTGATTCTGATAAGTCAATAATAACATGATGCGCCGCAAAACACACAAATCCCTATCAGGGATTGAAACGAGTGATGTCACCGTAATTGATAAAGGTAGCAAGCCGCAAAACACACAAATCCCTATCAGGGATTGAAACGCCACATCCAATCCCTCACGAATGAGTCGGGTGATGAAAGGCCGCAAAACACACAAATCCCTATCAGGGATTGAAACTTAGTAATTGTAGTGGCAAAATTAGCATCATTACGCCGCAAAACACACAAATCCCTATCAGGGATTGAAACAATTCCCCGTCATTTACTCGCAGAAATTCAATAAAGCCGCAAAACACACAAATCCCTATCAGGGATTGAAACTTTCGCCAGATAGCGGGAAGTTGCTAGCGCTGCGATCCTGCCGCAAAACACACAAATCCCTATCAGGGATTGAAACCATTTGGTTAGCTCTTTAGTGCTTTCACTCTACAGGCCGCAAAACACACAAATCCCTATCAGGGATTGAAACAAACAGATGACCGCGACTGATACCCAATTCTGTGGCCGCAAAACACACAAATCCCTATCAGGGATTGAAACTTGCTAATTTTGTCAAGCGGGCTTTTCGGATCGTCAGTTTTATGCCGCAAAACACACAAATCCCTATCAGGGATTGAAACAATGCCTAATGTGCTGATGCTACCTAAGATCGTGGAGCCGCAAAACACACAAATCCCTATCAGGGATTGAAACGCGATTGGGATAAAAATCAATTACCCGCCAGCCTAGGCCGCAAAACACACAAATCCCTATCAGGGATTGAAACGAGACGTGGGGGGAGGAAGGCCAAAATCCTTGGGCCGCAAAACACACAAATCCCTATCAGGGATTGAAACGCTTTATGGCGAAAGCTAGATGCAGCGGCTAAAAAGCCGCAAAACACACAAATCCCTATCAGGGATTGAAACATTGCTGCACTTGACCGTCAGAGACGCATCGTAACTGGCCGCAAAACACACAAATCCCTATCAGGGATTGAAACCGGACATAAAAATATGTTCCGCTAGTATTTCTAGCCGCAAAACACACAAATCCCTATCAGGGATTGAAACTATTCTTCTTCATATTCTTCTTCAAATTTTCTTTCGCCGCAAAACACACAAATCCCTATCAGGGATTGAAACCGATGCTTTGTTCTTGCTAGAACCCAAATCGAGAGCCGCAAAACACACAAATCCCTATCAGGGATTGAAACTTTCAGTTTGCCAGTGCCATCCGCACAGATAGTCAAGCCGCAAAACACACAAATCCCTATCAGGGATTGAAACTAAACTTACAAAGCTACCAGTGACTACAGTTAAGCCGCTGTCGGGCCGCAAAACACACAAATCCCTATCAGGGATTGAAACCAGTGGTATCATGGGTTTATCTCAGTTTAACTGTGCCGCAAAACACACAAATCCCTATCAGGGATTGAAACGATCAATTGCCGAACTTGCCATACAGCAAGTTTAGCCGCAAAACACACAAATCCCTATCAGGGATTGAAACAGAAGAAGTCCAAGGTCAAATGGCATCAATTCGCGCCGCAAAACACACAAATCCCTATCAGGGATTGAAACACACCTCAGAAACTAAGGAAGAAGCGCTAGAGGTGCATGCCGCAAAACACACAAATCCCTATCAGGGATTGAAACTTGCCAGCTTATTAGTCGTTTCCGCCTGTACATAAGCCGCAAAACACACAAATCCCTATCAGGGATTGAAACATCCCACTGACTATAGACGGGGTGACATTTCCAGTGGCCGCAAAACACACAAATCCCTATCAGGGATTGAAACAATCCTGGGCGTGACATATTTCTCGACATGGTGGGCCGCAAAACACACAAATCCCTATCAGGGATTGAAACGAAACACCGGTTTAATGCCGAGAGAGTCCAGGCGATCATATAGCCGCAAAACACACAAATCCCTATCAGGGATTGAAACATTCTGGCCATCGCCGTTGTGGTGTGTGTGCGGGCCGCAAAACACACAAATCCCTATCAGGGATTGAAACACAACTATCAGAAGCCGTGCAAATTATCATACTGCCGCAAAACACACAAATCCCTATCAGGGATTGAAACAGTGCGATCGCTTCCTCTGGTCGAAAACCAGTCGCCGGCCGCAAAACACACAAATCCCTATCAGGGATTGAAACTGCCATTTTTGAGAGGAGTTCCGGTTAGCGCCCAAGTTGCGCCGCAAAACACACAAATCCCTATCAGGGATTGAAACCTTAAAGTATGCCGGTCAGCATTCCAGGAGGCAACGGTGGCCGCAAAACACACAAATCCCTATCAGGGATTGAAACGAACAAGAATTTCGGAATAGTGATCGGTCACAGTTGAGCCGCAAAACACACAAATCCCTATCAGGGATTGAAACTTCTCTCAGATTTTGCAGCCAACTTTGATGCCTAGCTTCGCCGCAAAACACACAAATCCCTATCAGGGATTGAAACAGT
Source organism: Oscillatoriales cyanobacterium (assembly GCA_004294385.1). Classification (GTDB taxonomy): domain Bacteria; phylum Cyanobacteriota; class Cyanobacteriia; order Cyanobacteriales; family Microcoleaceae; genus Microcoleus. Next base: position 8,366 of record REAP01000084.1, on the reverse strand, counting down.
TCTGGTTCTGGTGCAAGTTTTTCGGGCCACCGCGCGATCGCAGGCCGCAAAACACACAAATCCCTATCAGGGATTGAAACAATCGGCAACTCAGGGCACCTTGGTTGAGCCGCTTCAAGAAATGCAGGATAAGCCGCAAAACACACAAATCCCTATCAGGGATTGAAACCTGAGCATCGGCAACTTTTCTGTCAGCGCCAATTGTTGCCGCAAAACACACAAATCCCTATCAGGGATTGAAACGACTACGGCGATGGTTTGCTATGGGATACCGACTACGCCGCAAAACACACAAATCCCTATCAGGGATTGAAACTTCTGGCAAGGACGGTCACTTTCAGATTTTGCTAGAGCCGCAAAACACACAAATCCCTATCAGGGATTGAAACAGCAGAAGCAACTCAACTTACCCTGATATCAGGCAGCCGCAAAACACACAAATCCCTATCAGGGATTGAAACACCACCTTCTTTTTGAGCATTGAAGCGATAATTTTGCCGCAAAACACACAAATCCCTATCAGGGATTGAAACTTGGGCTGCTGACAAAATTAGAAGCATCAGCAGCGCCGCAAAACACACAAATCCCTATCAGGGATTGAAACTTCAGCTCTTGGAGGCTCAGCAAACTGCGGCTTTCGCCGCAAAACACACAAATCCCTATCAGGGATTGAAACGATTGAGTCGATTGCCCGGCAGATTGCAGCAAGCCGCAAAACACACAAATCCCTATCAGGGATTGAAACTGAAACTCATACTACTGTGGCTGCTGAAGAAAGGCCGCAAAACACACAAATCCCTATCAGGGATTGAAACGTAGTAGTCTGGTTCTTCAATGAATTCGTCGTCAGCCGCAAAACACACAAATCCCTATCAGGGATTGAAACAATTATCGATCTAACTGGAGGGCTGAACAAGTATAGCCGCCGCAAAACACACAAATCCCTATCAGGGATTGAAACAGAAGATTTTCCGATTAGATGTTTTTTTCGACTGGCCGCAAAACACACAAATCCCTATCAGGGATTGAAACTTTTCATCGTCATCATCGTCACCCTCACTCGCTGGCGGGCCGCAAAACACACAAATCCCTATCAGGGATTGAAACGACCATCTGGACACCCTACTATTCCCAGACTGCTTCTTGGGCCGCAAAACACACAAATCCCTATCAGGGATTGAAACATGAAATAATTGCCAACACCGCAGCACCCGAGCCGCAAAACACACAAATCCCTATCAGGGATTGAAACTCGGAACTGAATGTAGGACTCTCGAATTAAACTGCCGCAAAACACACAAATCCCTATCAGGGATTGAAACCCTATTGCGGCTCAACCGCAGTAGCCAAAGCCGAAGAGCCGCAAAACACACAAATCCCTATCAGGGATTGAAACCCGAGTTCGGGCGATCGAACTCTCATTGTATCGCGCCGCAAAACACACAAATCCCTATCAGGGATTGAAACTTCGATCGCGATCCAATTGAATCAGATCCATATTTAGGCCGCAAAACACACAAATCCCTATCAGGGATTGAAACGGTGGTTTCGTTCTGCTGTTCTGCCTGTTGGTGGCCGCAAAACACACAAATCCCTATCAGGGATTGAAACTTTAGGGTTAATCATTGTGTTACAATCCTGACATAACGCCGCAAAACACACAAATCCCTATCAGGGATTGAAACTGAGCTGTACAAAGTAGGTTATAGATTTGGGCAATGCCGCAAAACACACAAATCCCTATCAGGGATTGAAACCCACCGCCAGTCTCTGGAGCGCCTCCAAACACTTGCCGCAAAACACACAAATCCCTATCAGGGATTGAAACAAGAAAACAGCCTTTTTCATCCACATAATTAACCACTGGCCGCAAAACACACAAATCCCTATCAGGGATTGAAACCATACAGTAAAAATTCCTTAAGCTGATACTCAAAGCCGCAAAACACACAAATCCCTATCAGGGATTGAAACTAAAGGAGTATGAAGTGGTGGAAAATTCGGTGCACGATGGCGAGCCGCAAAACACACAAATCCCTATCAGGGATTGAAACGGCCAATGAAAGGGCTGCAACTCATCAAGCATTACTAGCCGCAAAACACACAAATCCCTATCAGGGATTGAAACAGATGTCCAGTCTGAGCGGCTATTTCTATGGTAGCAAAACTCACAAGCACAGCCTGTCAAAATGTGCAGTTTTGGGTAGCTAATCAAATAATAATCCATCTCGTTTCAGTTGTTCTCGAATGGCTTTTCTAAGCCAATCAGAGCGATTTGACATTGAGCGAACAATTGCATCAATTTCAGGCTCTAACATCACCGAAATTGGCTTTTGTTTGTGAGTAATGTTAAGCCCGGTGTTTTTAAATTGAGTAGCCTCATTGCCAATTAATTTTTTCTTGGTCATATAATTTGATGTTTGGTGGTGTTTTCTTACTCTACACCACGTATACTTGCAATCCCGGAAAATAATTTTATTTAGCCGCAAAACACACAAATCCCTATCAGGGATTCAAACGAATATACTTTCGAGACAAAAGAAAAAGCAAAAGAAGCGCCGCAAAACACACAAATCCCTATCAGGGATTCAAACGTATACGTGGTGTATACTTAAACAAACACCACAAGATGTCACATTGTATGGCTAAGAAAAAATTAATCGGTAACGAGGCTACTCAATTTCAACCAAAAGGAGTAGGCTGTTCCGAGAAACAGCCCCCTGTCTCAGTCAAATTGCCAGTTGAAATTGACGCAATTGTTCGATCACTTGACAATCGCTCTGAGTTCATTAGAGCAGCAATTATAGAAAAGCTTCAGCGTGAGGGTCTACTACCTGTTGACAATTGAATCGATTTTATTGGAGTTAGTTGAATCCTGAAATGTTAGAACCTAAAATTGATGCAATTGTTCGCGTAATCCTCAACCGCCCTGATTAGCTACCAGCCGTAAAATACACAAATCCCTATCAGGGATTGAAACAAAATCAATCACTGACAACGGACAATCGATAACTAACTACTTCGATAACTCGATATTAAGTTCGTTCACAACACGGCGTTTGAGTGGCAGAGACTTTTCTCTAGGTAGCAAGTCAAATACTTTCCGAAAGGCATCATCTACCTCTTCAAAAGGCACTTGACCTTTAGCATCATAAACCACTTTTCCCGATTGGTCTAGCAGCACAGTCTGAGGTACAAAACCTTTGTAATAATGACTGGGATTTGTAATATCTGGAGAGGGTTTTTCAGGCAGAGAATCGATAAATATAGGCATAAAATCAGCTTCGCGGCCGTAATATTCTTGGAGGTTAGAGACAACGATCGCAAATTGCTTACAATCGCTGCTATCATCCGTATAAAACACTAGCAATGCAGGTTTCTTGCGTTTGAAAGAATCTGTCAGTTTGACTTTGGGAGGGACTAGGGAACCATTGCCGGCGTAGAGAGCATAAATTGTACCATCAAAGCGATCGTCTGTGAGAGTTGCGTAGGCCGGCGCTGTACCGGTTAGCAAGATGAAGCTAAGTGCGATCGCCACAGTTAAAAGACTAGCAGACAAGATTCGCCGCAGCAAGCGTTTGCCAGAAATAACAGTAGCAATTAAATTTTGGTAGTTGGAAAATATCATAAGTTATCGGCAGTTGCTGTAAAGTGGCGAAAAAGCGTAGAAAACAGTATTAAGTTTATCAGCAAACGTCGGCAAATGCTGTTGATTAGGTTAAATTGGTTTTTGACAAACTATTTTAATGCACTTAATGATTGATTTGCTTGACGTACTCGCCCAAACGCCTGCTGCTGATGTTTCCGGGGCTGCTCCAAATGATATCTTACAGGCGATCGTTTTAGGCATTGTCCAAGGATTAACAGAATTTTTGCCCATCAGCAGCAGCGCTCATTTGAAAGTAGTGCCACTTGCTCTAGGCTGGCCCGATCGCGGTGTTGCTTATACAGCCATAATTCAGTTGGGCAGTATTGTGGCAGTGCTGTTATATTTCTGGAAAGACTTGACAACTATAACGATTGGTGCATTCACAGCGATTAGACGCTCTGACTACGAATCGCAAGAGTTTCGGATGGCGCTGGGAATTGGTTTGGGAACCATACCGATTATCTTTTTTGGACTGTTAATCAAGATATTGGTTCCAAAATTCAACGAATCGCCATTGCGGAGTTTGGGTGCGATCGCCATTGCTTCCATCGTCATGTCCCTACTGTTAGCAATAGCCGAAAAAACAGGCAAGCGTCAACGGGATTACGAAAAGTTAGAAGTCAAAGATGGGATTATCATGGGATTAGCTCAAGCAATGGCAATAATTCCGGGTGTTTCGCGATCGGGTTCTACGCTAACAGCAGGATTGTTCCTGGGATTGGAAAGAGGAGCAGCAGCAAGGTTTTCTTTCTTGTTAGGAATTCCGGCAATAACTCTAGCTGGATTGGTGGAATTGAAAGGTGCTTTGGGTGAAGGATTGGGCGAAGCTGGAGTCGTAGCTTTGATAGTTGGCACAGTTTCAGCCTTTATATTTTCCTATATTTCGATCGCCTGGTTGATGAAATTCCTCCAAACTCAGAACACCTGGATTTTTGTCTGGTATCGACTGGCTTTTGGTGTAGCGATTTTGACTGCACTTGCAGGTGGTGTATTGAAAAATCCTTCATCATTATAACAGGCAAGATGCCTGTTCCACAAGAAGATAAGAACAGGCAAGATGCCTGTTCCACAAACAGTTAATTATATTGTGGGATGGGCATCTTGCCCGTCCATAAAAAACTTATTAATAATTCATCGGGGTAGGGGCGAAGCATTTCGGCAGACAATTTATTAGCGATCACCAGAGATTGAATACCGGAATGCTTCGCCCTTACACTCATTGAGGTACACCCAATATAAACTAGCCATAGAGGATGTATAATGCTCGAACATAGCGATCGCCAAAATGCACAATTAGCCCTAATTCTGTTAGTACCTGCTTCTAGCATTGGTGTAGCGTCCTTATTTATCGCTCCCGGAACCATCGGAACTATAGTATCAGTATTGTGTGGATTTTGGTTGCTAGTGCTGCCGATCGCCTGGTCTGTTTTGGGCGATCGCTACCAACCGCATTTATCCAAACCAAAATATCAAGAATTATTAGTCGGCACGGTTTTAGGACTGTTAATGTTCGGCATCATTCTGGGTATCTACGGGCTATTCGGTCAGCACTGGATCGATGCGGCTGATGCCAAATCAAAAGTGCAACAAATGGGGCTGAACAATCCTATAATTTTTTTAATAGTTCAAGCATATTTTGTACTAATCAACTCATTTATTGAAGAATTTATTTGGCGCTGGTTTGTCTACAAAAAGTGCGAGATTTTGATACCTGGAAAAGCAGCAATATTTCTGAGTGCATTGTTTTTCACACTACATCATATCATTGTTTTAGCAGCTTATACCGACTGGCATGGAGTGATTTTAGGTTCATTAGCTGTTTTCGTAGCAGGGGCAATTTGGTCGTGGTGTTATCTCGCCTACCGTTCACTTTGGGCAAGTTATATCAGTCACGCGATCGCAGATTTTGCCCTCTCAATTATTGCTTGGAAAACACTCTATAAAACTTAGAGTGCGCTCTAAGTCAAGACCATCGTTCAAATGTATTTTGGGATACAGATTTATCAAGTATTAACCATTAAACAAGAGATTGTATGCAAATTATGACCGAAAGCGATTTCGTCGCAAGCCCCCGGATTCATCTGCGGGATCAAGTTACAATCTAAAATCTAAAACCATGACAAACTCTAACGGAGAACTCAAGCCTACCCTAGGATTGGTAGGCATTACGATTAACGCGATGGCGCTGATTGCTCCCGGCGCTTTTCTGTGGACGACTTACCAACTACAAGCCCCGCCCGATTCTGCTAAAAATATGTGGGCTGCGATCGCACTCGCAACCTGCATAGCCCTACTAACAGCAAGTTGTTATGCAACGCTTTCTAAAGCTTACCCCGAAGCAGGTGCCGGCAGTTCCTACTATTACGCCGAAGCAGCAATCTTAGCAAAAGAAGAACACAAACACTTTCGTTTAGCGCGTTTAGCTAAGTTTGTTACAGGCTGGGCGGCCCACTTGTACTACTGGGTATACCCCGGAATTATGATTAGCTTCATGGGAACGCTTGTCGTTTACATTGGGCAGTTGTTTAACGCTGATTTTGCAACAGATTGGTTCAGCAAAGCCTTAATTTGTTTTATATTCACTGGCTTGGTGGGTTTTATTGCCCTCCAAGGTGTTACCGGTTCGACCCTGATTAATATCATCATCAATATTGTGCAAATTAGCTCTCTCACCTTCCTGGGATTGTTGATGATTATTTACCGATTAGGTCATCCAACTGTGAATTATGAACACGCAAATGCAATTAGCGTTGTGATGCCTCATGATTTATCAGGATTAATTTATCAGACAACAATTGCGATTCTGTTACTCGTCGGATTTGAATCAGCAACAGCGATGGCAGGCGAGGCGATTAATCCTCAGCGCGATATTCCTCGCGGTGTAATTCTATCCTTATTTATTCAGGCTTGTATCTGCTATTTCTTTGAGTATTTTGCGGCTAATTTTTTCATCGGAGACCAATACACTGCAATTGTTGATGGTAAAACTGTAACTGGTTTTGCCGCAGCATTATCGTCCGGTGCGCCGATCGGCGATATCGCCAAAATCTTGGGAGATACGCTGCTGTTTGGCAACGGATTTCTGCTGCAAATTACGATCGCCAGCACAGTCGTCATGGCATTGATCGGGACGGCGCTCTCGTCGCTCTCAACGGGTGTTCGGATTAGTTATGCGATGGGGAGCGATCGCGAATTGCCCGCTGTATTCGGCTTTTTACACGGCAGCTACAACACGCCTCACATCGGAATTTACTTTCTGAGTGGACTCTCGGCTTTGATTGGTTCCTATGCAGTGCAGAGTCTCGATAATGTCACGATTGTCACGTTAGTTTCCAACATCGGCACATTTATGCTCTACGGAATCACCTGCGGAGTGACGCTGATTGCTACTCTAGACCATTTGCTAGATGAAGAGCACAACCAAATCAAAACAATTGTGATTCCATTCTTAGGTTTAGTCACGAATTTACTCATGGTTTGCGGCATTTTCTACTATGGTTTGACTGGAGTTGGTAGTGCAAAAACAAATGCTCTAACTGCGATCGGTATTTCTGTCGCCTTCTTTGTTGGAGGATTTGCTTACCTGATTGGAGACAGCTTAATCAAAGGCAAACCTATCTTTTTGCCATCGGATATCAATCATCCCCTGCGCGATAATGTCCCTTCCTCTAAATCTTGATAGGCAGGTAAATCCACCTAATTAAATGCAAGATACAGATGGCAAAAAAGCCTAATGTATAAGCATTCTTCCTTCTACCTTCTACCTTCGGACTGACATCCGTTACATCCGTTACAGAATTCGTTGCCGAACTTCCTTCTACTTACTTGAAATCTATGCAATTAGTTCTTGCAATTATCCAGCCTGCTAAATTAGATTCCGTCAAAGAAGCCTTAGTCAAACTCGGTATTCAGGGAATGACTGTCACCGGTGCGAAAGGATTTGGGCGACAAAAAGGAAGACCCCTTGCTTTTTTGGGTCTCTTAGATATGGAAGGCAAACCTTTTACGGTTGACTTTCTGCCCAAAGTCAGAATTGAAATTGTCGTGAACGATGATATAGTCGATGCGGTTGTCGATACGATCGTAGCAGCGGCAAAAACAGGAACAGTTGGGGATGGTAAATTGTTTGTGATTCCGGTAAGCCGAGCAATTCGTATTCGCACCGGTGAAGAAAATGAAGCCGCTTTGACAATCGAAGAACCTGCAACGCTGAGCGATTCCCGCAAAAATAAATGATTCAATCTTTGTTGCTGTTTGTATTAGCTGGAGTGTGCGAAATTGGTGGCGGCTACTTGTTTTGGCTGTGGTTGCGCGAAGGCAAAAGCCCTTGGTTAGCCGTGATTGGGACGGTTGTTTTGGCGGTTTACGCGGTGCTTCCAACGTTGCAACCGGAACCGGCTGCTTTTGGGCGAGTCTATGCGGCTTACGGCGGCGTTTTTATTGTGCTGTCGATTCTGTGGGGCTGGATTGTCGATCGCGTTGCTCCTGATAAATACGATTTGTTGGGAGGCTGGATTGCTTTGCTGGGCGTTTTGGTGATTATGTACGCACCTCGCCGTTAGGCAAATCCGGCATCATTCAGCGGTTGAAATCGTTTCTACTGAGATGTTGCATCATAGTCAGCAACAGGCTGTCCGGCCTGTTCCACAATAAAATCCACTCTTTGTGGAACAGGCATCTTGTGTCAGTAACAGGCTGTCCGGCCTGTTCCACAATA
>REAP01000083.1 GCA_004294385.1 Oscillatoriales cyanobacterium | reverse complement strand
TCGACTTCGCTCAGTGCCCGGTTCCTGCACTTCGACTCCGCTCAGCGCCCGGTTCCTGCACTTCGACTTCGCTCAGTGCCCGGTTCCTGCACTTCGACTTCGCTCAGTGTCCGGTTCCTGCACTTCGACTTCGCTCAGTCGACTTCGCTCAGTGCCCGGTTCCTGCACTTCGACTCCGCTCAGCGCCCGGTTCCTGCACTTCGACTTCGCTCAGTGCCCGGTTCCTGCACTTCGACTCCGCTCAGTGTCCGGTTCCTGAGCGGAGTCGAAGGGTTTCGCCACATTTTTGAATTTCAAAGGTTCAGGGGGGTGCCTTGGACACAGGCTCGATCGAGCAATGCCCCATCCCAGACAGTTTGCTCGATCGCAGCACAGAGCAAATTAGCACCCGTCAGATTAGCGCCACGGAACACGGCTCCATTCAGAATCGCTTCTTCCAAGTCCGCACCAGACAAATCAGCGCCAGACAAATTGGCATTGCTCAAATCTGCGTGGTGCAAAATTACCCTAGCCAAATTCACAGCCCGCAAATCGGCGCCACGAAAATCGACACCGCTCAAATCCACATTCCCGATCGCAGCCCCAGCCAAAAAAGCTCCCCCAAAACTTGCCTCGGAGAGTTGAGCATTCCCCAAAGAAGCTCCCCGCAAGTCAGCATTCCGAAAATCTGCGCCTCGCAAGTCAGCCCCGCTCAAGTCAGCGCCTCGCAAGTTCGATCGCAGTATCGCTCGTTGTAAGTTAGCCCCAGCGAGATTAGCTCCACTCAAATTAGCTTGAGACAAATCGGCATCGGCGAGGTCGGCTCCCGATAAGTCTGCTCCAGCTAAATCATAGCCGGCTAGCATTTTAATTTTGCCTTGGCAAATGGCTTCTATGTTAGTCATTAGTTATTAGTCATTAGTCATTAGTCATTAGTCATTAGTTATTAGTCAGCCAACAGTCAACAGTCAACAGTCAACAGTCAACAGTCAACAGTTAACGATTAATTGAAGATGCTGAAGTTACCGAGGGAGCGCGATCGCCCAAATCCTCCAACCAGACATTCGGCAATTGACTAGGACGAGTCGGTAACTCCATCAAACCCATTTCTGCCAGCCTGACTACATTACCAAGGGTTTCCACCAAAGCTGGATCGAAGCGAGTGCCACTGATGTCCCGGCACTTTTCCCAAGCTGCCGTCAAACCCAGTGCTGGTCGATCGCCCCGTGGTTGAGTCCAGTCTTGAAAACAAGCAACCAAGCCCAAAATCCGGGAAGCAATGGGTGTCTCTTCGCCTCGCAAACCTTCGGGTCTGCCGCTGCCGTCCCAGCGTTCGAGTTTATGCTTGACAATTTCGGCTACAGGTGCTAACTCCGGCATTGCTTGCAAAAGCTGGGAACCGATGAAACTGCGATCGCGCCAAAATGCCAGAGTCTGTTGGTCGAATTTATCGGAGGTTTGAGTAAACACCTCATTGGGTGCCGAAACCAAGCCGACTCGAAACAGCAATCCCGCCAGCCGCAGCCGCCGCAACTGCAAAGCCGGCAAATCCAAAAGTTGACCCAAAGTTTCCGACAAAGCCGCCACTTGCAGAGACGCGGTGGGGTTGTCGGTATCGCGTTCGTCTACGCGCTGGGCCATCCGCAGAAAAGCTTGTAGTTTGTTCGCATTCAAGTTGCGGCTGATGCGAAGGGCTTGACCTTCCAATTCCCACAAATCGCGGCTTTGGCGGTTAATTGCCACCATTTGCTGCTGAGAACTTTGGAGGTAAGTCACAATTCGGGTCACTACGCCACTAATATCAGCAAGGGGCGGGCCGACTGTGGCGAGAATTTCTTGGTGAATGTGCAGTAACTTATCTGCGAGATTGGGATCGTAATGTCGTGTTTGTTCGATAAAAATTTCTGCCGCCGCCGACACCAAAGATTGGTCAAAAGACCATAAACCGTAGAACTTTCGCTCTGTATCCACTTCTGGCTTACCTTCGGGCAGATATTCCTGGGCCGAAAGTTCGCGACAAAGTACCATTGCTTTGTAGGTTGGGGCGAGGATAATTAAATTCCATTCTTCGACTATGGGGTCGATCGGATCGATATTGATTAAAGATACATTGTCTAATTGACCAGTTTTGTGAGTAGCAAAACCGCTGTCGGCTACTGCGCCGATGACAACGCGCCGAGAGGCATTAGCAATATCAAAATAGCGATCGGCTTCCTGCAAATACCATTTTCCCTGCTGAAACGTGACTAAAACCAGCGGTTTGACTGCGGGCTACTAGGGTGTTTTTGAAGTATACCCCGTAGCTAGAAGGCAGTTTTCCGTCGGGAAGTGTAGCTTGTAGTCTGGCGAGAGTTGATTCTGGATTCATTAACAAAACGCGGTGCCGGCTCTGATCTATTGTAGCGTGAGATCGCACTTCTGAATCAATCAGTCAATTTTAGATTTTAGATTTTGGATTTTAGATTAGGTGCATCCCATTTTTGCAAATATATTCCTAGGGGCGAAGCATGACCGCAGACAATTTATTACTGATTATCAAAGATTTACTGCGGTTATGCTTCGCCCTTACACTCATTGAGGTGCACTTTGTTCTATTTTTTCGTTGACTCAGAAATCAAATCGTCTTTATCAACTTTCGGGATAAAATCCGGGCGTTCTTTCGATTCCCAACCGGGGAGGCGCTTAGAATTGTACCAGGCGATCGAGCCGATACCAACCGCCGCCACAAATCCAACAGCCAGAACTGCTAGAGGAATCGTGAAGTCATGTTCTACCATTAGGTTAAAATCCTGATTTACGCTACTTTTGTCTAATTTTAAGTGCTAATGGCATTTTGTTGATATGTCTGAAGACTGAAAAAATCAATAAATTACAGCCATAATACTTAGAGATAGAAACTGAAGGGCTAATTTTATGTCATTGTCGATCGCATTGTTGTTAGCCGCTAGTTTCGCCCTGGGTGCTTTGCCGTTGACTCAATGGATGGTACAAGTTTTTTCTGGCAAAGATTTGAGGGTTTTGGGCACGGGGAATGTTGGCGTGTCGGCTGCTTTCATTCACGGAGGCAAAACTGCTGGAATTGCTGCGGTTTTGGCGGAAATTGCCAGAGGCATTATACCAGTTGTGGCTGCGCGATTTTGGTTGCCGGATCAAAATGCGATCGCACTTACTGTCTTAATTCCTCTAGTTGCAGGTAGATTTGCGATCGGCCGTGGTGGAGGTGTCACCAACGCTGTTTGGGGTATTTTGGCATTTTCCCCGCCAGTGGCTATCTCATCGGGCATTTCCGGGCTACTGGTATGGGGTTTGGCAGGGGTTTTGTGGGGTAAGGGCGATCGCACCAGGCTCTTTGCTACCCGTTGCGGATGTCTTTGTACTCCCATCTGGGTTTGGGTGTGGCGACAAAATGCCACAGAATTTTTAGCAGCAACAGGATTAGCTTTTTTACTCTTCACAATTAGTCTACTTCAGGGTGACGATATGGCTTTATCTAAATCGCAAAAATTACTTTCTCTCGATGACTCCCTAGATGCCAAAGTTTGTGGTGACAAAGCTGCGAAATTGTCTCAACTGAAACGAGCCAATTTTAATGTGCCTACTGGCTGGATAGTATTGAATGAATCGGGCCCTTCGACTACGCTCAGGGAACACAAAGTCGAAGGGCTTTCTTTGTACCCTGAGCGTAGTCGAAGGGTTCAGGGTACAAAGAAGTCGGAGGGAAGTAATAATCGGGTAAACAATGAAAAATTTTCAATCCCTAATTCTTTAATCCAAAATCTAAAATCCAAAATCCAAAATCGAATGATTGTGCGCTCTTCCGCTGTGGGAGAAGACGGTGATTTCAGTTCGGCTGCTGGACAATATCAAACCATCGGGCCTGTTTTGACTGAAACAGAATTAATCGATGCCATTCATCGCTGTCGCCAGTCTTATTGGACTTCCGAAGCAGTGTCTTACCGCCGCCAACGACAATTACCCGATACCCAAATGGCTGTATTGATTCAACCTTATATTGATAGCAAATTTGCCGGAGTCATGTTCACCCGCAATCCTTTAGATGGCGGTTCCCAGATAATTATTGAAGCTTTACCAGGAGGAGCAGAATCTGTAGTTGGTGGACAATTTACTCCGATTCACTTAGAAATAGATTTTAGTACATCTGAATCTTTAGAATCAAGTTTAAGTCAAAACCCAGAAGTTAAGCCCTTCGACCCTTCGACTACGCTCAGGGAGCTGGAGCCACGAGTTCAAAACCCGGAGGTTGAGCGAAGTCGAAACCGGAATATCGAACCCAGTCAAAACCCGGAGGTTGAGCGTAGTCGAAACCAGAATATCGAAACTAATTTAATTATTGATAAATCAGTTGTAGCAGAATTAGTTAAATTAGCGCAAGCAATCGAAGCCTTTTTTCACGGAATCCCCCAGGATATTGAGTGGAGTTGGGATGGCGAAAAACTGTGGATTTTGCAAAGCCGCCCGATTACCAATTTGCAGCCATTTTGGACGCGAACTATTGCCGCAGAAGTGATTCCCGGTGCAATTCGTCCGCTAACTTGGTCGATTAATCGCCCGCTGACTTGCGGGGTTTGGGGAGAAATATTCAAAGTTGTTTTAGGGGAAAGAGCCGCTAATTTAAACTTTACTGAAACAGCAACTTTGCTGGGTTCTCACGCTTATTTTAATGCGACTTTGTTGGGCGAAATCTTTCGGATGATGGGATTACCGGAGCAGGGTTTGGAATTTTTGCTGAGAGGGCAGAAGATGGGCAAGCCACCTTTGGGGAAGATTTTGCCATCTTTGCCTGGTTTGTGGCGTCTGGTGCAGCGAGAGAGGGCGCTGAATGCAGAATTTAAACGCGATCGCACTTTTATCTTTTTGCCAGCAATCCAAAGTTTAAAGAAGGGAGATGGGGAGATGGGGAGATGGGGAGATGGGGAGATAGGAGTATCGATGCCCAATTCCCAATTCCCAATTCCCAATTCCCAATTCCCAATTCCCAATTATGAATATTTGTCGGAATTGTTAGATAGAGCCGAGCAAATTCAGGAGTGGCTAAAACCAATTACTTACTACAATATATTAGGTCCGATCGGGCTGGCAATCCGCAAATCAATTTTTAGCGTTTCCGATGAATGGCTGGACAATGACAGCGCACCGGAAATTGCATCGGTACGAGCTTTACAGCAGTTAGCCCAAAAGTTGCGACAAGCTGCAATTTCCAAATTTGATGAAACTATTTCAACCGCACAATTAATACAGGTGTTTGCTGAAAGTTCTGTTTTGCAAGCGGAATTTGCCCAGTGGCTTGATAGTTACGGATATTTGAGCGAAGTGGGGACGGATATCGCTGTTGCTACTTGGCGAGAACAACCGGAATTTTACCAAAAGTTGATTGTAACTATGGCGGTTAAATCGGTTGTTACTAATTTAGATGAAACTCAAAAATTAGGCTTGACTTTTTGGCAGAAGTGGCGGTTAGATAAATGTCAGGAAAGAGCTACTGTCAAAAATGAGATTAGCGAAATCTACGCGCGGTTGTTGGCTCATTTACGCTGGACTTTTTTGGAGATAGAAGCTGCTGGTTTAGTAATGGAAGTATTTCAGGAAACTGGGGATATCTTTTATTTGGAATTTGGGGAAATTCAGCAGTGGATTCGCTCAGGTGCGAGTGTTTCGTTTCGGGATACAATTAAACAAAGGCGCGAACAGCTAACAGCCGATCGCGATCGCACAATTCCACCTGTAGTCTACGGCAATCTGTTACCCAATTCTCGGAAAAGTGCGATCGCACCCACAACATCCGCAACTAACATCCTCCAGGGAATTCCCGCAAGTATCGGTTGTGTCGAAGGTTTTGTCAAGATTTGTCGGACTGCGAGCACTGATTTAGGCGAAAATGTGATCGTAGTCGTCCCCTACACCGATGCAGGTTGGGCACCGCTACTCTTAGGAGCAACAGCAATTATATCTGAAGTTGGCGGCCAATTGTCTCACGGTGCGATCGTCGCCCGCGAATACAAAATCCCCGCAGTCATGAATATTGCTGAAGCCACAACACGCCTGCGAGACGGTCAAAAAGTGCGAGTAGATGGCTATCTCGGCACCGTAGAATTGCTGGAATAATTAGGAACGGGCAAGATGCCCATTCCACAAAGAGTTGATTTCTTGTGGAACAGGCATCTTGCCTGTTCCTAAAAAGCTTATTGAAAATGGTACAACATCTCATAAATCTCGGAACGGGCAAGATGCCCATTCCACAAATAGTTGATTTCTTGTGGAACAGGCATCATTTGCTGGAACAGACATCATTTGCAGCAACAGGCAAGATGCCTGTTCCACAAATAGTTGATTTCTTGTGGAACAGGCATCATTTGCAGCAACAGGCAAGATGCCTGTTCCACAAATAGTTGATTTCTTGTGGAACAGGCATCTTGCCTGTTCATAAAAAGCCCCCACAAAAAAGCTTTCTACACTTTCAAGAAATTCTGAACAACATAGTTCCCCACATTTCTACCAGAACTCAAACCATCCACATTAGCACTCATGAAATGGATGCCTCCGAAAATGCGACTCATCCCCGATTCATCAGCAGCTTGGGCAAAGTTGTCAAAAGTTCGCAAACTATTGACAGTCTTGTCTCCCTTGTCCGCAAAGCCAAAATCCGAACCAAATACAGAGTTCATAACAGGATCTGCCGCACCACTAAAGGTACTGTGTCCCGACGTGTACTCAGAAAACGGCGGAGTCGTAATCAGTGGAGTCCACCCGGAATCAACCGTCGTGTTCGGGTTATTGTCTTTGTCAGCTTGACGAATAGCTGTCACGGGCCGCCAGAAGTCGTAGTTATACTTAGCATCCCATGAAGTAATCGCTGCATCAGCCAGGGCAAAATTCAACAGGGCGAACAAGCGGGCGTTATCTTCTAAGGATTGACCGGTGAGAGTCGCCGCTTCTTCGGCAATTTGGTTCCAGTGACCCGGAGGCGTAAAAGTACCTGCACCGTTGGCCCAGAATTTGGCGATCGCACTTTGATCTACAGTCCGTGTCAGACTGTCAATTTTGCCGATTTCTTTGACCTCGTTAACTTCCTCTGCATACTTGGCGCTATCAAGGGCGGGTGGGCCCGACGGGCGGAACTGAGAACCGCTAGTCAAAGCAAAGGGAGTCACCTGTGGCCACTGTGGGGCCAGTCCAGGGGCAAAAGCCGGAGGAGTCGGTACCCAATTACCTGGTTCGGTTTTAGGAGTGTACTGCACTACTTTCGTAATGCCGTCTGTACTCCGCAAAGCGATAATTTGGTCGGCAACCTCTTGTCCCAAAGCGATGCCGTCGTTTTTGGATTTACCGTCAGGAATTTTGGCCAAAGACGATGTGTATGCTTCGTTGAATTTGACCGCTTGTGCTGGGTAGAGATTGAGTAAAACGCGGTGGGCGGAGGCTGCTGTGGCGGCTTCGGCTGACGCGCCCGCTGGTGCATCGATGCTGACTTTGTAAGGGCTATATTTTTTGCTAATGGAGTTAACAGAGTCGTAAACCGCTGCGTGAACCATTGCCATGTTGCGGGACGCCAAAGGAGGTGGTGTGCTGGCTGTTCTTACGGCGTCTAATAAGGTGCTGTTCCAGTCTGTGACGGCGTTTCCCGATAAGTGAGTTGTGAAGTTGCTGGAGTTGATTGTGCTGCTGTTGACTCCTTGCAATACTGCTAAATACTCCCCCGTAAGTTTGTCTTGAATGACGGTGCTGTTGCTGTTGGGGCCCACGCCTTGCTGAATATTTAAGTCTCCAAAGGTAAGACCATTTAGCAATCGAATTTTGTCATTGCCACTGCCGAAGTCGCCGATGAAGTCTGCTGTGGCTACGGTTGAACCGCCACTGCCTTTATTAATGGCAAATATATCATCGCCTTCGCCACCGGTGATGGTATCGCTACCTACGCCCGCGTAGATGATATCGTTGCCGGAGTTGCCATTAATTAGGTCGCTGCCTTTGCCTCCCCAAATAATGTCATCGTCTGCACCGCCAAATATGGTGTCGTTGCCTGCATCGCCACAGATTTTGTCTTTGCCTGCACCGCCTTCAATGAAGTCGTCTCCGCTGTTGGCATAAATTACGTCATTACCATCTAAGCCGTTAAATTTGTCCGCTTGGACGGTTCCTTCAAGAAAGTCAAATTTGGGACTTGGGGTGAGGGATGCCATGTTTATTTATTTTATATTTTGGATTAAATCGCCTAGAACTCTAGTCTGTGTAAATGCTTAGGTTTGTTTGTTTGTTACTGAGTCGATCTTAATTTACTTTCTGGTTTGTGAGTAAACCCCAAAACTTAACTTTATTCAATCTTTAATATTTAAGTGGTTTTTTATAAAGTTTTGCACTGTCAAACTGCGTAATAATACAAGCATTAAAACTGCATAAAAATGACAATTTTATGAATTCTTTACAATAAAAGAGTTGTTTTTAAAGTTTTGATAAAGTCTTTTTCGATAACATAAAACGAGCTGATTATCTAACTAAGTAAGTAAATATTTATTAAGCACTTCTCAAGGCTGCGATCGGGTCTAGTTTTGCGGCTTGGCGGGCGGGGATGACGCCGAAGCAGAGGCCGACGGCACCGGATACACTGACTGCAAGGGCGATCGCCATTGGTGATATTCCAGCTTGTAGAGGAGTGAAACTACCGATTAGTAAAATGCCACTGACACCTACGCAAGTACCGACTATGCCCCCGGCGGCCGATAAAATGACCGCTTCGACAATAAATTGAAATAAGATATCTTGTTGAGATGCCCCGATCGCCTTTCTGAGCCCAATTTCCTGAGTACGTTCGCTGACAGACACCAGCATAATATTCATAATCCCAATACCACCGACTAATAGGGAAATACTGGCAACCGCAGTTAACAGAATACTCAGAGAACCGGAAATCGCCCCCAGTCTTGCCATTAAATCTTTCTGATTTCTGACCGTAAAGTCATCTTCTGTGGTAATCTTATGCCGCAGTCTCAGCAAGTTTTCTACCTGAAATTGCGCCGCATCCATTTGCAATTCGTCTTTAATCGAAACATATATCGACGTGACAGCTAAACCATAGGGAGATTTGCGCCCGATGACGCGATTGGCCATTGTGGCGATCGGCACTGCGGCCGAGTTATCAAAATTCGTACCAAAAGATGTACCTTTTGGTGCCAATACTCCAATTACTTTCATACTGACATTTTTAATCCGCACCTGTTCGCCCAAGGGATTAGTATTACCAAAAAGTTTCTCTGCTAATTCTGAACCAAGAACCGCAACTTGGCTGTTTTGCTTGACATCGAGTTCAGTCAAAAACCGCCCTTTTGCCATTTCAAAGCTTCTCACAGTGAGAAATTCTGGAATCGTGCCAAAAATCAAAGCAGACACATTTTTGTTACCGTAGCGAACTAATTCCGAACTATTAAGTTCTGCGGAAACACCTTGAACTGAAGGGACTTGAGTTGCGATCGCCTTTGCATCTGGCAATACCAGAGTTTGAGGCGTATTTCCGAGCCCACCGCGCCTAGCATTCGGTACTCCAGCCCTCACAATTAATACATTTGTACCGAGGGATTGAACTTGTCCTGCTACAAACTTTTGAGCACCTTCTCCAACTCCAATCATCGCAATCACTGAAGCGTTACCCACAATCATCCCAATCATGGTTAAACTACTGCGGGTTTTGTTCGCGACTAGAGTTTGACCGGCCATTTTAACGCTTTCAATAAAATTCATAATTGGTTAGTTGTTAGTTGTTAGTTGTTAGTGGATGGGGAGGGTAGGCCCGCACCGTCCACTACCCCTACAAAAGCATCGTTTCCCTGAGAATGAAACAGCCTTGCCCCTGGCCCCGTGTTCTGACTGGTAACTTCCCTGAAACGTCCCAACGTTGGAGGGTTTTTACTGATAATCCAAGCTTTGCGTGCGAAAACGCGCGAGTTTAAACAAAATAGTACACGTAGATTTGTCTATCAGTGTACCATTTTGTTTATCTATTTGCTACCTAGGGACTAGCTCTTTGAATCGCCGATTCAATCGCCGACTCATCAACAGAATAACTAGCTAATTTCCGTTTCCGCTTGAGTACCAGCCCAGCAAAAAAAGCAGCAGAAGTTACGATACCCGCAATTTCCGAAGGTTCAGGAACAGGTTCAGCAGAATCAGCCCGCATCATAAACGAAAACTTATCCCGATTAGATTCTAACTTAATCGGAAAAGCTACAGGATTTTTTGGATCAATTTCTGCATCGATACCAGCGACGCGAAACTCCGAGACACCGTAACCGAGTAAAGCTACAAAATCTACAACTTCATTAGGCTTGAATTTGCCGATTTCCTTGCCACCAACTAAGACAGAAAAAAGCTCGTCAGCATCAATCCCGCTAGGTAAACTGAGAATTTTGTTAAATAGTGATGGTTCGGTTGGATTGGGATTAATTGCAGGGCTTTGGTCAACCATAAACCCATCACCAGTCCCTCCATGAGAAGCCGCATCATCACCTATTTTGAAAGTAAAACCAGCAGATGTCGGCGGATCGAACCAGAGTCGATTGGCGACATTACTAAAAATATGCCAACCATCCTCAAAGTTATCAGGTAACAACGGATTTAGCTGAGAAGTACCGGAGATCGGATTCAGCAGAAAACCATGCTGTTTCCCACTCGCTTTGTTAATCCCTTGACCAACAATTTGTCCGAGATCGTTAATGCCGTTTATTTGCTGTAAAAACCAGCCAGAGTCCGCAGCAATCAGGCTATTGACATCAGCCATCTTCCCATCTTCCCAGATAAAACCATGATTAAGCCCACCATTGCCAGTAGTGTTGCCAAAACCAACTACTTGGCCTTTATTATTAATATCAACCGCAGCGCTGATATTGCCACCAAGAGTGCCCAAATCTGTAACTTGACCATTTGACCACAAGGTAGCATGACTTTCCTTAGTGATAGTATTCCATGAATAGCCGATCGCCTGTCCAAGATCATTGATATCATAAGCTGTGCTGCCGTTAAATCCTGGAAGAGTTCCCAGGTCAATCATCTGGCCATTCTCCCACTGGAAAGCATGAGTTATGTGCAAAGCCAGACCAGAATAACCAACCACTTGTCCTCGGTTGTTGATACCCTGAGCTCCTCCATTGAAACCAAGAGTACCGAGATCAATCATCTTGCCGTTTTGCCACAAAAAGGGATTAAATTTCTCTTGGGAAATCATAAACCTACCAACTATTTGCCCAGATTCATTGATGTCACTAGCCAGACTGCTGATACCACCAAAATAACCGAGGTCAGTCCTTTGACCGTTTTCCCAGACGTAGGCATTATCCGTCCAATTTTCACTCAGATAACGACCAATAACTTGGCCAGAATTATTCATTTGGTAAGCCCAAGTGCTATCTTTGACCTCAGTCAGTTGACCGTCTTCCCATATCCAACCAACACCTTTTTGACCAATTACTACTTGTCCGAGATTGTTGATACTGTAAGCATGGCTTTCGCCGAGGTCGGTAATCGCATAGGAAGCGAAGCCAGTATGGATACTGGCGGCGTTGACTGGTTCAATTGCGGTAAATCCCAATAGGGTAAAAGCAGTCAAAGACAGACAATTTTGAACAAACCCTTTCAGGGAAGCTTGTTCAAGCATTTTTGTGAATTTTTTCATGTACACCTCAGATTTGGTCATCGAGTTGGGCTAGCCCTTTTGGGGAGTAGAGAACGAGTTCCCTGTATATTTATCTGATGCGCGATCGAGCTTTTATGCGTAGACACAGGATTTGTTACAAAAGTTTATATTTTAGTCAGTTGTCAGTTGTTATTAGTTATTAGTTATTGGTTATTTGTTATATTGTTTGCGGTTGCATCGGTATTTTTCAACTATCTAATGACTAATGACTAATGACTAATGACTTCCTAATTACCATTCCTGACTCGAACTCGGCGGCAAGCGCAACCTAGGAAATCTGTAAAAAGTATCCCCTTCATCATCGACATCTAAAATCGCCGAAAAAATCTTAACTTGTTGGTCTAAATACTGCTGAGCAACTTGAGCCTCCACCCTAGCGCTAGCCGCCAGTTGAATCAGTGAAATTTTACTATTTTGTTTTTCTAATAACTGATAAAAAGCCTCGTCTAACTGTCGCTTTTTCTTGCTTTCATTCAGATTCTTTACAACAAATAAACCCACAAATCCACTCAAACCAATTACAAGTAAAAACTCTAAAATTGCCATATCTTTAATAAATTTGTTGATTTCAATAACACTATAAAAAAATATTCTTTCAGCCCGCAGAGGCGGGCTTTGTTTGTGTAGACGCGATTTCAATCGCCGTTTCAATCGCCGTTACTAATTAAACTTGAGGTTTTACCAAATTTTCGATTCCTTTAATTACTTTAGCAGATACAATTTTGTCTCCCTGCTTCAGTTGATCCAAAACCTCTTTTCCCTCAATCATGTAACCAAAAACAGCATAGCGTCCGTCCAACAAATTCAGACCAGCAGGTGTCAGTTCAGGTTCAAACAAGAAAAAGAAAAACTGCGAAGAACCGCTATCAGGTTCAGCTTCAGCACGGGCCATCGCCAAAGTACCATAGGCAGAAAAAGGCAAAATCGGCTCATCTCGATAACGTCCCGCATCTTCTAGGGTAATCCCATAGACAGGTTCCTTGTCGTCCCTGACGAGCACTTCTAGTGGCACATTCCGGTACTTGCCAGTAGCAGGGTCAATAAAACCCTCTTCTTTGCCTTCGGGGTCTCCTGTTTGTAGCACATAGGATTCTTCCGATCGAATAAACCGCAAACCATTATAAAAACCTCGATCGACCAAATCGACAAAATTACCAGCAGTCACCGGCGCACTGTAGCCATCAAGCACAACCGTAATTTGCCCCTTCTCTGTTTCCATAGCCACCGTAGCGCGACCTTTTAATTGAGGCAAATTAGCATATTCTGAAGGCACTTCAAAGGGAAACTTTGTCACCATCAACTCTTCTATTTCGCCAACGGTTCCAAGTATTTTGGCTTTCAAGTCAATCACTTTTTCCCTGTCTTTTGCCTGAACAGCTTTTTCCAGCAGGGCAACTCCATCCTTGACTTGCACAACTAGGGCTTGAGCTTCCGGCTTTTTCGCGTCGGGAATACTTGCTAAAATATCAGATTCCCGCAGATTGAGCAGCCTCGAAGCCTTGCTGACATCGCTGCTAATGGGGCCCCAACGTTTAGAGCGAATATGGTTGCCAATGTCTTCGAGACGGATTTGGACTTCTCGCACAGTCTGATTGTCAATAGGTAGAGCGAATCTCAGCAGCGCCCGGCCGTCCGTAATCGCATTCCCCGCAGGCATACTGCGACTGGGGCGTTTGGCATGGGATACTGAACTGAAACTCAGGGAAACAGTGAATAGCAGGAGTGCTAAGACGGCGGTTTTGACCCAGCGCTTCCACGTATCGATCGCGAAATTAGACCAATGCAGCATAAGTTTAAGTTTTATTACCATTATTATCTTCCCACAGTGCTGTCCGCGTTCTAAGTTGCCATAGCAGAAGAATCTCTAGATATTTTGGGTTCTATCTAAAACTCCCTTTGAACGGTAAAATAAAATGCAAATTGTTTTTTGATGCCGTCAGCTAGACTGCGGTTTGAAGCTGACAAGTAGTTCCCCCGTGCCACTTGGCGACGGGATTGCCTGCAAAAATTTATATGATCTCCAGTAACGACTTTCGATCAGGTGTTTCCATTGAATGGAATGGCGGCGTGTGGCGGGTGATTGAATTCCTCCACGTCAAGCCAGGAAAAGGCTCGGCTTTTGTGCGGACAAAACTCAAAAACGTCCAAACCGGAAACGTCGTAGAGAACACCTTCCGGGCTGGCGAAAGTCTGCCTCAAGCCAATCTAGAAAAGAGCGCCATGCAGCATACCTATAAAGAGGGCGAGCAGTTCGTCTTTATGGATATGGAAACTTACGAGGAAAGCAACCTCACTGCCAAGCAAATAGGCGATCGCGTCAAATACCTCACAGAAGGGATGGAAGTCAACATCCTCCGCTGGAACGACCAAATTCTCGAAGTGGAACTGCCCAACTCGGTTGTCTTGGAAGTAACACAAACCGATCCCGGAGTCAAAGGAGATACTGCCACCGGTGGTAGCAAACCCGCCATCCTCTCCACCGGAGCTCAAATCATGGTGCCTCTATTTATTTCCATTGGAGAACGGATTCGGATCGATACTCGCGAAGACAAGTACCTCGGCCGAGAGAGTAGCAACTAGGACTAGGGATAAAAAAGACGGTTTTGACTGGTGAATTTTGAGTAGGGACACTCAAGCGTGCCCAAGGAGTGTCAACTTAAGGTAGAACCAATAGTCCTAAGCGGGGTTGAAACCCCTGTCTCATAGCGAAAGTCCTCTCAAAGAGGACTGAAGAGTTAGTTGATGTGTATTTGTTTGGGGCAAATCGACCGTCGGTTTCAACCGACTGTCTTCTATTAGACAGGGGTTTTAACCCCGCTTAGGACTCATGGGATGACTAACAGACTTGGCGGGCTGACAGCTTAAGTTGACACTCCTTGGGCAGTGCCGTGTCCCTACGGGATATCTGTAGTGTCCCTACGGGATATCTGTAGTTCTTAAAACTATCCCTTTGCCTCCTAACTCGGTGGAGTAGGTCAGTATTCCCAATTCCCAATTCCCAATTCCCAATTCCCAATTCCCAATTCCCAATTCCCGATTCCCAATTCCCGATTCCCAATTCCCGATTCCCAATTCCCGATTCCCAATTCCCGATTCCCAATTCCCAATTCCCAATTCCCAATTCCCAACTACCCTTGAATCTGCTGTGCAACTAGACTTAAACCAGCTTTGCGAACTGCTAACTGTTTTAGACAAAACCGGGATTTCGGAGCTGACGTTAAAAAGTGGAGAGCTTGAACTGACTATACGCAAAGGCGTTCAAGCCAGCGAACCAGGAACCGTAGCTGTTGGCCATCCAGCAGTGACGACTCTTGCCACCATCGCAGAAACTTTTGCTAGCCCCACCTTAGCGTCACCTCCTGCTGTTGCCACAACTCCAGCAACCAGTCTCACTGATTCTGCGCCATCGGCTCCTGCTGCTGTGCTGGCTGCCGTGCCTGCCCCTGTTGATACCAAATGGGTCTCCATTATTTCGCCGATGGTAGGAACCTTTTATCGGGCTGCTGCTCCCGATGAACCGCCTTTTGTGTCAGTGGGCGATCGCATCAAAGTCAGTCAGACAGTCTGTATTATTGAAGCGATGAAGCTGATGAATGAAATTGATGCCGACGAGGTATCGGGTCAAGTGATGGAAATCTTAGTTCAGAATGGCGAACCTGTGGAGTACGGTCAAATTTTGATGAGAATTAATCCGGATTGAAGGATTACTTTATTGTTATAGATAGAATAAGTCCTAATATTTCCCGATCACTTCTCCTTGGTGAGTTTGATGAAGTTATCCCCGCCTGTTCCTCAAGAGGTTGTACAACAAGTTGCTGAGTATTTCAGTATTTTGAGCGAGCCAATGCGTTTGCGAATTCTGAACCTGCTTCGTGACGGCGAAAAATGCGTGCAAGAGTTGGTGGAAGCTACTCAAACCAGTCAAGCCAATGTTTCTAAGCACCTAAAACTCATGCTCCAAGCTGGTATCCTCACTCGCCGGAGTGAAGGAACTTCCGCCTATTATAAGGTGGAGGATGAGTTGATCTTTGAGTTGTCTATTATGGTGTGCGATCGGCTTGCCACTCGGATCGAACAACAAGCCCAACAATTTAGAGCTTTTACTCTCACTACCAAGCCATAATTTTTAGTCCCTAGTCACAGAGTCAAAAGTCATGAGCCATCAGTTATCAGTCCCTATTCCATGCCTTCTGACTAATGACTAATGACTAATGACTAATGACTAATGACTAATGACTAATGACTAATGACTAATGACTAACGACTAATGACTAAAAATTACGGAATCGGAAAATTTTTATCAAAGGTTTGACGGGTACTCGGCTGAGAAACCTCCAACCCTTCTCCACCCAAAAGCTCTAGGGGCTTACCTTCCACCGAAATCCAAACTTTGGCATTCGGTTTTAAACTCGTAGCTGTATAGATAACTTGCCCCAAACGACTGCTCATGGAACTGCTACCTCCTCCCGAAATAAATTCGCCCGACAAATCAACGTAAACTCCCTCATTCTTGACACTCAAACTCCTGAGTTTTGTCCCCTTGGGAATTTCGCTAGAAACCCTTGCATCCTTGGGCCCAGCCAACAAACTGCTAAAAGCAGCCTGTAAAGTTGTATCAGGGCGATCGGCTTCTTTAAGAGCTAGTTTGGTAGGAACTCCCTGAAACTTGCCTCCGGCATCTTTAACCCAATAGACTTGCACTGTCTGAGTACCCGTCGCCTGTGCGGGCCTAGACTGTGGCGACTGTGACTTGAGAGCCTGCGGTTTTAGAGCCTGGGGCGTTTGAGCCTGTGGTGCTAGAACCTGCGGTGTCTGAGTCTGCGGTGTCTGAGCCTGCGGTATCTCAACAGTCGTTGGAGCAGGTACGGGAATAATTACAGCAGGAGATTCCCCAGGAGTCGGGAACTGCGTGGGAACGTTAGTCGGAGCAGTAGACTGGGTTTCTGCTGACGTCGAGGAACGGCTAGCAGTCCACCAGGCAATACTCCCTCCCGTTAATAAAGCCAACCCGCAAACACCGGCAATCACGGCTGTGGGTACACGTCGTGTTTCTTGTCCATCTTTCATAATGCAAATCCTACTTTACAGATAGAGCGCTTGGCACGGTGAGGAGCTAGTCTCGATCGGCTACACTTGTTTTTGGTGAGATTCTGGAACTGCAAACAGCTAAACTGAAACAATCCTGGCATCCTTAACAGCTTAGGAGCCATACTTAATTTTGGCACTATCCCGCTCAGAAACAAGCTAAAAGTCTGAAGGCAGAATGTGGAAGGCACTGATGCTGTGGCATATCTGAAGTTTAACTGACATTTGATCTAACTCGTAAATTACTATAAATCATAATATTCCTACCTAAATGATTTGTGAACTTCTTACTTCTTCCCATTACTCAGGGCAGGGTTGGGGTAGGGTAAAAAATATTTACGACTCCTGCGTAGATTATCGCAAAAATTATCTATCACAGAAACCGGTTTCTTGCATATTGGGGCGATTTATGGGGAGTCAGAAACCGGGTTTCTTCACTAAATCTTGGTGGGAATTCCGAGATTGTCGCAGAAACCCGGTTTCTTGGATGTTGTGAAAAGCCCAACAAAAAGCGCCCCTATTTCTAGGAGCTATCGTTTCAGCCTTAAGTTGACACCAATGCCGATCGCCCTATGCCCGATCGCCCAAATCTACTCAATCATAAAGCAAACTCGGAGATGTCAGCACAAACACATCCCTTGTGCCCACACCTTCAAATTCTGGCTTAATCGGCGTAGTAAAGTGAAAAAACTCGTGGTCATTAACCAACAGTAATTCTCCCGGATGTAGAACTTTATTAAATACAGGCTTCTCTTTTTTAGCCAAGTACAACTGCGTTTCCCCGCCCACAATATTAGTTCTATCAACTGAGAAGATTCCGATAAAATCAGTGCCGTCTCTGTGAATTCCTTCGGGTGCGGGATTGCCAAAATTGTGCGGCGAACAACTTGTCCTGATTTGATGGATGCCGATTTCAGCTTCGGGGTGAATTTTGCAAGAATCGAAAAAAGCAAAAATCATTTGTTTGAAATTATCGAGGGCGATTAGCCGATCGTCCAATTCGGCAAATTCACGCCGTATATCGCCTACCACCGGATTATATTCTTTACTTTGAAACAAGTAGCCGTGAGGCAACTTAACTAACTCGTTCCCGTTGACTATAAACCGCGACAATCTTCTCGAACGATACTTTCCTCTAATATAAGGATCGATGGGCATATCGTCAAAGAATTGCTTGAAACCTTCTAGCTTGATCGAGTTTACCTTTTTGAAAGTAAACATGAAGGCATAATCTAAAGCAATGGATTCTAATACCGTTTTCATAGATAATTCTCCATTAAGCCTTGCTCCCCTCCTTAATTTTGCCTTAAGGAGATGTATGCTTCTAGTCTAGCTCAGGTTTTTTGGAGGTGTGGTCAAAAACACTACAAAAATTGCAAAGATATTGTAAAGATATCGTAAAGATGCCAAAGCTTTATCTGAGATATTCTACCTTTTTCAAGAACGGGCAAGATGCCCGTTCCACAAAGAGTGAATTTGATTGTGGGGTGGGCATCCTGCCTGCCCTCAAAAACCGGGCAAGATGCCCGTTCCACAAAGAGTGAATTTGATTGTGGGGTGGGCATCCTGCCTGCCCTCAAAAACCTAATTGAAAATGGTGCAAAGTCTAAAATCTAAAATCCAAAATCTAAAATCGATCGACTGATTTGACTAAATTCTGACAAGCCCGCAGGAAAACGGCAACATCTACCCCAAGTCCCACGTATTGGACACCAGCATCGATCCACTGCTTGGCGATTTCGGGGGTGTCTGCAAAAGTACCGGCGGCTTTCCCTGCGCTACGGATGGTTTTTACCGCATCCTGCATCATCTCGATGACTCGCGAGTCGCGGACTTGGCCTGGAATCCCGATCGACTGTGACAGATCGTAAGGCCCCAGAAAAATCACGTCAACGTGTGGCACTGTGACAATTTCTGCTAAATTATCGATGCCACCTTTACCTTCGACATGAATTACAACTAAGGATTCTTCGTTGAGGCGATCGGTAATATTTGTACCCGCAGCAGTGTAAAATCCGGCCCTAGTAGCAAAGGAAAGACCGCGAGTGCCAAGGGGACTGTATTTGGAATTTTTAACAGCAATTTCGGCATCTATTTTGCTTTCAATTTGAGGTACTTGAATCCCTGCACTACCGATGTCCAGGGCTCGTTGAATTTGCGGCCCGTCGTTTTTGCGGACGCGCACAATCGGTGCAATTCCTGCACACTCGGCTGCGCGACACAAATCTTCCGCAGCAAGTGAATGTAAGGGGCCGTGTTCCATGTCGATGACGGCAAAATCAAAGCCGGCGTGACCACAGATTTCGATGAATGCGGGATAGGCGCAATTCATAAATAAACCGAGGACTGTTTCGCCTTGTTTGATTTTTTGTTTGAGTTGGTTTTGACGCATAACTGTATTTTTTTACCGCAGATGAATGCGGATGAACGCAGATAAGATTTAATTTGCTAATGATTAATTGAATAAGGCAACTAAAAATTTAGTAGCTATTTTTGCTTCCATCTTAAACGGAACTATGCACAAAAGCAAGCCGAATATAAACATTCCTAGCAATGGGATAAATATTGGGCCGACGGAGGGTTCTGCTAACCAAGCAAATAAAGCAAAGATGCCAATACTACCAGTTGTCCACAGCCAGAAAAGCATGAATATCAGCACAATTTTATGCAAACTCATGTTAATATTTATATGACAACCGAAGGGTTGAGGATATATCTCTCCTTCAATGAAGGGCAGAAATGAATTCCGCCCACTGATGATGCGACTAATTTTGAATGTCTTGCCATAGATGGTTCCTTCATAAGGTTTGGTCGGTGGCGGCCCAAATGGTAGCGTTATCCTGAAAAACTTGGGAGTATCGACAACTTCATCTAATCTTTGCAGGACTTGAGAGAAAGTTAAATTTGTGGTAATTTTTAAATTTTCAAAAGGGAGCAATGATCGATAAAATCTGATGATGTTGCTCATCGGGTTCATCATATTGTTAAATAGTTATAGGTAGTAATGCGCCGGAAAAACAAAAAACTTGCTCTGACTGCATAGCTAAATCCTAGTATATTGCAGAATAAACGTTTTGACGCGATAATTATATTTACTTATGTCAAAATTTAGCCGACAATCTGCGATGAAAATTCCAAGGTATTTATTCTGGCTCAAAGGTCGATCGCTCTTAAGCCTCTCTCTCGGTCTAATTTCCGTCATATCCAGCATTTCACCCGTGTTTTCTGCGCCGAATCGTAATCTCGATCGCGAAGAAACTTGTGATATTCTGGTAGCAGGCGGCGGATTGGCTGGTGCTGCTACGGCTTACGAAGGTTTGTTGGCTGGTCGCACGGTTTGTATCACGGAAATTACGGACTGGGTAGGTGGCCAAATTTCATCCCAGGGAACCTCTGCACTGGATGAAAGAGAGACTCAGCGATCGCTCTTATTTTACCCGCGCGGCTACCTAGAATTGCGGCGGCGAATCAAGGAACATTACGGCCGTCTCAATCCCGGTGGCTGTTGGGTTAGTTATTCTTGTTTCATGCCTTACAACGGTCACAAAATTTTATTTGAGGTGTTACAGGATGCTGCCAAAACTGGGAATGGTAAGCTGAAATGGTTTCCCAATACGGTGATTAAAGAACTAGCGATTACTCCTGCTGTGGCGGGAAATGCAGTGGGTGGTCAACAGATTAAAAGTGCGATCGCAATTTCACACAAACCAGCTACTAATACTCCGCCAATCAACACCGAAACTCTTTCAACAACTATCGAAGATGCCTATCGCTACGAAAATTCGCCGCGATTTAATAAAACCATTATCCGCTTTATTCCTAAATCATCTCAGACCCCCCCTAACCCCCCCTTACCAAGGGGGGGGAATTCCAGTTCCCCCCCTTTACAAGGGGGGGCTAGGGGGGGTGTTGATTGGTTCGTTGTCGATGCCACCGAAACTGGTGAATTAATTGGACTCGCCGATGTTCCCTACCGCCTCGGAATTGACCCTCGTTCCCCTCTAGAACCTTCTTCTGGAACTCCTACGGGTGATGCCTATTGTACTCAAGGTTTTACTTACACTTTTGCAATGGAGGCAACTAAGGAACCGCAGCAAAATCAACAGCCATCTTTCTATCAACAATATGCGCCTTACTACAGTTACGAATTGCAAAGATTAGCTAGCTTTCCTTTGGTTTTCAGCTACCGCCAAATTAGGAGTATGAAACCGGATGAACCGCGCCCTGCTGACCCGAAGCTATTCCCGATTTATCCTGGAGATATTTCGATGCAAAACTGGACTTGGGGTAATGACTACCGCCCTGGTTCTTCCCAGGATAATTTAATTTATTCTCGCGCCCAACTGGAAGCTAACGGTCAACTGCAACCGGGTGGCTGGATGGGTGGTTTGCGAACTGAGACTTTGCGGCGCGGCGAAGAAAATGCTAAAGGATTTTTCTACTGGTTGGTAGCAGGAACTACTGATTCGCAACTAGGTAATGGTGTGAAAAAGCCTTATCCAAATAATCGATTTTTGAGCGGATTGGATTCGCCGATGGGGACGGTTCATGGACTTTCTAAATATCCTTATATGCGGGAGGGAAGGCGAATTATTGGGCGACCAAGTTTGAGTCAGCCTCAAGGTTTTACAGTGTGGGAAGTTGATATGTCTCGTGCTAATTTCAAGGATAGTTTTTACACTCAGAATTTGTCTGCTGAAGAGTACCGGAATTTGTGGCTGAATTTGGGTGGCTTGAATGCGCCGGCTTTGGCTGTGGGTAGTCAATCTGTTGAGAATACAAAATCCCGATCGCGCGCTACGATCTATCCTGATGCTGTGGGTATTGGTCATTATGCGATCGACTTTCACCCCTGCATGAAAAACAGTCCGCCGGAAGCGCCGGGAAATATTGAACGGGAAGGTACTCGCAAGGGTCAAGGACAGGCTTATCCGTTCCAAATTCCACTGCGGGCGATGATTCCTCAAAAAATTGATAATATGTTAGTGGCGGGTAAAAGTATTGCGGTTAGTCACACGGCTGCTGCTGCTTATCGAGTACATTCTTTTGAATGGTCTGCGGGTGCTGCTGCGGGAATTACTGCTGCTTTTTCCCTAGAAAATGGGATTATCCCTTATGAATTAGTGGATGAGTTGCCGTCCCGTGAGCCGAATTTGGAGGTGTTACAGTTGCGCTTGCAGCAAAATAACAATCCCATTGCTTTTCCGGGTACTTCTATTTTTAATAGTTCTTGGCAAAATTGGAAGTAAGTTTGTTAATAGTTAACTGTTAACTGTTCCGGTTCCCTGAGCGTAGTCGAAGGGTTAGTTGACAGTTGTTAGTTGATAGTTGATAGTGGCGGTTCCCTGAGCGAAGTCGAAGGGTTAGTTAGCAGTTGAGCAGTTGACCCTTCGACTTCGCTCAGGGTGCAGCAGTTGACCCTTCGACTTCGCTCAGGGTGCAGCAGTTGACCCTTCGACTTCGCTCAGGGTGCAGCAATTCCCAATTCGCAATTCCCCAATTCCCAATTCCCTAATTTCCAATTCCCAATTTCCAAATACATGAATATTTTTAGCAGTCTGCTTTCTGGAACAACTAAAGAACCCCAAGTCAAAAAACAGCGCCGAGGTATTGAAATTAAGTCGGAACGCGAAATCGAAATTATGCGGCAAGCAGCGAAAATTGTCGCCACGGTACTGAAGGAAATTTCCCTAATGGTGAAGCCGGGAATGACTACTGCTGATTTAGATACTTATGCCGAAAAACGGATTCGTGCTATGGGTGCAACTCCTAGTTTTAAAGGCTATCATGGTTTCACAGGCTCGATTTGTTCTAGTATTAATAATGAAGTAGTTCACGGTATTCCTAGTAGGAAAAAAGTGATTCGGGCCGGCGATGTTCTCAAGGTGGATACGGGAGCATATTATCAAGGTTTTCACGGCGATTCTTGTATTACCATCGCAGTTGTGGAAGTGACTCCTGAATCGGCAAAATTAATCAGAGTTGCTGAAGAAGCTCTCTATAAAGGCATCGAACAAGTCAAGGCTGGTGCTTATTTGCTCGATCTGGCTGGTGCGATCGAAGATCATGTCAAAAGTAATGGTTTTAGCATTGTTGAGGAGTTTACGGGCCACGGTGTGGGGCGAAATTTGCACGAGGAACCGTCGGTTTTCAACTTCCGCACTCGCGAAATGCCAAACGTGAAATTGCGATCGGGTATGACACTTGCGATCGAACCGATTGTGAATGCTGGTTCTAAGTATACTCGGACGCTGGCTGATAAGTGGACTGCTGTCACGATTGACAATGCTATGTCTGCTCAGTTTGAGCATACTGTGTTGGTGACAGACACGGGCTATGAAATTTTGACCGATCGCACTAAAGTTTAAAGATAAAGCTTACATACTAATAACCTAAATAAAGTTTGAGATTCTTCGCAACGCTTGCGAATGACATAATTAGGTTATTTGTAGGTAAGTCCTATTTAACTCACATCTTGCACCATTCTCAAGAACAGGCAAGATGCCTGTTCCACAAAAGATGAATTTTCTTGTGGAACAGGCAAGATGCCTGTTCACAAAAGATGAATTTTCTTCTGGAACAGGCATCTTGCCTGTTCACAAAAGATGAATTTTCTTGTGGAACAGGCATCTTGCCTGTTCACAAAAGATGAATTTTCTTGTGGAACAGGCAAGATGCCTGTTCCACAAAAGATGAATTTTCTTGTGGAACAGGCAAGATGCCTGTTCACAAAAGATGAATTTTCTTGTGGAACAGGCATCTTGCCTGTTCACAAAAGGCTTATTGAGAATGATGCAAGATCTCAGATTTAAGTTAAATTTGGCAAAATTTCAAGATAATAGTCATAAAGCACAAAGGTAACAGAGATGTCAGCACGATTATTACTGGTAGATGATGAACCGGGCTTGCGGGAAGCAGTACAAGCTTATTTAGAAGATAGTAATTTTGTGGTTGAGGTTGCCAGTAATGCTCACGACGGCTGGGAACTTTTGCAAAAACACAATCCTGATTTGCTAATTTCCGACATCATGATGCCAAAAGTGGATGGCTATCAGTTTCTCAAGCAAGTACGGGAAGATCCTCGTTACAAGGCTTTACCCGTGGTTTTTTTGACTGCTAAGGGCATGACGAGCGATCGCATTCAAGGCTATACTGCCGGTTGCGATGCTTATCTTTCCAAGCCCTTCGATCCCGATGAATTAGTCGCAATTATCACCAATTTGCTGGCCCGTCGCGCGGCGGCTAAGCAGATGAGTGAAAATGGGGAAAATCCTGATATTACTGCTTTGGCAAATCAGATGGCGAGAATTGAGTCTTTGTTGAGTGGGCGAAGCTCGATTGTTCAACTTCCTTCGACGATTAAAATAGATTTGACTCCGCGAGAACAAAGTGTTTTAGATTTGGTTGCTCAAGGTTTGATGAATAAGGAAATTGCTAGACGCTTGGAAACTAGCGTGCGTAATGTGGAAAAATATGTCAGCCGCTTGTTTAGCAAAACAGGTACTAATAGTCGTACTGAGTTAGTTCGTTATGCTCTAGAACACGGTTTAACCAAGTAGGAATAATGTCAATATTTTAAAGAACGGGCAAGATGCCCGTTCCACAAAATCAATCTTACTGTGGAATGGGCATCTTGCCCGTTCCTAAATATTAATTCTACTGTGGAATGGGCATCTTGCCTGTTCCCAAATATCAAATTCATTTTGCTTCCAAACGTTGCCGCCATTTACTGCTAATCACATCTATAACTGTCACCACAACTAACAACACTAACATCATAGTTGTCGCCTTATTGTATTCAAAAGCTCGAATATAATTAACCAACTCGAAACCAATTCCACCAGCACCAACTACTCCCAAAACCGAAGCAGCACGGATGTTATATTCAAACATCCACAGGGTATAACCTAAGACTAGCGGCAATACCTGCGGGAAAATTCCATATTGGGCAACTTGTAGCCAAGATGCACCTCCTACTTGCAATGATTCGATCGATCGCACTTCCACAGATTCGATCGCCTCCTGATAGAATTTAGCTAGATAACCGATCGTATAAATCCCCAAAGCCAACGTACCAGCCGGTGCACCCAAACCAGTTGCCGACACAAACAACAATCCTAACACAATCGAAGGCACAGAACGCACCGCATTTTGGATAAAATTAGCCGGCCATTGCAACCACTTTGGTGCTATATTGTGAGCGCTACAAATAGCAATCGGCACAGAAATAACTGCCCCGATTGTGGTTCCCCATAAGGACATTTGAATTGTCTCAATCAAAGCCTTAATTGCAACATCTATAATTTCGAGATTGGGAGGCCACAAACGGGAGATAAAATCGGTCATGTAAGGCCAACTGCTAGCCAGAGTTCCGGCATCTATTTCTAGTCCACGCAACGCCCAACCGTAAGTTAGAATTAAGCCTACTGCTATACCTATGTTTTTAATCCAGCCATAATTTTTTGATAAATTACTCAAGTTTTTTTCGGTCATCTGCGTTTATTTTTGGATTTGTTAAGGGGATTTTTTTAAACGAACCGCGAAGACGCGAAGGACACAAAGGAAGAGTGGAGAAGGGTTGATTTCAGGCTGCTATTTTGGGATTTGTTAATTTGCTAAATTTGTCTGACAAGTTGTGACATTTGCCATCATAAACTATTTGACCGGCGTCGAGGACGATCGCCCTTTCCAGATAACTGCTCGCCATTCCCAAGTCGTGCAATACTACAACTACGGTCATTCCCTGTTCTTTGTGCAGTTTCGCGAGGATTTCCATGACTTGTTGGGCGGCGATGACATCTAATCCGGTAGTGGGTTCGTCTGCTAGTAAAATCTGTGGGGATTGAATTAAGGCGCGGGCGATCGCAACTTTTTGCTGTTGTCCCCCACTAAGTAGTCCAGTTTTTTGATATGCTAGGTCTTCAAGGCCGAAGTTTGCTAGTAGTTCAAAAGCCCGATCGCGTTTTTGTTTCGGAAAACCCCACAGCGTCTCCCAAGTATTTAAACCACCCAAACAACCGCACAACACATTCTCGATCGCCTGGGACTGCTTCACCAAACCGCCTCCTTGAAAAATCAAGCCGATCTCCCGACGAATTCGCGCGATCGTGCGCGTATTCATCACAATATCATTAATCCGAATCTCTCCGGTTTTAAAAGGCACTAAGCCAACAAAGGAGCGCAACAGCGTGGATTTTCCCGCACCGTTCAAACCCAGTAGCGCCACAAATTCGCCTTGTTTGATTTTGCAATCAATTCCGTTGAGAATTGGCCGATTTAGCGATCGGGAATAAGCTGTTTGTAAATGACAACATTCAATAGTCATAGAAATATTGATTCAGAGATTAGGTACTTATTGGAGAAAAATCGTAGGGGCGAAGCATGACCGCAGTAAATCTCTGTGTCTCACTAATAAATTGTCTGCGGTCATGCTTCGCCCTTCCCACAATGAGATGCACCCAGCTATTTATATTGAAAACCCAAGATTTTACACCCAAATGCTTCACGTTCCCCAGTTAGTCAACGGTTAACATAATAAATTACGGCTCTAATTTGGCACTTTTCAAAGCTTGGCGCAATGTTGATAAATGGGTATTATGTTCGACCTTTACTAACTTTTGGGAATTGTACAAACTACGGAACAATTGATTGTTCGCAGGTTCATTCATTGTCATGAAAGCATTAATCAGCTTTTCTCGCATCGGTGCAGGAACGCGATCGTCAATTACAATTCCGTGGGCTGGAACTCCCGGAACTTTTTGCAACACTCGTAATTGCTTACCTTCTGCTGCTGTAATCCAAGGAGGCAATAAAGCATATTCTGATACAGTTGCAACTTCTGCTTGACCTTTTAATACTGCTTGCAAAGCACTACCATAACCATCGCCATAGGTGACATTTCCGAAGAAAGTTTCTAATCTATCTGGCCCTGAAACTAATCCTTGACCCACCAATTCTCCCACTGGAAAAATAAATCCCGAACCGGAAGTTCGAGATGTGAAAGCCATTTTTTTGCCTTTCAATTGTTCGAGAGTTTGCTTTGAGGAACCCTTCGGACGCAGAGGGCTGTCTTGACGCACTACAAACACGGAATCATAGGTATTTCCGCCGGAATAATCGCTGCGAACTTCGGCTAAATACATCCGTGCTTTGGCTAATTGTTCAGCTTTTAATGCCGCGCGCCCTGCTACAAATGCGACATCTGCCTTGTCGGCTACCAAAGCTGTGACGGCTGCGGTTTCATCGCCGATGACTGCTTCGACGGGAATTCCCATTTCTTTTGAGAGTATTGCAGCTACTTGATTGGCTTTGTTTTGCAAATCTGTGGCATCTCTGCGATTGGCAAACACAATTCTAATGCGATTTATGGGAGCTTGTGCTCTCAAATCTCGTTGGCGAAGCCCTCGAAGAGGATCGCCCTGGGGAGTTTGTTGCGCGATCGCCTTTTGTCCAAGCCCCATTGTATTCGCCGCCAAACCCGCTAGCAGCAACAATCCTGCGCTAGCACCCGCCAGCACTTTTAACCTTACATTCATTAATCCTTCTCCTAAGTCACCACAAGTACAACTTTACTATTTGATAATAAGTTGCAATAGACATGATATTAGTGTATCGTTTTTTTGATAATTAAGTGCAACAGTTAATGATAAGTATTTGCAATATGTAGCATAAAATAAACTTATCAGACAAGCAGACCCCTAAGCTGGTAATGTGGTGCTGTGTGGCGCTAGCAAACTTGGATAACACAGCACAATGTCAGAAGAAACAAACTCAGCGGCTCAATCTACAACTGGTGCAGATGCGATCGATGTCGCGATCGCCTCTGGCATCGACTTTGACGGCACTCCGATTCCGCAGGCCAAATTAGATCTTTACGAGCAAGTGATGGGATTAGAAGCCGGGAGACAGCGCAGTGGTGTATCAAATACCATGCGATCGCGCATTGTCCGCATCGGCGTCAAACACCTTCCTCAAGCAGAACTAGATCCAATGCTAATCGCTGCTGACTTTGCACCGCTGAAAGATAAAGAAGTTGCCTTTTATTACGGCGGAAAGTAATATCAATTCCGTTTAGCAACAGGCAAGATGCCTGTTCCACAAAGCATCAATTTTATTGTGGGGTGGGCATCTTGCCCGCCTCTAAATCAAAAACATTTTTCAATCCCAAATATCAGGGCAAATACTTTTGGACAATAGTCC
Source organism: Oscillatoriales cyanobacterium (assembly GCA_004294385.1). Classification (GTDB taxonomy): domain Bacteria; phylum Cyanobacteriota; class Cyanobacteriia; order Cyanobacteriales; family Microcoleaceae; genus Microcoleus. Next base: position 6,637 of record REAP01000083.1, on the reverse strand, counting down.
ATCCTGTCAACAACACCAGTCCAAAACCCCCACATAAAGTCAAATTAGCACCAATATGTAAAGGGCGCGCCCAAGGATTTTTAGGGCTAATTTGCAACCCACTACCAACAGAAACCAACACCAAAGTAACAACGGCTAATCCCACAGGCAAATGAGCCGAATGACCCAACTTGCCATATTCTCCCAGGGTTCCGACTACACCAATTCCCAGTAGTAAAATTACCAAAGTAGCCATCCCCGTACCTGTGGCCAAATGAAAAGGACGCAGCCATTGTGGACGCGGCTGTTTCGTATTCCGAGCCGCAAACATCCACGTTCCACTAACAGCAAGCAACAGGTAAGCAAACAGGGAAAAACCCATTGACCAAGCTGCTATTTTCCACAACCACAAGAAAGAAGGTAGGTTCATCCGCTGCATCCCTAATCGGGGATTTCTCAAAAAGTGTCATTCTGATTTTAGCTGGAATTGAAAGCAAAAATTATTAATTTTGAGATTAAGTGCGATCGCACCATCCGCAGCCAGCAATTCTCAGCCTGGAATATTATATTTGCATTTGTGTCTCCAAATACCCTAAAATACTTGAATCCCTAGTAGCTGTGTATTTTGCTTCAATGGCGATCGCAATTGATTTTGGAACTAGCAACACCGTCGTCGCTCGCTGGAATCCCGCGACTTCCCAGCCCGAAACTTTGAAATTGCCGGGACTTTCGGCAATCTCGGCTCAAAATCCACCCCTAATTCCCAGTTTGCTCTACGTTGAGGACGCTGCTCAAAATCAAGTCATACTTGGTCAACAAGTCCGCGACAAAGGGCTTGACTTGACTACAGATTCTCGGTTTTTCCGCAATTTTAAGCGAGGAATTGGCACTCCCATTCAGGGTTTTGTACCGGAACTTGACGGACAAATAGTTACTTTTGAACAAGTAGGACAGTGGTTTTTGAGCCAAATTGTTGGATCAATTCGCGAACTACCGCTACCTGTTGATTCTTTGGTTTTTACTGTTCCTGTAGACAGTTTTGAAGCTTACCGCAATTGGCTTGGTAAAGTCTCTCAATCTTTGCAAGTAGAACAGGTGCGGATGTTGGATGAACCAACTGCGGCGGCTTTGGGTTACGGTTTAGCCGATCGCGAAAATCTGTTAGTAATTGATTTCGGTGGCGGAACTCTCGACCTTTCTTTAGTGCGTTTAGATATTTCTGCTAATAAAAAGCCCCTCGGTTTCCTGCTGAAATGGGGCGACAGATCCCTGGCTACATCTTCAGGACAAAAAGCAAAAATAGCCCGTGTTTTGGCTAAAGCTGGACAAAATTTAGGCGGTTCGGATATTGATAATTGGCTCGTAGATGATTTGGTCAAAAATACAGGAATTATGCAATCTTCCATCATCACCAGATTAGCAGAACGTTTAAAAATTCAATTGTCTGTGCAAGAACGAGCTAGTGAAGTCTATTTTGATGAAGAAAATTTTGAGACTTACGAATTAGAATTAAATCGCGATCGCTTTGAATCCATCCTCGCAGAACATCAGTTTTTTGACAACCTTGATGAGTGCATGAATCAAGTATTGCAGCAAGCGCGCCGTCAGGGTTTAGAAATTGGGGATATCGACGCAGTTTTGCTAGTTGGCGGCACCGTACAAATTCCGGCTGTCAAACGGTGGGTTGAGCAATATTTCGACATAGCAAAAATTCGGTGTGACAAGCCCTTTGAGGCGATCGCCCAAGGTGCTCTGCAACTCAGTCAAGGCGTAGAAATCAAAGATTTTCTATACCACAGTTACGGCATTCGTTACTGGAATCGTCGCGAAAATTGTCATAGTTGGCATAATTTAATCAAATCCGGTCAGTCTTACCCGATGAGCGAACCAGTAGAATTAGTATTGGGAGCTTCTCTAGAAAATCAGCCGAGTATAGAATTAATTGTTGGTGAATTGGGAGCGGAAACTGGCAGCACAGAAATCTATTTTGATGGTGACAGATTAATTACTCGCCAACTCGCAGGTAAAACATCTGTACAACCGCTAAACGACAAAGACGGATCTCGCAGCATCGCTCAATTGACACCGCCTGGGTATCCGGGAGGCGATCGGATAAAAGCTTTGTTCCGCGTTGATGAACAGCGTTTTCTGCGAATTACCGTCGAAGATTTGCTGACAAATCAAACTTTGTTAGAGGATAAACCAGTCGTACAGTTAAGTTAAGGATATATACCAGTCGCCAAAGCGCTTTGGTCATAGCTCCCTGAGCGTAGTCGAAGGGTTTACTCGTTAACTGTTAATCAACCATTCTAGTTAAGCTAGATTGGAAGCAAACCAGCCCGAAAAATCTGCTCAGCCGTCAAGCTCAATTCTGGAAAAGCTAGCGACTCCACCCTCTCACTGCCCCTAAACTGTTTAACCTGATACTCCCCATCTACCAGTTCGTAAACCGAGATGGTGGGTTGTTTGGGATTACCAATGAACTTACGACCACCTAAACCGAAATAGTCTACAATCCAGTATTCAGAAATGCCCATTTCCTCATAGTCCGAGGCCTTGAAAAAATAATCATCCCGCCAGTTTGTACTGACTACCTCTACAGCCAGTCGAACCGAACTACCCATCGTGATGATCGATTCTTTTTTCCAGCGTGGTTCGTTTATAAGCGCGGTTCGGTCTATCACAATTACGTCTGGTTGGTAGCCTGATTCGCTACGAGAAAGCTTGAGTAAGCAGTCACCTGGAATGGAATAAGGCAATTGCAGTCGCCTGATTTCAAAATTTATTTCACTCGATATAAAGCCCGTAACGTCGGAATGGTCGCCGGTTCCTAAAGGCATTTCAACAATTACTCCGTTGTGTAGTTCATATCGATGGATAGAGTTCTCTGGATACCAGGCAACGAACTCATCAAACATCACAGTTTGTGTTTTAGATATGGTTTGGATCATGCGCTGTTTGTCTCCTTTACTAGATATCCGCTAGACATCAACTAGCTTCTTTACTTCCCATGCCCCATGCCCTATGTGAAATGCCCTAAATCTCAGATTTGTGCACCACCACCGCCGTCCCCACTGATGCCCATTCAAACAGCCATTTAGCATGATTTACCGCCACATTTGTACAACCATGACTAACAGGAGTGCCAAACAAATTGTGCCAATAAGCGCCGTGGATTGCCATGCCCCCATCGTAATACATTGTATAAGGAACATCGGGCACATCATAGTCCGGCCCAGCCATCCTAGAAATCTGATATTTGGTTTGAATCGCAAAAGTTCCTGTGCGAGTGGGAGTCGATGGTTTACCGCTAGAAATATTTACAGCATAAACTGATTTATTTCCTTCCCAAGCTATTAGCTTTTGTCTTGATAGATCGATTTCAATCCAGCGTTGACTAGATTGTTGCAACTCCATAATTCGATAGGCAATGGTGTTGTGTTTTTCGCCAGCAATTACAGCAGTTGAACTACCACAAAAAGCTGCAATTGTCAAGGCGAAACCAGCACAGAAAGTTCCAATATGGCGAAAGTAATTTGAGTTTATATTATTTTTCATTTCTCACACCTCGGATCATTTGAGATTTACGATTTTAGAGTTTAAATTGGTAAAGAAGATTCAGAAGTTGTTAAGTTTTGGGTGAGAGTTCGAGCAATTTGGCCGATCGCCTCCCAATCTCCATTAGCCACCAAATGTTTAGGAAATAAGTCTCCAGCTAAACCAACCGCGATCGCCCCAGCATCAATAAAGACCTTCGCATTTTCCAGCGTCACCCCACCCGTGGGAATCAAAGGAATCTCACCCAGCGGGCCTTGCAGAGCTTTCAGGTAAGCCGCACCTCCCAAACTCGATATCGGAAACACTTTAACGCAGGTAGCGCCCGCTTGCCAAGCAGTGACAATTTCTGTCGGAGAGAAAGCACCAGGGACGATCGGCACTCCCGCATCAACAGCTAATTTAATCATAGCTACATCCGTGTGAGGAGTAAACAGGAATTGAGCGCCACAATCTATGGCTTCCTGCAACTGTTCTAAATTCAATAGTGTGCCAGTCCCAATACTAAAAGTAGGTAATTCCAAGCGGAGTTGCGAAATTAATTCAGCCGCTTTTTCCGTATTCCAAGTTATCTCAATAAACTGAATTCCTCCTTTGGCTACAGCTTTTGCCATCTGCAAAGCCATTTCCTGGTCGGAAGAACGAATAACTGCGATCGCCCGATGTGCTTTTAATGATGTCAACCAAGCTTGATTATTCATTTTGAAGGAAGAGGGAAAAAGGAAAGGGTAGTCCAAGGGCACTGCCGTATCCGACATTGTTGAAACCATTATTATTGTTGCATCTTCCCGGTTCCTGAGCGAAGTCGAAGGGCCTTCTTCCCATTGGTGTCAACTTAAAACCCCTGTCTAATAGAAGACAGTCCTCTCAAAGAGGACGGCAGGAGTTCTTCAGTCCTCTTTGAGAGGACTTGCGCTTTGAGGCAGGGGTTTCAACCCCGGTTGGACTATTGGTTGTACCTTAAGTTGACACCTATGCCTTCTTCCTTCTTCCTTCTTCCTTCTTCCTTCTTCCTTCTTCCTTATTCCTTCTCAATAAAAAGGCTCCTGCGATTAAACAGGAGCCTTTTAATGATTAGACAATCACGCTCAGCATTAAATGCGATCGATTAATCCAAATCAGGCATCGAAAGAACCGCTTCCGTCTCACGATTGATACCTCTTTCAAAGCCAGCGACAGCCGCGCGAGCGCGACCAGCGTGCCACAAGTGGCCGACCAAGAAAAAGAAACCCATCACAAAGTGGAAACAAGACAACCAAGAACGAGGAGAAGTGAAGTTAAATGCGTTCACTTCAGTCGCCAAGCCGCCCACAGAGTTCAAAGAACCCAAAGGAGCGTGAGTCATGTATTCAGCCGCGCGGCGAGCTTGCCAAGGTTGAATATCATTCTTGATTTTGTTCAAATCCAAACCGTTAGTACCACGCAAAGGTTCCAACCAAGGGCCTTGGAAATCCCAGAAACGCATCGTTTCACCGCCGAAAATGATTTCGCCAGTAGGAGAGCGCATCAGGTACTTACCCAGACCAGTTGGGCCTTGTGCAGAACCGACATTAGCACCCAAGCGTTGGTCGCGGATCAAGAAGGTCAAAGCTTGCGCTTGAGAAGCTTCAGGACCAGTCGGGCCGTAGAAAGCGCCCAAGCTGTAAGACAGATAAGCTTCGCCAGACCAGATTAAGGCGCGACGAGCCCAGCCGAAAGGCTTGGTCAAAATGTGCCAAACACCGCCACCGATACAAATCAGGCCTAGCCAGATGTGACCGCCGATGATGTCTTCCATGTTGTTGACGCTAACTACCCAGCCTTCGCCACCAAAAGGAGAGCGAACCAAATAGCCAAAAATCACAGCGGGGTTAAGAGTTGGGTTCGTGATAATACGCACGTCGCCGCCGCCTGGAGCCCAAGTGTCATAGACACCGCCGAAGAACATGGCCTTAGCAACCAGCAGCAAACAACCGCCACCCAAAAGAATCAGGTGATAGCCGATGATGTTGGTCATTTGGTTCTTATCTTTCCAGTCGTAGCCGAAGAACGAAGAGTATTCTTCGAGGACTTCTGGGCCGCGAACGGCGTGATAAATGCCGCCCAAACCGAGAACAGCAGATGAAATCAAGTGAAGAACACCAACCACGAAGAACGGGAAGATGTCTGTAACTTCACCGCCAGGGCCGACGCCCCAACCCAAAGTAGCGACGTGAGGCATCAAAATTAAGCCTTGTTCGTACATGGGCTTTTCTGGAATAAAGTGAGCGACTTCAAACAAAGTCATTGCTCCAGCCCAGAAAACGATCAAACCGGCGTGAGCGACGTGGGCGCCGAGCAGTTTACCGGAAAGGTTGATCAAACGAGCGTTACCAGACCACCAAGCGAACCCGGAGGATTCTTGGTCACGACCGCTTACATAGGAATTAGATAGCGTTACCACGCGGTAGAACCTCCAATGATTTGAGATTTTGGATTTGGGATTTCAGGTTTTTTTTCCCAAAGTGGGGACAGATTACTGCCCCGAAACTTGGGTGAGATTTGGATTTTAATCTTAAAAGATTAATCTTAAATCCAAATCCTCATTTTTTAAAGTGCGTTACCACGAGGCAGAACTTCTTCTGGGAAGATGAAGTTTTCGTGTGGTTGGTCAGTTGGAGCCATCCAAGCGCGAATGCCTTCGTTCAGCAGAATATTCTTAGTGTAGAACGTTTCAAACTCAGGATCTTCTGCTGCACGTAATTCTTGTGATACGAAGTCATAAGCCCGCAGGTTTAATGCTAAACCGACGATGCCCAAAGAGCTCATCCACAAGCCTGTGACAGGTACAAACAACATGAAGAAGTGTAACCAACGTTTGTTGGAGAAGGCAATTCCGAAGATTTGCGACCAAAAACGGTTGGCTGTGACCATCGAGTAGGTTTCTTCAGATTGAGTTGGGTTGAAAGCTGGGAAAGTGTTTGCACCTTCGCCATCTTCAAACAGGGTGTTTTCCACGGTTGCACCGTGAATAGCACACAATAGTGCGCCGCCCAAGATGCCTGCAACTCCCATCATGTGGAAGGGGTTGAGCGTCCAGTTATGGAAGCCTTGCAGGAACAATAGGAAGCGGAAAATTGCTGCG
>REAP01000082.1 GCA_004294385.1 Oscillatoriales cyanobacterium | reverse complement strand
GCCTGTCTCACAAAAATTTAATGTTCTTGTGGAATGGGCTTCTAGCCCGTTTCTTGCACCATTGTCAGCAACAGGCAAGATGCCTGTCTCACAAAAATTCAATGTTCTTGTGGAATGGGCTTCTAGCCCGTTCGTAAATAGCTGATTGAAATGGTGCAACATCTGAGTTTAAAAAAGATCTCCTGCACAAATAAAATAGGATTGCTATAGTATGACTTATGATCCTGATATCACCACTATTTCCGAGGACGAACCATTAGAAAATAATGGACAACTGCTCACGCCTCTGATGGTTTTTGCTGCGGAAGTTTTGTTAGACGAAAAAGAGGCAGAGCCTCTGGATCTGCGTGATCAGGCAGAGCATGGTAACGAGGAAATTGCGGTGGATAATTTAGTTAAAAAAGTGGCGGACTGTTGTCGAGAAAGCAAAGTTGGGAAAAAATTACCTACGGCTTTTTACATTCATGTTTCAGCTTTGCCAACACTCAATCCTGTTCTCACAATTTACGAAAAATGTGCCAGACAAAATGTCCCAAATATTGATGGAGCAACCTTAGTTAAGTTTCAGCTTCGTCAACCAAAAATATCCTATCTTTTTTACCCAGATTTTGATACAAATGCTCACCCAGCTTTGCAAACCAGCATCCAAATCAATCTAGAAACAGGCGAAGTTAAATCTATCGACTATAGCAACAGCGAAAATCCACCAGTTTTGCACCGCAAAGAAACTTTTGTGACTGCGGATTATCCCAACTACGAAAAGTTTGCTCGACTAACTCGCTCCGAAGAGAAATGGGGACTACTCGATAATACCAGTGTTATTGGCACTCGCGAAGGTTGGCTCAAATACTTGGGATATTGCGGTGTCGAAATCCGAGATCATGCTGTAGTTGAACGTACAAAACAGGAAAATAGTCAGTTATCAATCCCGAAGATCGATCGCCACAAAGCTGCAATCATACGCAACTCAATTTCTAAACCTGTGCGTTTGGTTTTAGAGTCTGATTTATTTGTTGATGGTGATACTTTCTTTGATTACGGTTGTGGCTACGGCGGAGATATTCAACATATTGGACAAGAAGGTTATGCTGCTGCTGGATGGGATCCGTATTATCAACCAGATACTCCGCGAATTAATGCTGATATTGTGAATATTGGTTATGTGATTAATGTGGTTGAATCTTTGGGAGAAAGGCGAGAAGCTTTGCTCAATGCTTGGGGATTAACTAACAAATTACTGATAGTGGCGGCTCAGGTATTGATTGATGATAGCGAGCGAGGTCAAATTGCTTATGGGGATGGAATCATTACTTCTTGGAACACTTTTCAGAAGTATTATGAACAGGAAGAGTTGAAGGTTTATATCGACCAAGTTTTGGATGTTGATGCGATTCCTGTGGCTTTGGGAATCTATTTTGTGTTTCGGGATGCGGCGGAAGGTCAAAGTTTTCGCGCTTCTCGGTTACGATCGCACTTATTGACTCCCAGAGTGCGATCGCAAGTTAAGCGTTTTGAAGATTACGAGGAAATGCTGACTCCTCTGATGGCCTTTGTGAGCGATCGGGGCCGCCTTCCCGTCAAAGGCGAATTAGCGGAAGAATCGGCGATTAAGGGGGAATTTCACAGTTTTAACCGCGCTTGGCGGGTGATTTTGCAAGCTACCGACGCGGATGATTGGGAGACGATCGCCGATAAACGCCGCCAGGATTTGCTAGTATATCTCGCTCTGAACGGTTTGGGCGACCGACCTTCGATGCGCCGACTCCCAGCTCAAATCCGCAATGACATCAAAGGTTTGTTTGATAATTATCAAAAAGCTTGCACTTTGGCTGATTTAATGCTATATAGTTTGGGCAAAAGTGAGATTATTGGTGATTGTTGCGAAGATAGTGCGATCGGCTACAAACTGCCCGGTTCTCTTTCTGTTCACGTCTCTGCATTAGAAGAACTCGACCCTTTGCTGCGACTCTATGAAGGCTGTGCCAACCGTACAATCGGCAGACTTGATGGCGCTACAATCATCAAATTTTATGCCGATCAACCGAAAATATCTTATTTATTTTATCCCGATTTTGATATTAATCCACATCCAGTCCTGCACACTTCCATGCACATCAACTTGCGCGGTCTTTCTGTCAGCTATCAAGACTATTCTAATTTGGCTAATCCGCCAATTTTAGTTAGAAAAGAAGCTTTTGTGGCTGTGAGTTATCCGCATTATCAGAAGTTTGCTAAGCTGAGCCGCCAAGAGGAGAAACTGGGGATTTTAGATAAGTCGGGTGGATTCAAGTACCGGGAATGGGTGCAGTGTTTGGAGGAAAATTGTGTCAGAATTAAGGGACATCGCTTGTTTTGGCGATCGGATGCTGACCCTGAAAAATTGAAAATACTGCAAACAACTGCGTCGGAACGTCATCCGCGAAAAGTTGAGATTAATGCGGGAAAGATTGAAGGAACCGCAGAGGGCACAGAGAGCACAGAGGATGGAAAAGAAGAGGGAGAGGAATAGTCATGGAAAGAGCATTGAAAAGTGAAGTAGGTGCATCTTATTTTTGCAAATATATTCGTAGGGGAGAAGCATTCCGGCAGTAAATCTCTGATTCTCACTAATAAATTGTCTGCGGTCATGCTTCGCCCTTGCCAAATAGAGATGCACACAAAAACTATCCTGCATTCGTAGCAAAGCCAGCATAGCGACAGCTATAATCATAGTTAAAGCAAAGATCGAGGAAAAGTGGTAATCATGGTAGTCAGTCAACCCCTCTATAGCAAAGAAGAATTTGCTCAACGTGGCGATCGCATATACCAAACTCAAATACGCTCACAAATCGAATCGGGTAATCAAGGCAAAATTGTAGCGATCGACATTGAAACTGGAGATTTTGAAGTTGATGCGAGTGAAATAGCTGCTTGCGATCGCCTTGAATCTCGTCACCCAAATGCTCAAATCTGGATTGTTCGCGTTGGGTATCGTCATGTCCGCCGATTCGGTGGACGAACCAAGATATCTGTATGATCCCAGGAATAGTCAATGCTGATTTTGAACCGATCATCTCGCTTTCAATATGTGACTCTGATGGGAAAGTTTACACACATGAGGCGATCGTAGATACGGGTTTTAATGGTTGGCTTTCATTACCTCCAGATTTAATTACTCAGTTGAACTTGAAATGGAAAAGGCGAGGGCGCGCTATTCTTGGTGATGGTAGTGAATGCGTTTTTAATATATATGAAGCAGTTGTAGTTTGGGATGGAGATTATCTGACAATCCCAATTGATGAAGCCGATTCAGAACCTCTTGTTGGAATGTCATTGATGGAAGGCTATCAACTCATGGTTCAAGTCTTTGAAGGAGGCAACGTAGAACTCCGCAAAGTGAATCGGCAACAGTGATAGCAGTACGAGGAAGAATAGTTATGGAAATGAAAGAATACTTAAAAGTGAGTGAAGTTATTGATTGGCAACATCCCGAAATTATGGAATGTGCTAAACAAATCGCATCGGGACATCAGACACCAACGGCGATCGCAAAAGCGTGTTTTGAGTGGGTGCGAGATGAAATTCATCACAGTTATGACTATCAAATGAATCCTGTTACCTGTCGAGCTTCAGATGTTCTTCACCACAAAACAGGTTATTGTTATGCGAAAAGTCACCTGTTAGCAGCGTTACTCAGAGCAAATGATATTCCGGCAGGCCTTTGTTATCAGCGGTTGAGTATTAACGATCGAGGCGCGCCTTACTGCTTGCATGGGTTGAATGCTATCCATTTGCCTGAAGTTGGTTGGTATCGGGTTGATGCCAGAGGTAACAAAGAAGCAGTCAACGCTCAATTCACTCCACCTCAAGAACAGTTAGCGTTTAAGATTCAGTTTCCTGAAGAGGCAGATTTTCCCGCCATATTCTCAGAGCCGCTTCAAGTCGTTATAGAAGCATTGCAACGACAGAATACATGGGATGATATGCTTCGTAATCTCCCAGACATTTCGTTGGAGTCCGCGAAGAGTTATGGTTTGCTATCTAAGTCCTGTTAATTGTGTCTAGCAGTAACGGAGGACACGGCATTGCCGTGTCCTTAGCCGTAGCATCAAGCAAACTTAATTTTCAAATAATCATCCTCCATCTTCGCCCCGGAAGGTTGCAGCGCCGCTAAAGCTTGCGGCAAAACCATATTGCGGCGGTGATTCCCAATCCGAACATTCAACTCATCTCCTGTTTTGCTCAACTGAATCTGATCCTTAGCAATTCCCGGCAAGTACAGTTCTAGAACATATTGATTATTGTCCTGAACAATCCTAATCGTATTTTCTTTGTAATATATTTGACTAGGATCTTCGTCTTTGTAAAGCGTTTCTTTCAATCGCTCCAAAGCTGGCAAGCCGCACATTTCTTCGGAATAAAGCGGCACTTCTTTCACGGGCAATGGTCGGAAATTCTCGTGAATTTCCTGACGATACTGCTCCTGGCTTTCTTTCCACCGTTTGAAAAATGGGTCAGTTACTTCTGCGGGAATAATGCGATTTGCTACTATTAAATCTGTGGCTACATTGTACAAACTCAAATAGGCATGAGCGCGCAGAGACTCTTTAATTACCATTTTTTCGGGATTAGTAACTAACCGTACCGAAGTGACAGTATTATCAGTTAAAATCTTTTCCAAAGCCTCAATTTGTTCGTAAAATTCATAAGGTGCATCCATCACCTCTTTGTCTGGCAAAGAAAAACCCGCAATTGGTCTAAAAATAGGTTCAACTAAAGGTCGAAGGGCGGCGGATATACCTTGCAGTGGCTTGTAAAATTTTCTCATGTACCAGCCGCCAACTTCCGGCAAACTTAGCAGTCTCAATGCTGTTCCAGTGGGAGCCGAATCGATAATTAAAACATCAAATTCGCCTTCGTCGTAATGCCGCTTCATTCGCACTAAACCGAAGATTTCATCCATTCCTGGAAGTATGGCCAATTCTTCAGCTTGAACGCCTTCGAGTCCCTGGGCGCGCAAAACTTGAGTAATGTAGCGTTTAACTGCTCCCCAATTGCCTTCTAATTCCCTGAGAGCGTCTAATTCTGCTCCCCACAAATTCGGTTTCACCTGTCGGGAATCGTGTCCGAGTTCCATGTCGAAGCTGTCGGCTAGGGAGTGGGCGGGATCGGTGCTCAGCACTAGGGTTTTGTATCCCAATTCGGCACATCGCAGCCCAGTGGCGGCGGCTACGGAGGTTTTACCCACGCCGCCTTTTCCGGTCATTAATATTAAGCGCATTGATTGTTTAGCTCGCCTGAAAGTTCTTTACTTATATATTGTAACGTTATGTAACAGAGATTAATTTAGTGGCGGATTTAATTTGGGTGAGAAGCCGCCACAGAGAGGCAGAAACCGGGTTTTTTACCAAAAAACTGCATCCCAGCCTTTAAATAAAATGAAAAACCCGGTTTCTTTGGTATCTATGCGTCCAGGGCTAATACAGCAGATTTCTACTGATGCACGAAATCTGTGCGATGTCAATAGAGAGTTGAGTTGAAAGGGCGATCGCACTGAATTTGTAGGTGTTCAAAAAGGGCGATCGCACTTAATGCTTGTTCAATAAAAGGCGAACCAGACAGACACCGGGTTTTTCAGAAATATCTGGTTTGGAGCTAAAGCAGCGATCGCAACGCATTTAGTCCTTGACAAAAATATCCTTTTCAGTTACGATAAAACTTAATACTAAATATTTTAATTTATGCCCAATGAAACAAACAAATTTGCATGAATTAAATGAACAAGTTTTGTTAGAGGCAACCGAATCTCTAGCAATAGAGTATAACGGGTGCTTAGTTGGGTATTTTTATCCAGTCAGTGCAATGCCAAGTGCGATGGAAGAAATCGATCGCACTTTTACAAATTTAGTACAACAATGGCGCAATGAAACGATAGGTATTTCCTCCACTACAGATTTAGTCATGCACCCTGCTTACCAACAAATTATGAGGATGGGTTCAGTAGTAATTCCTCTGTTATTAAGGGAAGTGGAAAGAAAATCGGGGCGTTGGTTTCATGCTCTGTGTGAAATTACTGGAGAAGATCCAGTACCTTTAGAAAAACGGGGTAAAACTAAAGAGATGACTCAGTTATGGTTAGAGTGGGGGAAAGCAAAAGGTTACAAATGGTAGGAAATAACGCTTGGATGCAAAATATTAAAGAATGGATTGAACAAAATCATCCTAATTTAGTGACAACGGGATATAAAATTACCAGTTCAGACACAACTGATTATAATTGTATTGCTTGGGCTGCTGGAAGTACAGAAGAATGGTGGTGGCCAGATGCCAAAGGTGGAGACTACTGGCCACCTAATATACTGCGAGAGGAATCTCTGACTGCTTTTATGATGGCTTATCAAACTTTAGGGTATGAAGTCTGTGAAAATGCTTTGCTGGAAGCTGGTTTTGAAAAGATCGCGATTTATGTTTTAGATGGAAAACCTCAACACGCCTCCAGACAACTTCCTAATGGAAAGTGGACTAGCAAATTAGGTCAGTATGAGGATATAGAACATAATTATTTAGAGGGTTTAGAAGGTAGTATATATGGTGAAGTTTCTTGTGTGATGAAAAGGCGTTTGATTGAGCGGGAGTAATAAACGCATCAAAAGCGCGATCGCATCTCAGCCTGAGACTTGAGAAACCGGGTTTCTGCGATATCTCTGATTTTCACCAAGAATCTCTCATCAGAAACCCGGTTTCTTTGGCCCTGCGTAAGTTCTAATTTATTTAGACTTGAGATGATATTGACACACTTTTAACTTTTGTTTTTCCTCTGGACGAGTAACGAAATAATCCTTTAACCAATCGCAACCTGTCGCTAATTCAGAGATAATTTCCGCTTAGAAACAACGCAATCTTGCAAATAAAGATTAATTAGTTCCTGGGAAGATATACCTTTTTCCTGAGCCATCGTTTCAAAATATTCAATCACATCAATTCCGAGAGAAATAGTGACCTGTTTTTTTAACTGTTTGGCAAAAGGATTAGGTCTTTTTTTCATTTTTGACAGATCGTATTCCGGTTCCATTGTTTTATATCCTATATTCTTGACTTTCATTTTTATTCGCTTTTCTGGCTGAGATAATTCTAATGATAGAATCTTCTTCTCTAAAACAATGAACTACAAGTAATATTCTCATTTTAGAGCTTATGCCCAGAAGTAAAAAACGTTCTTCTTCTTGGGAGTGATCTTCGTCCCAAAATTGAATGGCATAATCATCAAAGAAAACTGATTCTGCTTCTTCAAAAGAAATACCATGTTTTTGTTGATTAATTTTGTTTTTTTGCTCATCCCACTGAAAGGTTATTCTATTCATTCTGGCAAAAGGTCATTCAATCTTTCTCCTTAGTCATTAAACCATCTTTGGGAATTTTGACAATAGCCATCTATTGATGCTCCTATCTGTTCGGGTAATAATTTAACTACGATCCAACTTACTCCCGACTCCACACATACCTTTGACAAACTGACTTCGCGTCTTATTGTACATCATCCACAACTAAATTGCCCCAAAAGTCAGAAACCGGGTTTCTATCAATATCTAGTTTTCCCCAACAGTCTCTAAGCAGAAACCCGGTTTCTTTGGCCCTGCGTAAGTCCTAATTTATTTAGACTTGGGATGATCTTGACACACTTTTAACTTTTGTTTTTCCTCTGGACGAGTAACGAAATAATCCTTTAACCAGTCGCACCCTGTAGCTAATAGTTCATCTAAGTTCTGATTGCGCCAAATCATCAGTTTTTTACCGCCAGTGGCTATAGATTTCCCATCTGGGCTAAATTGGATTAACCCTTGACCTTGTTCGGGAACAGTATATTTAGCAATTAGTTTTCCGGCTATACTCCAGATGCTTAATTCATTGGGATAACCTAAAAAAGCAATTTGCTGACTATCAGGGCTAAAAGTCAAGGCATTTGGAGATTGTTGTAATTTAATTTGATTAATCAATTTGCCAGAAAAGTCCCATATCTTGATCGAATAATCTGCACCAGTTGTTACTATTAATTTGCTATCAGGACTAAAATAGGCATCCAGAATACTTGCTTGATTATCTAAGTTAATAAGTTTATTGCTATTTATATTCCTTAAGTCTAATTCTTTTCCTGCCCTATCCCAGGTTGCCAGATATTTACTATCAGGACTAAATTTTGCGGTGTTTCCTAGAATCATAATTGTTTGATCAAAAACAAATTTTTCACGAGTAATAGTTTTTTCTTCAATCTTATCATTAGTAGTTATGAATTTTATTTTGACATTTGTATCAGGTTTTCCCTTAAGAAAGTCATCTTTATTCACCGTCATTTCAGAAACCTTACGATCATCTATTTCAACAATAATATCACCACTTTTTAATCCTGCTTTCATGGCTGTAGAATTTTGCCAAACCTCTCTAATTTTCATCCCATAAAACTTCAATAATCTTTTCTGGTTTTCGTCAAAAATAAATTTCTCTGTTGTAGATGTATCTAAGAAAATAGCTATCCTTGAAATTTCGTTACCCTTTCCAGATGGCTTGGCATTGACATTTATTAACCCAGCAATCAAATTTCCTGAAGCATCCCAAATTTTGCCTATTCCTGATTGAATAGTAAAAATATACTTGCCATCTGGACTAACTACCACTCGATGAAATATATTAGAAATGGAATCATGTTTTAATTGCTTGACTTGCTGAGTTGACAAATCCCATAAACGCAGAGGATAAGACGATTCTACACCTGATTTACCGAAGTTTTCGCCATTAAATCCACTTGTGACTATCTTGCTGCCATCAAAACTAGAACTATAATTTTCATCACCTATATATTTTCCCTGACTGAAGGTATGCAATAATAATTCTTCCTTGGCAACATTAGTTTTTACTTCCGAGATTAGGTTGCCTGTTAAATCACGTTTTTGGACACTTTCTTTCGTAACAAATATAACAGATTTACCGTCAGGAGATAGATTAACAAAACCTTGACCTTTAAGGTCAGGAAATAGACCAACAAAAATTTCACGAAAATTTAATATTTTCACCTCTTTTTGTTGCCAATCCCAAACATCTAATATCTGATTACGAAAAGTTAAAATGAACAGCTTTTGACCATCTGCACTAAACTGTAATTTTCTCATTGTTGGAGATTTTACTCCATTTACTTCTTCTTCATAGTTCGTCGGTAATTCTGTAAAGGCAGGTGATTCTGTAACATTAGGCTGGGCTATGTTTAATAATTTAATTCCCTCATTTCCTGAGATAAAAATTGTTTTACCATCAGGACTATAACTTAAGCCAAAACCAAAAAATGAGCTTATTGTCAATTGGTCAATCAGTTTTCCCGATCTAGCATCATATAATTTGACGGCTCCTTCACCTGGAGTGATTGTAGCAATTTGTTGACCATCAGGACTAAAACTAACATCGCCATCAGGAGTAAGAGTTTGAGAAAAATTAAAATCAGCAATTTTTTGACCTGATAAATCCCAAAGTCTGGATATGAGAACATTAGTTTTGGATGAATCAACATCTACCCCTAAAGTTAAAAGTTGCCGTCCATCAGGACTAATCGCTACTTTGGTAACTTTGTTAGTGTTCGCTTGAAATTCTCTCATCTTTTGCAAATTTTTTAAGTTCCAAAATTGCACCATCCCAACAGCATTTCCTACCACAATTTCTTGACTATTAGCAGTAAAGTCTAAACTATGTATAGTCCCACCGCCATTAATTCGGAACTCCTTAGCCTTCTGACCTGATAAATCAAAAAATATTATTTTCGTATCCATTCTTGATGCCGCAACAATATATTGACTATCTGGGGTGAACCTAACAATATCTCCTAAATAGTTTAATTTTGCTATTTGTTTTCCAGAAAAATCCCAAATATATAACTTACTATTTTCACCAATAGTAACAATATATTTGCCGTCAGGACTTATTGCTAAATCATAAAAATCTTGGTTATCTGGTTCATTCCATTCTGTTATTATCTGGCCGGAGAGATTCCAAATTATAATTTTATTCTCTACTTGGCTTAAAGAAACAATTTGCTTACCATCAGGAGTGACAATCACCTTATTAAGGGTGACATCATCACTTTTAAACTCATTTTTTTCTCGAATATTTTTCGTAATAGTCTGTAAAGCCAAAAAAGGGCTATTAGTAGGATAATTTGTTAATGATTCACCATCTTTTACTAATTGTTTCAGCTTATATCCGGCTTCAAGTGCAATCTTTAAAGCATTGATTCCACCTTCTCCCGACTGAAATTGACTCAAAGCTAAATTGCCTAAACTATCAGTTTCACTAATTAAGCTTTGTCGTTCAGCCCGTTGCCATTGCCACACCGCCCCCACAGCAAAAATAGAAACAGCTAATAAACCACTCGTTAGACCTAAAATAGTACGGCGACGATTGCGATCGCGCAACCCCAACCCCAACTGAATAAACACCCGTTCCGCCTTACTTATCTCTTCCAACCGTTGCAACAAATACCCCTCCGCCTCTCCCAAGGGTGCGCCTTGCAACAAATAACCCTCCTGATTCTCATTCCTTTCCCATTCCAGAAACGCCACCTTTAACCGCTTTTTCCATCTCAAAAAAGTATCATTTTCCTCAATCCATTGGATCAAATCAGGCCATGCTTTAATCAAAGCCTCATGCACAATTTCCACCGTTTCTATCTGAGTCGTTTCATTGCGATTACTCACCACCAAACGTGCCGTCGCCAAATGCGTTACCAAATCCCAATTTTCTTCCCCCACCTCAGCGCGAGTCGCCAGTTGGCGCGTATATTCCGTGCCTTCTCCCGGCGACACCAACTTCATAAAAATCTGCTTTGTCCGTTCCTTATCCCCCTCTTTCAGCGCATCATATACCCCTTCCGCGTGTCGGCAAAGAGCCTTTTCTACCCCACCAATTTCATCATATTTCAGACGAGTCAGCAAACCATTTTCCTGCTGTTTCCAAAGTTCCGTAAGCGCAAATTCCAACAATGGCAAATTACCCTGTTCCTCACCAACTTCATTGAGAATATGTTCTGTCAATCCCGCTTCCAGATAGACATTTCTTTTCTTAGCAGGTTCTTCAATTGCTGCTTGCAATTCGGTTCTCGTCATCCCGCCGATAAATTCCGGTTTCCATCTGTCTAACTGTTCCCGAAAAGGATCATATTTTATTGCTTGATTCAAAAAATCAACCCGCAGAGTAATCACCAATCTGAAGGCAGAAAACTTTTGCACCGCATCCAATAAACAATCTAAAAATTGCCGATTTTTCTGATTTGGGTAAGTATAAATTTCCTCAAACTGGTCAATTACTAACAGAAAACGCCGACTGCTACCGATGCTTTTTACCACATCAGATAAACTGCGATTCCCTTCTTGTAAATCTATCGCCAATTGGTTAATTTCATCGGCATTAACCTCAGTAACTCCCTCACTTTTACCCGTTTCTAATTGCGTCATAAGTGACAGCAACGCTTTCGCCAAATTCTCAAAAGGAGTAGATTCCGGGCGTAAACTAGCAATTAACCAGTTTTCTTGCTGACGCAAACTAGGAATTAAACCTGCCAATACTACGGAAGATTTCCCACTTCCAGAAGCACCAATAACAGCTACCAGTTTTTTAGTTTCTACAACTTTGACAAGCTGATTAGTAAAAGTTTCACGCCCAAAAAATAAGGCTGCATCTTTCTCCTGAAAAGCCGATAAACCCTGATAAGGATTAGGGGGAATTACTAAATCGTGCCAACGTAGCGGAATTTCCGCAGGATTTTGGCATAAAACAGGCAACCAACTAGCACAAGGAAAATCTTTTTCTTGAATTTGTAACTCTTTTCGACTGTCACGGATAGCGGTAGATAAGGATAAACCGTGAGTATAAGATTCTAGGAAATATTGGAGAAATTTAGGAGCAATTGCTATCGGTAAAATCTCCCGCATTACAATAATTTGCGGCAAATATAAATCTTCTCCTTCTGCTAATTGATAGGCAATCCCTAACCCATCGCAAGCATTAAAAATTGCTAACTTTAAACCATTATTTATAGCCCTTTTGAGATGATTCTTAATTTCATCAATTGTTAATGTATCTTTAGAATTAATTTGAATCTTGCCGATACTTCCATCACTCTCTGTCTTTCCATGACCCGCAAAAAATAAAATATCCCATTTTTTCTCCCACAAAGGTGCATCTAAATCGCACCGTTGAGGTTCTTTTAACCAACAAATTTCGGCATCAGGAATTAATTGCTTAATGACATCTTCATCCGCATCAGTTCCCGCATTATCTCCCAAAATGACTAAAATTTTAACCTTCTCTTTTTTCCCTGAATTTCCTGAACTTTTAACCTGTTTAAACTTAGGAGAAGCTAAAACGACTTCTGCGTTAGGAATATGCTCTAATAAATTCCATTCACACCAAGGTAAACGTCGCAACCAATGATTTTCTGTCGCTAATAAAATTCTGGTGCTGGTTGAGTCTTGTAAATGATTTTGGAGTAAATTGACTATTGGTTGAAAATCGGTTGATTGTTGTAACCAAGTATTCAGGGTTTTAGCTAATAACTTAGCCGCCTTTCTACAAGCTGCAAAAGCTTCATCTTTGGAAGCATTAGTGAAATCACCTTTCTTCTTTAAACGGTTCGGAAAAAATATCTCTAAATTATTGTATAAGCTTTGCCAATGACGATACTGTTCTAATAGTTCAGGATGCGGGGGTAACTTCCCTGATGCACCCGCGATGGCCAAATTAGCTTGATTTTTTGTGGTTCCTCCATCTTGCCGTACTTCTGCCTGTACGACAAAACCCTTGTCAAATTCCCCACTAATATTGAGAGTCACTAACTTTTCCATAAACCCCCCCTAATTTTACGAATTATGTTACCAACTGGAGCAATATTGAATCTATTTGAAATTTATCATTAGGACTTACGCAAAGAAACCGGGTTTCTATGAAAATCATTCGTTTCCCAACTAGATATCTACGAAGAAACCCGGTTTCTGGCCTCGGCGTGCGTAAGTCCTGATATAATATTTCTCAATGGGGCGATTATACCACATTCATTACCCAAGTTGCATCTCGGTTTACAAATTGTAAAAAATGCCCAACAGCCATCGGGATTAAATTACAAAATCTTCTGTTACTACCACATCCCCTAAAACTAATTGTACTGAAAATTCTTCTCCTACTTCCCCTTCAAATTGACATCGCATGAAAACATCAGCACTTCTAGCTGTCACTTCTTCAAACACTTCATTGTTACTTAAAACAAGCAGTTTCAAACTGGGAGGTAGATAGACATCATCGCCAGTTGGATAAACCCGTAAAGTTATTTCGACAGTAGAGGAATCATCATTTTCACGGCTTAAGTTAATCAGTAAGACTACAGAATGACTTAACAAATATGCTCGTAAATCAATTAATTTTCCCCGTTCAAGTTTTTGAGTCCGTGCAGTTGCTTGTAACTGTTGGGGATTCAATAATTCTGTTACGGCTTGCCAACCTGCGGTAAAAGTATTGTCAAACCATTGACTTAGACTTACTGATTTATCTTCCCACTCTGGACGTACATCCTCAACGGTAAACCCTGCTATCTGCTTTAATTCTCCCGCTTTAAACCGAGATTCAAGTCGTTTCAGTCCTTCATTAGAACCATCTATAATTATGATCACACTGCCCTCTTTGATTATTCTTATAGTTATTGTTTGATCTCCTGATTCTTTTCTTAACATCTCAAGTATTTTGTCTAGTTCTGGCTTAACTTCATCAAGAGAACCCGCAAGAGTAATTTGTGTTCCATTTAAAATACTAACTTGACTTAATTCTTCTGAATCGACAACCTCAGCCAAATCTAAGCCTAATATTTGGCAAATTACTTCAGCATTATCTGTGTAAATTCGTTCTCCTCGAAAGAAACGCTTAACTGTAGTTTCTTCAACATAAGCCTGTTCAGCTATTTTAGCTAAACTTAAACGTTTGCTATTACCAACTCGTTTAGATTCCTTTGCTTGGTTAAGTTGATCTATTCCTTGACGGTTAGCTCGAACGCTCCGAGGTCTATTTTGTTGCATGAGATAATATTGATAATTTTTAATTTTACAATAATATCTTAACTGATTCTACTCTTTAGTCAAGGGCAGATGGAGCAGCAGTATAGCCCCATCTGCTATTTTTATCTCGATAGATGAATGTCATAGTTAGTTCACTGAACTAAATCACGAGGAAATATGACACAGGAAAAATCAGAACACTTGAAACTCGCACACACTCACATTCCCCATCGTCACGTTCCTCACTATCATGCGCCACATAACCATAAGCATGATTTTTCTAACTTAGGCAACGGGTTGGCTAGTGCTGGTACACTCTTGGCTTCCAATGCTCCTGCTGCTGCTGGAATGGGTTCTACCCTAGCAACTATTGCGGTAGTGGCTATCCCAGTCGTGGTAATTGGCGGATTAATTTGGTGGGCTGCTTCTCAAGATGAATAGCAAACAGTGAGTGATGGCTAGTTTCACTGCTGAATCCCAAGTAGCTGCTTCGGCAGCTACTTAGTAATTAAAGTAGACAACAGGAGAATAGAATGAGAACAGAATCGTTTAAGATTTTACAAACTTTTGGATTTGAGTATCCCAACTATAAAATGCTTGCTCAAGCCAAGAGTGGCAATCGCTATATTGTGTGGTATCCCGACAGTCTTGGGATAGATGTAGGTCAAGAAGTCCTGATTGATTTCAATGACGATTCCTGGCGTACCATTGATAATCCGAGAAATGGTCGAAAGTCTGATATTGCAAAGGTTAGTAAGGTCAATTAGCAGAAAAAAAAGAAGTTATTCAACAGTGAAATACCACTGTTGATATCGACCTGTTACGGGTCGATTTTTTATTGCTAAAAAACAAAAACCTAATCGTCAAACATTAGTTTTCACAGGAAATACCAATTGTTTGAGCACATCCAACCGCGAACAGTTCCAGTAATCGATGTGAGAAACGATTAAACCATCGGGATTGACTTTAAGTTCGCTCCTCCCGCTAATTGCCATTTTCGGCCGCCAAGGTAGCGGTGCGAACCAACTCAGGGTCCACCGGGTGTCTATGCTATCTCCAGACTGGGAAATCCCGTGCAAATCTAGATTTATATCCTGAAAAAAAGTCCCCATAAACCCGATCATTTTGCGGTAGCGATCGACTCCTGTAAATCGATTCACCGGATCTTCAAAATAAACATCTTTTGCATAAATACTGTAAGTCTGATTTTCGGGAAATCTTTGATAATCGTCTTTGAGAATTTCAAGAATATCCATTGCGGGCGATCGTCATTCTTCTATTATTATCAGCTAATTTTAACACGAGCGATTAAAAATCTGCAATTTTCTTCCAAAGTGTGATAAAATATGCCTTTATTTACTGCCTTCCCAACTTTCAACATAACATCACAAGTATGATCGACCTCTACACTTTTACAACGCCCAACGGCCGCAAAGTCTCCATCATGCTCGAAGAGATTGGCTTACCCTACAACGTGCACGTCATAGACATCACAAAAAACGACCAATTCAGCCCAGAATTCATCGCCATCAATCCCAACAGTAAAATTCCTGCTATAGTCGATCGCGATAACGGCATCACAGTCTTCGAGTCCGGTGCTATCCTGATCTATCTTGCCGAAAAAATAGGCAGATTTCTGCCCACCGACAAAGAAAAATACTTTCAAGTTATGGAATGGCTGATGTTTCAAATGGCCAGCGTCGGGCCAATGTTCGGTCAACTCAACCACTTCAAACGCTTTGCACCAGAACCAATTCCCTATGCAATTCAACGCTATGAAAAAGAAACTTTGCGGCTGTATGGAGTATTAGACAATCAACTAGCAAAACACGAATACATCTGCGGTGACTATTCAATTGCCGATATTGCTACCTATCCTTGGGTGGCGATTTATGAATTTCAAGGATTAACTCTGGACAACCATCCCCATCTGAAACGTTGGGTAGAAACCTTGCAAGAACGGCCCGCAGTACAGCGCGGAATGGCAATTCCGGCTTAATCAACTTCAGAAATAACGGGCGGGCTAGAAGCCCACCCCACAAAGTAAATTGACTTTTGTGGAACAGGCTTCTAGCCTGTTGCTAAATTAACAGTGGGCGGGCTAGAAGCCCACCC
>REAP01000081.1 GCA_004294385.1 Oscillatoriales cyanobacterium | reverse complement strand
TGAAACCAATACAGATCAATTAACTCTTCAGTCCTCTTTGAGAGGACTTTCGCTATGAGACAGGGAATTCATTCCCTGTCGGACTATTGGTTTTACCTTAAGTTGACACCAATGGCTGACGATACACTATTACCAATTCCCAATTACCAATTATTTTAATGATTGACTACATTCGAGACGGAACAGAAATCTACACCAAATCCTTCGCCACAATTCGCGCCGAAGCAGATTTATCGAACTTACCACCAGATTTAGAATCCGTCGCAGTGCGATTAATCCACAGTTGCGGAATGATCGATATTGTCACAGATTTAGCAGCTTCCCCCGGCGCCGCCACCGCTGGATACAACGCCCTTGTCGCCGGCGCGCCCATCCTGTGCGATTCCCGCATGGTAGCCGAAGGCATCACCCGCAAACGTCTCCCCGCCGACAATCCAGTGATTTGCACCCTCTGGCATCCCAGTGTCCCCGAATTGGCGCTAAAAATCGGCAATACTCGATCGGCGGCAGCCCTTGATTTGTGGCTAAATGATTTAGAAGGTGCCGTAGTTGCGATCGGAAATGCCCCGACTGCTTTGTTCCGACTGCTGGAAATGTTGGATGATGGAGCTCCGAAACCGGCTTTAATCCTGGGTTTCCCGGTAGGATTTGTGGGGGCGGCCGAATCTAAAGCGGAACTCGCTGCGAACAGTCGGGGAGTGCCATTTATCGTGGTGCACGGGCGGCGCGGCGGCAGTGCAATGGCAACGGCGGCCGTAAATGCGTTAGCTAAAAAGGACGAATTATGACTGAGACTACTGGTAAATTGTACGGTTTGGGTATTGGCCCTGGCGATCCAGAATTGATCACTTTGAAAGCTTATCGGATTTTGCAATCGGTGCCTGTGATTGCTTATCCGGCGATGGAAAATGGTAAGGTGTTGGCGCGATCGATCGTGGCAGATTATCTACGCCCAGAACAAATAGAGATTCCGATGCCGTTGCCTTTTAGTCCAACGCGATCGTCTCAACCTTATTATGATATTGCTGCCGAGAAAATTGCAGTCCATCTGGGCGAGGGACGGGATGTGGCTGTGTTGTGCGAGGGCGAACCTTTTCTCTACGGCACTTTTATGTATCTATTCAACCGTTTGTCGGGAAAATTTACCACGGAAGTTGTGCCGGGAATTTCTTCGACAATGGCTAGTGCGAGTGCGTTGGGAGTGCCGCTAACTTATCGCAATGATGTGTTGAGTATTATGCCTGCAACGTTGGAGGCTGAGGTTTTGCGCGATCGACTGGCGCTGGTTGATGCTGCTGTGATCATTAAACTAGGCCGCCACTTTGCCAAAGTCAAGGATGTGTTGATTGAGTTGGGACAGTTCGATCGCGCTTTGTATATCGAACGCGCTACAATGCCAAATCAGGTAATTCGGGCGATCGCAGATGTCGATCCCGCAGCAGTTCCCTATTGGGCCCTGGTAATGATTCCCAGCCAACAAAAATCCGTCACCTAATCCGTATTTGGTAGGGGTCGTGCCCCCGTGCCGACCCTCTAAGTTCTAGAAGACAGTGGAATATAAGGAAGTGCGACTGTAAAAGTAGTACCAATGCCGATTTTGCTTTCACAGGCGATCGTACCTCCCTGCAATTCAACCGCTTTTTTGACAATCGTCAATCCCAAACCATTACCTGGAATCTTTCCAGTATTATTGCACCGATAAAACATTTCAAATATTTTCCCTAACTCAGTTTCTGGGATACCGATACCTTCATCTCGAACCCGGAAAATTATCCCAGAATATTTAACATTTGTCAATTGTTCCTTCGGCAACAAAGACTCAGAAGACGCATTTAAAATAGATACTTTATCTCCCCCATCTTCCTGAGAGTAATCCAATTCCAAGGTTACTTTACCGCCATTAGGAGAATATTTGATAGCGTTCACAATTAAATTAGCAAGAATTCCGTGTAGCAATTGTTGATCTAGTATCGCACTCGTAACTTTTGACGAGACTAATACCAGTTGGTGCTTTTCTTCATTGCCCAACTGCAATTCTTCCAGCAAGTCTTGACAAAACTCTACTAAATTTATCGGAAATGGATGACATTTAAATTCATCTGATTCTGTTCTACCCATGAATAGCATATCGTCAATTAGCTGATTCATCTTTTTAGTAGCTGACTGTAGGAAATTCAACCTTTTAACTTGGGATTTGTCCTCAGTATTTCGATCTAATTCTAGAAGTTCAGCAGAAATTAAAATTGCGGTCAGCGGGTTTCGCAATTCGTGAGCAGCCATTGAAAGATACTGATTTTGGCGCTGTGCTTTTTCTTCAAAAGCTTCCCTGGCTGCTTCAGAAGCCTTGAGAGCTTGCTGCATCTTGGTTTCGATTTCGTGCCGTTGCAAAGCAATCTCGATCGCCACCCGCAAGTCCTGTTGTTGAAATGGTTTGATTATATACCCAAATGGATTGGTAATTTTGGCTCTTTCCAGTGTTGTTTCGTCAGCATAAGCTGTTAAAAACACTGTCGGGACATTTACCTTGGTTCGGATTTGCTGCGCTGCTGCTACGCCATCCATCTCACCTTTGAGCACGATATCCATCAACACTATATCTGGCCTGTTTTCAGCAGCTTTTTCAATGGCTTCTTCTCCTGAAGCAACTGTAGCTGTTACTATGTATCCCAGTTTTTTCAATCTGCCCGCGATGTCTTGAGCTACAATCACCTCGTCTTCTACAACCAAAACTTTTGTGGGATTCATGTGTTTTTAAAGTCGCCGACGATAATTTAATTCTTTAAATACTAAATGGTAGCAGGTTCCAGGGTGACTGTCAATCGAAATTTTTCCATCCAATTGTTCAGCTAACATCTTAACTAATCGCACTCCCAATGTTTCAGTATTTTCCACATCGAAATCCGTCGGAAAACCACTGCCATTGTCTTGAATACTTAAGTAAAATTGCCGATCAAGTATTTCACGAAAATCAATTTTAATTTCACCTTTAATATTGGGGGCAAAAGCATATTTTAAAGAATTTGAAACCAGCTCGTTAATAATTAATCCGCAAGGAATGGCTGTTTCTATATTTAAAAAAAATGGATCTACATTGAGAATAATTTCGATTAAATTATTGGAGCAACCAAAAGATTGAAACAAATTAGCAACCAGATTTTCGACGTAAGTTTGAATGTCGATTCGAGCGAGACTATCAGATTGATATAGTTGTTCGTGAATCAAAGCCATTGAATGAATTCGAGTCTGGCTTTCTTCAAATAAAGATAGCATCGCTTCATCCTCAATGTATTGAGCTTGAAGTTGCAGCAAGCTAGAAACTACTTGCATATTATTTTTAACTCGGTGGTGAATCTCTTTGACCAACACTTCTTTTTCCCGGAGTGCTGCTTGGAGGCGGGCTTCTGCCAATTTGCGATCGCTAATATCTTCACAAATACCAGCGACGCGGTAAACTTGCCCCAACTCATCATAAATCGGAAAAGCTCGATCGCACACCCAACGAATAGTACCGTCTGGCCACACAATCCTATATTCAGTGCTAGTGGATTCACCTTGCAAAACACACGGCAAAGCATTCAGCAAAAAGTGTTTGTCTTCAGGATACACCCAATCTATCCAGTTGCAGTTATTGGCGTAAAATTCTTCACGAGTCCGCCCCCAGATTTGTTCATAAGCTGGACTCAAATACAAAACATCTCTGAAGTCAACAGAAACTAGCCAGAACGAATCTTGGATATTTTCTGCTAGCTGACGGAAGCGTTCTTCACTTTCGCGGAGAGCTTTTTCTGCCTGTTTGCGTTCCGTAGTATTCCGAGAAACTCCCACGGTCATTACTACTTCACCTTCCGTGTCAAAAATCGGCGATTTAATTGTGTCAAAATAGTGAACTTCTCCGTCACCACTTTTAATCGGTTCCTCTAATACTTGTCGAACTTCACCACTGTTGAATACCCTAGCATCGTCTAGAATATATTGCTGAATATAATCAGGTTCTTCAAATTTATTACCAACAATACCAATTAGTTCCGAATTTTCCATTTTGTAATAGTCACGAAAACCTTTGTTTGCCCAGACAATGCGAGATTCTGGCCCTTTTACCAGTATAAAATCTGTAATGGCATCCAGGATTTGCTGATACATTTGCTTGGCATCTTGTAGCTCTTTTTGTACTCGTTTTCGCTCGCTGATATCTTCTGCAATGCCAACTATACGGTAGATTTCACCCGTTGAATTTCTAATCGGAAAAGCCCGATCGCGAATCCAGCGAATTTCCCCATCTGGCCTAAGAATGCGATACTCTATTTCGTTGTCGTTGTCGTTGTCATTTTCGCAGACAATTAGTCGAGAAAAAGCAGCCCGCACCTCATCGCTATCTTCTGGATGAACAAAATCTGTAAAAGATTGGCGGAAAGCATATAAGTCAGCGCGGTTTCTGTCCCAAATCTTTTCGTAAGCAGGACTGATATAAATCAGTTTGTCCTCTTTAAAATCGATTGTCCAAAACACGCTTTCGATATTTTCTGCTAGCTGTCGGAACCTTTCTTCGCTGTCTTTCAGTGCTGCTTCTGCTTGTTTTCGTCCGCTAATATCGCGCTGCACACCAAAATATCCGACTATTCTACCACGACTGTCGTAAATGCAAATATAGTTGCCTTCCACCCAAATAGTAGTCCCATCAAACTTGTGATTATCACATTCAATGTGAATTCTGCCAGCCTCAAATAATTGCCTGATCACCTCTCTGCCATCAGGCAAGTTGTGAGAAAACAAAAAGTTCAGATTCAGACCAATCAGCTCTTGTTTAGTAGCTCCATATTGAGCTATCAAAGCATCATTTGCCTTCGTTACCCGCCCGTTAGCAAATACATAATCCAATACTTGTTCTTGATCAACTGTATTCTCCCACTGCACAGATTCTTCCAGCATTACAAAAAAAAAGCCATCTAAAGACTGAGAAAAAAACAATTCTAGCTGTTGTTGACTCTCTCTCAGAGCTTCTTCTGTGCGCCAGCGATCAATAATTTCTTCTCGTAACTGTTGGTTGGCAGTTTTTAAGTCCGTACTACGTTTTTCATATTTAATTTTTAGATCGTTTTTAATTACTTGTAATGCTATTTCTGCCTGCTTTTGTTCTGTGATATCTTGAATAACAACCATGCCAGCAACGATTTTTTCTAGGTCATTTCTTACTGGTACAATAGTTGTAAAGTAAATGCGATTGCTGTATTTATATTCAAATTTATACTCTTTTCCTGCCAAAGCACCGCGATATTTTGATTCAAGAGATTGCAAATCTTCCGGTGGTGATATTTCCCATAATGTTTTGCCTTCTAACTGTTCTTTGGACAAACCAAGGACTGCTAAACCTTGACCATCAACTAGAGTGTAGCGCAAATCTTGATCGAACAGAAGTATTGAGCCGTTCGGATAGTTCTTGATCAGAATTCTGTAAATTTCCCGATCTTTTTCGAGAGATGTGATTAATGCAATTCGATTGTCTGTAAGTTCACATTCAATTGCGGAAACCGAATCATCAGTATTTTCGAGTGCTTTGAATTGTGCCCGTAAATTTATGCACAATTCTTTCTGCTGTTGTAAATCCTCTTCGAGTTGGCAGATTTTAATTTTTTGCTCTGCTACTAATGATTCGCAGATGCCAAGAGCTCCATCGTCGCCTGTGCGATTAATACACATAATTTAAATCTAAAATATGTAGGTTGGGTTGCCCTTCAACTGGTCGAAGGGTTTAGGAACCGGGTAGTCGAAGGGTTCAGGAACCAGAACGAAACCCAACTCTTGATTTTAAATCAGGTGTTGGGTTTAGCGATCGCTCTACCCAACCTACTTCATTTAACACACAAAACCCGCTTTCGCGGGTTGAATTTCTTGAGTCCGTGCAGGCGGACTTGGTTTGTCTAGTTTGACCCTCTAATTTGGGTGACGGGCACTTCACCAGATCCGAATTTGAGGTCAAAAAGACATCTCCAAAAAAAGCAGTCTTGAACAGGCAAGATGCCTGTTCCACAATATTTATTGGAGATGTCTAAAGCTTTTTAAAGCTGAGGAACGTATTGTTCTTTTTCAGGAACAAAGGTGTATTCAGCGACAATTTGCCGGAATTCTTCACCATCGATGGTTTCTTTTTCAATCAACAAATCAACTAGGCGATCGATTACGGTGCGATTTTCCCGAATAATTCGGCGTGCATCATCGTAGCAATGATCGACAATCGATCGCACTTGTCCGTCAATCCGAGAGGCAATTTCTTCGGAATATTCCGATCGCGCTGTATAGTCGCGGCCCAGGAAAATTTCACTTTGTTGAGCTTCCAAGGCGATTGGGCCCAAGTCTGACATCCCGTAGCGAGTCACCATTTGGCGCGCCATACCGCTGACTTGTTGCAAGTCATTACCCGCACCAGTGGTAACTTCAGCATCACCAAACACGATTTCCTCGGCGGCGCGGCCACCCAAAGCACCGCTAATCCGTGCCAAAATCTGCGATCGCGAAATCAAACCTTGATCTTCGCTAGGCATAAACCAAGTTAAACCACGGGCTTGTCCGCGAGGAACCAAGGTCACTTTTTGTACGGGATCATGAGCCTGAATAATTGTACCAACGATCGCATGACCGATTTCATGGTAAGCAATCAACCGTTTGCTCTTGCTATCAACTAATGGAGTGCCTTCCATACCTGCGACAACGCGATCGACTGCATCGTCAATTTCCAGCATTGTAATCGCTTCTTTGCGGCGACGGGCGGTTAAAATCGCAGCCTCATTCAGCAAGTTGGCCAAATCAGCACCAGTAAAACCAGGAGTCCGACGGGCGATCGCATCCAGAGAAATATCAGCACCCAGTTTTTTATTGCGCGCGTGTACTCCCAAAATCTCCAATCTGCCCTTGATATCCGGCGTATCTACACTCACTTGGCGGTCAAAACGTCCCGGCCGCAGCAAAGCAGAGTCAAGCACGTCAGGACGGTTTGTGGCCGCAATAATGATAATCCCAGTATTGCCTTCAAAGCCGTCCATTTCCGTCAGCAACTGGTTGAGAGTTTGTTCACGCTCATCGTTACCGCCGCCGATACCTGAACCCCGTTGGCGACCCACGGCATCAATTTCATCGATAAAGATGATACAAGGAGAATTTTCCTTGGCTTTCTTAAACAAATCTCGGACGCGGGAAGCACCGACACCTACGAACATTTCCACAAATTCCGAACCGGAGATGCTGAAGAAAGGCACGCCAGCTTCACCTGCGATCGCTTTTGCCAACATAGTTTTACCAGTTCCGGGAGGGCCAACTAGCAGCACACCTTTGGGAATCTTCGCTCCAATTGCAGTAAAGCGTTCTGGTTTTTTGAGGAATGTCACAACTTCGGAGAGTTCTTCTTTTGCTTCTTCAACGCCGGCGACATCATCGAACAACACGCCAGTCTTGGCATCCATTTGAAAGCGAGCTTTGGACTTGCCAAAATTCATCGCTTGACCAGGGCCACCCGGAACGTTGCCGCCATTGCGACGGAAGAGGAAAAATAGCCCTCCCACCAATAGCAGAGGAAACACCAGATTGCCTAAGAGTCCCAACACAGCACCGTCGTTACGCAGCGGGTGAGTATCGAAGCTGATTTGGGAGGCTCTGAGTCGAGACACCAGTTCTGGAGCATTTGAGGGTAAATCTACGCGCCACCGCTGTGTGTGATTGTCTAGTTCGGGATCGACTGCTTCCACAATCGCCGTCCGACCTCCATCGTAAAGGTCAACGCTGGTGACTCGACCGGCGTTTAAGTAATCTAAGAATCTACCGTAGCTTAGGCGGGTGCTGGCGGTGTTCTTGGTCATTTCTGCCGGGGATGGTGCAAAGGCTCCTTGCCACAGAAAAAAGCCGATGACTAAGGCGGGTAGAGTCCAAAGTAGTATAGTTCGCCAAGAAATTTTCATAAAATATGAGGGCCTCGAATTGTGGACAAATCAGGTAAGATCGCGGTGTCGGGGACGTGAGATAAAAATTAACACTCAGAATCTTAACTAAATGTAACTTAACAGTGCACTCTCAGGCAACCGGGTATGCTGAAGGCGATCGCAATAAAACTGACTATCAAGCTTCCAGGGTACGAGACCCCCCAGGCGAATTGGTGGAATAAGCCCTAGAATCTAAAATTTGAAATATAAAATTCACTAAAGGCGATCGTCCCGAATATAATGTTTGGTGCTGATTTGAATGCCAAATCTAAGTAAAGTTGAAAAATTGTTGCCCAATCACTATTTTTCAGCCTGCCAGTGTCAGCGTCCAAATCTCCGCTCAGTGGGTGGCAACTCTCATTATTCAAAGCGGTAACAACCGCTCGTCTCGCTTCCCTTTCAGGGCTAAAGCTGCTCAGTTTCCCACTTACCGAGTTTTTTTTTATGACAACTAGACAGCTTGTTCCTAATTCGGCTATGCTGACGCAACAGACTAAGATCAGTTCTCACAAATCGATTATTAGTGCTGATTTGGGTCGGACGGCAACTAAAGCCTGCGTGAGTCGCAACCCCAATGGTGTTATTTTTATCCCTGCCAACGTGGCTACTATGCCAGTGGAAAAGGTGCGGGGTGGTAGCTTTGAGTCGAAAGCAACAGACCCTTTGTTGGATATGTGGCTGGAGTACCAGGGCAAGGGTTTCGCTATAGGCCAACTGGCGGCGGATTTTGGCGCTAATCTCGGCGGTGCTGACCAGTCTAAAGTAGTAGATGCTTTAGTTAAGGTTTTTTCCTGTGCTGGATATTTCCAAATGAAAGGCGACGTAGCAGTTGTGCTTGGTTTGCCGTTTTATTCCCAGGATCAGTTTGAGAAAGAAAAGGAAGAAATTGTCAGCCAACTGCGCTCTCCGCACGTCATGGTTTACCGGGGCGAGCGCGTAGAGATTAATATCAGCCATGTTTGGGTGATGCCAGAAGGGTTTGGCAGCTTGATTTGGTGCGAGGCTCAAGACAACAAGGAGTTTTCACCGGAGTTGCCTGAACTGTCTGTGGCGGTTGTCGATATCGGACACCAGACTACTGATTTGTTGATGGTCGATCGTTTCCGGTTTGCACGGGCTGCTTCTAAGAGTGATTCTTTCGCGATGAACAAGTTCTACGAACAAGTCGCTTCTAAGATTCCAGGAGCTGATGCTCAATCTCTGTCTTTGCTCGAAGCGGTTAACAAGCCAGAAGGTCAGCGTTTCTACCGTCCTAGAGGAGCTGCTAAGCCAACTAATTTGGATCCAATTATTAAAGATCTGCGGGAGAGTTTCGCAAATGAACTGTCCGAACGTTTGTTACAGTGGCTACCGGAACGGGTGACGGATGTGGTTCTGACTGGTGGAGGCGGCGAGTTTTTCTCCGAAGTGCTGCAACCTTTGCTCAAGGAAGCTAATCTTAAGGCTCACTTGGCTCAGCCTTCTCGGAAAGCAAATGCTTTGGGACAGTTTATTTATGCTGAGGCTCAGCTAGCCACGATTAAGTAACGCATTAAGGCTTGAACCTATGGCACTGTGGGCAAAAAATAAGGCGAATTTCTCGGTGGCATTTACCGAAGATGCTGTGGATCAGACTTTGTTGACAGCTATTGAAAAAGAGCTGGCTTTGACTAAGTATCAGACTTTTAGCAATCTCTGCAAGCAAGCTTTGTGGCAGTTTTTGTCTGTGTCTGTGTCTGAGTCGGCGTCTGTGTCTGTGTCTGAGTCGGTGGTTTCTTCACCGAACTTTCAGCGGTTGGAACAGCGTATTGCTGAACTTGCGGTCAAATTTTGTGAGTTTGAGCACAATGTTTCTACTGAGGAATTAAGCCGTTTGAAGGGACTAGAAGATCACTTGAATCAACTGGGCGCTCAGTTGTCGCAGTTGCAGGGGAGTGTGAATAGTCAGTTTGCTCAAGTTTCTTTTGCTCAAGTTTCCAAAGTAGTAGAGCCTGATGCGGTTGAGTCTGAGTCTGTAGGGTATCAGAATGTAGTTTCTGATGTTGAGGTTGCTCCTCATCGGGAATCTGATCCTTTGTTGGATCGTTTAAGTTCTTTGTTGCCGCAAGATTTTTAGGATGACAGTTGACAGTTGACAGTTGACAGTTGACGGTTGACAGTTGACTGTTTAAACAATACCGATGCAACCGGAAACGATATTAGTGGGTGGCTTTTGTTGGCCAGTGCTGAATAATAAGGCGATCGCTTTTTTGAAGAAAAGGGCGATCGTTTTGTTATTGGTTATTAGTTATTAGTTATTAGTTATGGGTTATGGGTTATTGGTTATTGGTTATTGGTTATTGGTTATTGGTTATTGGTTATTAGTTATTAGTTATTTGTGACGTTCTAACCATGCCCCATGCCCGATGCCCGATGCCCAATTCCCAATTCCCAATTCCCAATTCCCAATTCCCGATGCCCGATGCCCAATTCCCAATTCCCGATGCCCAATTCCCAATTCCCAATTCCCAATTCCCAATTCCATTATTCAATTAATCCTAACTTTCGCAATCGCGAACGAATGGCACTAGATTGTCTCTGAAATTTCTTGGCTAATTCGCCAATTTGTTGACCGCTAGCATATTCATTCTTCAACTTCTCATCTTCTCCTGGAGTCCACTTGACATAAGCTCTGGGATACTTCTGGCGAATTATCTCAACATCATAGGTTTTAGGTCGATCGCCATTTTTTTGAGCCACAAAACTCTCTGGTTGAAAATTGCGATCGCCTACAGCTTCCTCGATGCGGTGAGGAATAGTCGCAATTTCTTGAGATAGTTCACCCAAAGCAGCTTCTACTTTCTGCTGAAGTTCTGTTAGCTGTCGTTGCTGCAAACTTCCCCACTGCGGTAGTTCGTTGACAAACTGCTGTAAGTCAATCATGATTGTCGTCAAAGTTTCGATTTGTGCTAACTCTGGGCGCTGCTTAAATTGGCGGCTAGTCAGCTCAATTTCGCTTTGAGTCATTTTCATGGTTTTTTCTAAAATTATTAGTCGTTGACGGCTATTTTCAACGGCTGATATTAGGGAATGTAAGTTTTCTCCTGGCTGAACATTGAGATTTTCGGGAGTGGTTTGGGGGAGAGCTTGGTCTAAAGATTTTACGGCAATTTGTAATTGCTCGATCGCGATATCGGTCGTTGTGGCCTGTTGATTTAGGCGATCGAATGTTGAGGCTGTACTCATCTTGAGTTGTCGCTGCAACTTCTGGCGATTCACAAAGTTTAATAGGAGGGAAAGGGCGATCGGCACTTGGGCATAAATGCTCTGCTGGAAAGCCAAACTAGCAGCTAATCCCACCGCAGAGACAACCAGGAAAACCAATTCAGCAATTTCTGATAAATTAGTCAATTTGGGATTTTGGATTTTAGTTTTTGAATTGGATGACGACATAATTAAGAATTAGTATGAGTTTTTTATGTCTGCAAATTTACTTAAATAGATTAAATCTGCAAGATTAATCGAGCTAAAGAGAAATAAATCAAGACACCGAGGACATCAACTGCGGTAGTGATAAAGGGCGCGGACATCAAAGCGGGGTCTAAACCCAAAGAGCGGAATAAAAACGGCAAAGCTGAACCGGCTATCGAAGCTAAAATTGCGATCGCCAATAAACTGACCCCAACTGCGATCGCCACTGCTAAATTCCCTTGCAGAATATAAGCCCAAGCAGTTGCTACCGTCCCCAATATAGCTCCTAGCAGCGCTCCCGCCATCCCCTCGCGCACAATTATCTTCATGGGGCCCATTGCTGTAATTTCATCGGTGTTCAAGCCCCGAATTACCACCGTTGAGGACTGAGCTCCGACATTACCTCCCGTACCTGTCAGCAATGGAATAAAGGCTGCTAAAGCTACCACTTGCTGCAAAAGATCTTCTTGAGCTCTAATAATTGATCCCGTGACAGTATTAGTCAAGAGCAGCACAAATAGCCACACCACCCTTTTGCGAGCAACGGTGATTAAATCGGTCTGAAAATAATTGTCACCGCCGGACTGGACACCGCCCAAGGCATAAATATCTTTGGCGGCTTCTTGTTCTAAAATGTCGATCGCATCGTCAACTGTAATGATACCAACGAGACGCTGTTCCCGGTCTACTACAGGCACTGCCAAAAAATCGTAACGCTGAATCAACCTAGCTACTTCTTCTTGGTCAGTACCAGTCTGAACAGAAACTACCTCACGAGTCATAATTTCACCGACAGTTTTCTCAAGGGGGGAAGTGACTAAATCCCGCAAAGATAAAATTCCTGTTAAGCTGCGGGCGGCATCGGTGACGTAAAGGGAATAAATTGTTTCAGTAGTCTTAGCCAAAGAGCGGATTCTATCTAAAGCTTGAGCAACGGTAAAGCTTTCTTTGAGAGAAATGTATTCTGGGGTCATAATCCGGCCTGCGGTACTAGCTTCGTAACCCAATAGTTGAGCCGTAGCTTCACGTTCCGTTGGGCTCAATTCACCTAAAAGGCGGCGGACTAAAATTGCTGGCAGTTCGTCAAACAGTTTAGCGCGATCGTCCGGGGACATTTTGTCTACAATGTCAATAACTTCTTGGCGTTTGAATTTTTCACAGAGAGACTGCTGGACACTGGAGTCGAGATATTCATAAACTCCGATAGCTTCGTCTTTGGATAGCAAGCGAAAAGCTATGACCTGCATAGTTTCTGGCAAACCTTCAATGGCTTCTGCGATATCAGCTTCCTGCACCGGCTGCAAAATCGCTTTCGCCCCTTTAAAGTCTCCTTGTTCCAGCAGGGCCTTTAATTGCGATCGGACTAATTCCCGCAGTTCTTTTCGCGCGTAGGTCGGTAGCGAAGATAATTGATAATTGCTTTCTGTCACTGACTACCCTCCTAAACCTGTGCTGCGCGCGTTCCTGAATTCAGTTTATAGCCTATTGTCACCAATGGTTGCTGCGATCGGAATTGCGATCGGGCGTGAAAAACCCCATTGATTTTGTGATGCTTCAGCAATTCTTGAATCAAGTAGGTTTTTAGTTTAGAATAAAGCCAGTTTATCTATTTGCCAATTCGCGCTAGAATTACGCCTAACTGAACGGCAATAACTCCTAGTATGGCACTGCCGATCAAGTAAACAATCGCCATAGTATAAGATCGATCGCGCCACAAAGCATTTGTCTCTAAACCGTAAGTAGAAAAAGTTGTATAAGCACCTAGAAAGCCCGTTGTTACCATTAACCGAACTTCTAGGGGAATAATCATAATTCGTTCGGATACTAGGGTCATAAAAAATCCCATAGCCAAGCAACCAGTAATATTAATCAAAAAAGTTGCGTAGGGAAAAGCGGTGCTGAAGCGACTGGCAAACCACAATGTAATATAATAGCGGCTCAAAGCACCGGCGACTGCACCGAAACTAATGGCAATCGGAACTCGGAAATTGGGATCTTGTAGCATAAAATTAAATAGTTGTTGATTGTTCGCTGTTCGCTGTTGACTGTTCGCTGTTAACTGTTCGCTGTTAATTGTTCCCTGTTAATAGTTATAGCAATCGCCAAGACTATTAAGGTGATTCAGTAATTGTGCCCTTCGACTCCGCTCAGGGAACAATGACTCAATTCCCAATTCCCAATTCCCAATTATCAATTCCCAATTCCCAATTCCCAATTCCCAATTCCCAATTCCCAATTCCCAAAAGTGTGCAAAACCGTACCAGTTAATTGGCGGTATTCTACACATGAGCTTTAATTTTATCAGAAAACTGGGTTGAAAACCCCGTCCTTATAGGACGGCTTTAATTGTAAAACTTTGTGGCTCTTGCGAGCTATCTTTTTCCAGATAGGATAGAATAAGGTAGGAGGTAAGGCAATGCTAGTTTTTGAGTTCAAAACCTACGGAAAATCAAGTCAGTTCACAGCGGTAGATGAAGCAATTCGTACAGCCCAATTTGTCAGAAATAGCTGTTTACGCTATTGGATGGACAACAAAAAGGTAGACAAGTATGATTTGAACAAATACTGCGCTGTATTGGCTGGTGATTTTCCATTTGCCGACGAACTCAACTCTCAAGCTAGACAAGCCAGCGCCGAAAGAACTTGGTCTGCTATCTCCCGATTCTACGAAAATTGCAAGAAAGGAATTCCTGGTAAGAAAGGATATCCGCAGTTCCAGAAAGATTGTCGCTCTGTTGAGTATAAATCAACTGGATGGAAATTGGCTTCGGATCGTAAATCAATCAAATTTACCGACAAGAAAGGAATTGGGAAATTAAAGCTAAAAGGAACACGCGACTTACACTTTTACCAAATTAGCCAAATAAAACGGGTAAGACTGGTGAAACGTGCAGACGGTGTGTACGTTCAATTCTGTATTGATGTTGACAGAAAAGAAAACATAGAACCTTCTGGAAATACCATTGGCTTAGACGTTGGGTTAAAGGAATATTACACCGATTCAAACGGGGTAATGGTTGAAAATCCCAAGTTTCTCCTCCGGAGTGAAAAAGTTCTTAAACGTTCTCAACGTCGAATATCAAGAAAGGTAAAAGGTTCAAAAAATAGAGGCAAAGCTAGACAGGTTTTAGGAAAACGCCATCTCAAAATAAGTAGGCAACGCAAAGATCATGCAATAAAACTTGCAAGGTGCGTAGTTCAGTCAAACGACTTGATAGCCTACGAAGATTTGAGAATTAAAAATATGGTAAGAAATCATTGCCTAGCTAAGTCAATTAATGACGCATCTTGGTATCAGTTCCGTATCTGGATTGAATACTTTGGCAAAGTATTTGAGAAAGTAACGGTTGCGGTAAATCCAGCATATACCAGCCAAGAATGCTCTAGTTGCGGTAAAGTTGTCAAGAAAACGCTATCCACAAGAACTCATGTTTGTCAATGTGGTTGTGTGATGGATAGAGATGAAAACGCAGCTAGAAACATCCTGAGTCGAGGATTGGGTACGGTAGGGCATACCGAAACCTTTGCATTAAATGCAAGCAACACTTTGGGAGAATTGACCTCTACTTTGATTGGAGAAATCCTGTCATTGCAAGTCGGCTCGTAGAACAAAGAATCCCCGCGCGTTCACGCCGGGGAGTGTCAAAAATACTACAATGTAAATAAGCGATCGCCAAAATAGATTTGGGCGCTACACACAAAATCTGCCTAAAGACAGTAGACTTTTTTCAAAACGTTTGATAATCAGGAGATGATTGATATGACAGACCCAAATATGACAGATCCAAACATGACCGAAGAAACAATTATAGATGTAACTCCCGAAACGACTGCGATCGTCAAAAAGGAGATGCCCGAAGCTACAGAAGAGGCGATCACCGAAACCGCCATATTATTTGAAGCAATCAAAAAACGCGCAGCAGCAGAAGTACAAGCAGCGGGCGATCTCACCCGTGAGGCGTACTTAAAAGCTGTGCAGAAAGCGCAGTTAGCCCTTGCAAAAAATAAGACTCACGCCAAAGAAAGAATGACTGATGCAGTGGGGCTGATTCAAAAAGAAGCTGAGAAAAATTGGCTGGTGGTTGATGCGATTAAAATGCGCGCGCAATCACAGGTGCAAGGTGCCGGGGAAGTCAGTCGCGAGGCTTATTTGAAAGCAGTGAAACAAGCACGAGAAGCGGTAGAACAGAATAAGTTTATCGAACGCGATCGCATTGAACAAGCTGTTGACCAAATTCAGAAGGAATCTGAAAAAAATTGGCACGTTGTGGTTGGGGAAATTGAGTCGATCGGCAGTCGCTTGACGGATGCGTCTAAGTCTGCATGGAGTGCGCTAACTAAGTTTTTTGACAAGAAGCATTAAACTCATATTTTGCACAATTTTCAGCAACAGGCAAGATGCCTGTTCCACAAAGGTTTAATGTTGTTGTGGAACAGGCAAGATGCCTGTTCATAAAGATTTAATGTTGTTGTGGAACAGGCAAGATGCCTGTTCATAAAAGGTTTAATGTTGTTGTGGAACAGGCAAGATGCCTGTTCATAAAGATTTAATGTTGTTGTGGAACAGGCAAGATGCCTGTTCATAAAGATTTAATTTTCTTGTGGAACAGGCAAGATGCCTGTTCATAAAGATTTAATGTTGTTGTGGAACAGGCATCTTGCCTGTGAACTGCGAAGCGAACACATCGGACAAACTGTCACCCTCTACGGATGGGTGGATCGCCGCCGCGATCATGGCGGGGTGATTTTTCTCGATTTGCGCGATCGATCGGGCTTAGTGCAAATTGTCAGCGATCCCCAACGCACGCCAGATTCCTATCACGGGGCTGAGGCTTTACGCGGCGAATACGTGGTGAGAATTACTGGGCGAGTTACCAGTCGCCCCGCCGATTCCCTCAACCCTAAATTGCCTACGGGTGAGGTAGAAATTTATGCTGACGAGATTGAGTTGTTGAATGCGGTGCGGAAACAGTTACCGTTTCAGGTTTCGACGGCGGATATCAAAGCTATGCGTCGCCACCTCGAAGACGTTGGCGGTTTTATTGAAGTTGAAACACCGATTTTAACGCGATCGACTCCCGAAGGTGCGAGAGATTATTTAGTTCCCAGCCGCGTCAATTTAGGCGAATGGTATGCTTTGCCGCAGTCGCCACAATTGTTCAAACAATTGCTGATGGTTTCGGGTTTAGACAGATATTATCAAATTGCCCGCTGCTTCCGCGATGAAGATTTGCGCGCTGACAGACAACCGGAATTTACGCAATTGGACATGGAAATGAGTTTCATGTCTGTGGAAGAAATCCTCGAATTAAACGAAGGTTTAGTCTGCAATATTTTCCAAACTGTGAAAGGCGTGGAATTGCCTCGTCCTTTCCCGCGTTTGACTTACGCCGAAGCGATGGATCGTTATGGTAGCGATAAACCAGATACTCGCTTCGGTATGGAATTAGTCGATGTTTCCGATTTGATGAAAGATTCGGGATTTAAGGTGTTTTCCGGTGCAGTTGCTGCGGGCGGAATTGTGAAAATTTTGCCGATTCCGGGCGGGAATGATGCGATTTCTAATGTGCGAATTAA
>REAP01000010.1 GCA_004294385.1 Oscillatoriales cyanobacterium | reverse complement strand
ACCCCACGGTAAATATGAATGTACATTGAGATTGTTGGTGGGGTTGGGCGGGTTTTGGGAATTTTGGGTTTTCCATCTATATGGTTGGTGAACCCGCCCCTACAGGATGGCCAGAAATGTACATTGAGATTGTTGGTGGGGTTGGGCGGGTTTTGGGAATTTTCGGTTTTCCATCTATATGGTTGATGAACCCGCCCCTACGACAGTGAGGGTCATCAATTTTGATTCACCTCGATGGTTTCATCGTTGGTGATGCCGATTTCTAGGGTTTGTCCAGCTAATTTGTTTGTGTCTGGAAAATTATCGAATATCCACGTATTCAATGGCCGTTCCACTAAGGATTCTAAAAGTGATTTGATTCGCCTCCCGCCAAATAGTAGGTTGTCTCCCCGTTCCATTTTTTGCTTCAACATATTCAGGGTTGATGGCAAGAATTTCAGGGTGAATCGATATTTTTCTAGGGCGCATTCGGACAACTGTTTTAAAAATTTGTCGCCGATTGCTTCCACGAAATCTGGCCGCAGCAAGTCGAATACTACTATATTATCTCCTAAACGGTTCAGCAGTTCGGCGCGACCGATGCGAGTGGTGAAATGCCAGTTTACTTCGGCGCGGAAGTGGTTTTCTACTTGGTCCCAGGAGAAGTCATTGGCGTTTCCGGCTTTTACTTTCTCCATGATACCTTCCCGGATCTTCACACCGGTGTGAGGATCGATGATATCCGATGCGCCGATGTTGCTAGTGAAAATAATTGCTGTTTGGTTGAAGTATGCTGTTTGTCCTTTTCCGTCAGTCAGTCGCCCATCTTCGAGGATTTGCAGGAATTTATCTAATACTTTGGGGTGAGCTTTTTCGATTTCGTCAAATAGCAATATACTGTGGGGGTTTTCGATGACTCGATTGGTTAATTGTCCCCCTTCTTCGTAACCCACAAAACCGGGAGGAGCTCCGGCTAATTTTTCGGCGGCGTGTTCTTCTTTGTATTCGCTCATATCAAACCGGGCGAAGGCTTTTTCGTCCCCAAATACTAATTTGGTCATGGCTTTTGCTAGTTCGGTTTTGCCGACTCCGGTTGGCCCGACGAAAAAGAAAATGCCTTTTGGTTTGCCGCTGCGCCCGCTACTACCGCCGATCGTCAATCCGATTCTAGCGGTAGTTAGCATGGTAGTTACGGCTTGTACGGCTCTTGGTTGCCCGATGACGGTACGTGGAAGCTCTGTTTTGGCTTGCGAAACCTTTTCGGCTCCCATGCGCTCCCAGGGGTCGTCTCGCAGGCCGAATTTGTAGAAGTCTACTAGACGCCACATTTCTTTGGGTTTGACTGGGATGCGATCGCGCCAGGATGTGGCCCGCAGCGCATCTAGTTCTAGGGTGCGGAAGTTTTCGGTGAGTTCAGCAAATTCTTCGGCGAGGTTGTCGAGTTCTGAGGGTGTTCCTGGGGCGCTAGGTTTGTTGTTGATGCGATCGCCCCCATAAAAACCCGCCAGGAACCGTTGAGCAAACAGCCGTCGTTCATCCTTGTTGGGCCGAGATACTTGGAGCAGTGTGACGGTGGGATTGTTGTGGTACACCCATTCCGGGACTCGCTGCAAGTCTCTGGCGAGGATGACTAGGGTGTTGCGACAGCCGGCTAAGTCGCCTTCTCGGATCAGGGATGCTTCTAGGGTGCTTTTTTTCAGCAATACTAGGGCGTTTCGCTCTTCGCCACTGTACCGGGAGCCGTCTGAGGTGATCATGTCGGCTAAATCGACCACGGCTGCGGCTGGGTTTGCAGTTTGGGAGACGAGGGCTCGCAGGTTCCCGAAGGCATCTTCTAGGGAGACTCTGGTGTTCATTCTGGGGCCCACTGCTCCGGGATTGCCACGGGGGGGTGGAGCCATTGGGTTTGCGGGTGTTGCTGGGGCTGTGGGTGCGGGCTGGGTTGGTAATTGGGGGTTGATGCGGATGGCGGCGGCGCGGGTTATTTGTTCAAAGCGATCGCCCATTTCCGGTCGAGCAAAGGTGAATCCGTCTATTGAGTCGTAGCGGACTATTAGCTGGAAGTTGAGGTCTTGGAAGTAGTTGGTGAGGAATTCGTGAATTCCTTGATAGCTGCCGCGCCAGAGGAATTGGTCGTCTATGTTTCCGTATAAAACTATGTGTTGGCGGCGGTATAGTTGTTTTTCAAATTCCTGTATCCAGCATGATGATGTGATGTTTTGGGTGTTCATGGGATTTGGGATTTGGGCTATTTCCCGTTCTAGTTCTTCGAGCTCAAATTGCTGTTTTTCTAGTTCGGCTTTGCGTTTTTTCTCTTCGTCATCCCGGCGTTTGCGACTAATTGCGCGATCGAGTTCTTGTTCGATTTTGGGCAATTCTTGGATAGTGTTTTGCAGTTGATATTCGGTTGCAACTCCCCGGAGGCTATTCAGGAGGTTTTGACCGCGTTTTGCGAGTTCTGAGCTATCTTGGGGGTAGATTTATGGTGATTTTTGTTGTATTTTGGCGATCGTGGCTTGAGTTTGGGCGATCGACTGATTTCTCAGATTTTCTAAACGTTGAAGGCGTTCTCGTTCGGCGGCGGCTGCTCGAATTCGTGCATCTTCTGCGGCTTGGCGCTGACGTTCTTGTTCAATTTCTTCTTGTCTTTCTCTTGCTAACCGAGCTTGAGCTTGTTTGTGGCTGCTGCTACTCATCTGTTTTTTCTCCTTAATGGGGTTTGGGTATTCAAATGTTGAAAGTTGTTGCAAGATTTTTTAGAACAGGCAAGATGCCTGT
The DNA here is from genome assembly GCA_004294385.1 of Oscillatoriales cyanobacterium. Classification (GTDB taxonomy): domain Bacteria; phylum Cyanobacteriota; class Cyanobacteriia; order Cyanobacteriales; family Microcoleaceae; genus Microcoleus. The sequence continues at coordinate 38,507 of REAP01000010.1, read as the reverse complement.
TCCACAAACTGTTACATATTCCACAAACTGTTATATAACTATTTTTTAGAACAGGCAAGATGCCTGTTCCACAAACTGTTACATATTCCACAAACTGCTACATAACTATTTTTTAGAACAGGCATCCTGCCTGTTCCACAGACTATTACATAACTCTTTGTGGGGTGGGCATCCTGCCCGCCATTAATCTTGCTTAATTGGCTCCACAATTACTCCGCGATTTAACATTCGAGCTTCAAACTCTTGGCTAAATCCCGGTTTATTTGGCACTCCCACAAAGGAAAGTTCTCCTGCTAATCCCATAAAAAATTCTAGTCCTGCGGATGTATCTGCATCAGACAATAGAGCAGTAATCGAGGTACGATAACGCTCTGTCAAAGGCAGTAGTCGCTGATTGGCTGAACCGCGCCAGAGCAAATCTCCGTGCAGTTTTTCGATGTAAAGTCCATCGATCAGTAAATCTATTTTTTGCAACAATGCTTGTTGGGCTGCTGTGCCCTGTTGCTGTAGATGTTCGATTCGATAACCAGTGTAACACATGATGCCTAGGTCAGTGCGATCGCGCAGCTTATCTACTAAGTTGCATAAGGCTTCTGCTCAGTCAGACCTGCGATGTTACAATTAAAAGATGTTAGCTACAAGATTGGAGGTTGGCTCGCCCATGATTGAGTTGCAATCTGATTTAAAATATGTGGTGACCGATCGCCTAAAAGTATCTCTAGATGCGATCGCACAATTTTGCCAGCGCTGGAACATTGTCGAATTTGCCCTGTTCGGCGGGCGTGCTGCGGGATGATTTTCGCCCTGATAGTGATGTGGATGTACTGGTGACATATGAGCGATCGCACCGCCTCACGTTTTCTCATTTATTGAGTATGGAGGAGGAGATCGAGGATTTATTTCACCGTTCTGTAGATTTGGTGGAAAAAAAGCAGTTAAAAAATCCTTATCTACGATCGAACATTTTGAAAACCTATCGAGTCATTTATGCAAGCCAACTCCAATAATTATTGTGGAACAGGCATCTTGCCTGTTCAAAACAGGCAATTCTTGCGATGACTAATATGTCAACTAGATTGCGAAATCAAATCCGAATCCTTTTTTTCCTTTGACCGATCGACTGTAAAATCTTCATAGTACGATCGCTCAGTATTCACATCCCACAAATCGTGCTTTTCACCCAGAATATTTCTGACAGCCAACAACCCCGTCAGCATAGAATGGTCTTGATTGTTGTATCGGTGCATACCATTTCGCCCGATCGTCTGCAAATTCTCAATTCCCTTCAAAAAACCTTCAAGTACCCGCAAATGTTCGCGATACTCGCCATCATAAACTGGATAAGCTTTCGGTTGCCGTATCACAACTCCATCCTCAACATCGGCAGTTTTTGCTAAACCCAAACCAACCAACTCGCGAGTTGCTAATTCCACCAGTTCCGCGTCCGACATCTCCCAAATCTCGTCGCCTACACTACAGAAATATTCCATTCCCAAACAACTTTTGTTAGCATCAGGAACTAAAGCAGCACTCCAATTCTTAAAGTTTTGAATTCGTCCCACCTTAACTTCTGGAGAATGAATGTAAATCCAGTTGTCGGGAAACAAGTCTTTGCGATCGACAATCAGCGATACAATCAAAAAATCTCGATATTTGAGCGATCGCGCCGCGTGCAAAACCTCTTCCGGCGGCTGCGGATATAATCTTGCTACCAACGCCGATATCGGCATACTGGTAACGAAATTATCCGCCGAATATTGAACTAATTCTCCGTTTTGCTCCGCAGTAATACTGGTAATTTTATTACCTTCACGCTGAAAACTAATTACTTTAGTATCGAGATAAACTTTGCCCTCTTTACTTTCCACAGCCTCCGCGAACTTTTCCCACATCATTCCCGGCCCCAAAGCCGGATAATCAAACTCTTTAATTAAAGTTTTAGTATCATTGCTACCAAACAAAGCATTAATAATCGCAGTCGTCAGCGACAATCCTTTAATCCGCTGCGCCGCCCAATCTGCTTGAATTTCTGAACAGGGAATTCCCCAGACTTTTTCTGTATAAGTTTTGAAGAATGTCTTGTAAAGGCGATCGCCAAAACGATTAATCACCCACTGCTCAAAAGTCGTTTCTTCAGGAAGTGGCCAAATTCTCACTTTCAGATAACTCAACAAAATTAGCAGACTTTCAAATATACCCAAATTAAATAAAGTATTGAAGGCACTTATCGGATAATTAAAAAATTTACCTCGATAGTAAATTCTGGACAAGCGCGGCACTTTAATAAAATCATTTCCTAGCACCTCTTGCCATAACTGTTGTACCGCAGCAACTTTAGTATAAAATCGATGCCCCCCAATATCAAAACGATAGCCTTTATAGGTTTCAGTACGAGCGATTCCCCCAACTTTATCACCTTTTTCTAGTACAAGAGGGATAATCCCTTCCTTGACTAGCTCGTAGGCTGCGGTCAAACCGGCAGGCCCAGCACCGACGATCGCAACAGGATAATGTTTCACGCTTGCCTACCTCTAGCTTTTTATCTAACTATATGATGCTGTCATAACTTCTGAACTTAATAGATGCACCAGTGAATACCCTGAAAAACTCTCGATCGATTGAAACATTTTGCTTCTTCAGTTGGTCTTGAGCGATTGAGCTGATACTGGCAAGTTAACCTTGACAGTCAAGGACTTTTTTTGGGATAATACATGGCGAGCCGTGCCGATCGCAAAACCCAGTCCGCTGTAAAAATAGTAAAGCCAATGCCAAGGAATTGTTTTGATCGCGAATACCATACCATGTTTGCGCCAAAAAAAACGGTAAAGCGGAGCATTAATTACTACTAGCGGTATCGCCAGCAAGCTAGCCAATACCAGACAGCCCAGCGACCACCAAGTCCCCAAAATCGAGAATAGCATTGCATAAGTTAAAATTATGCTGACGCGGCTCGAAACTTGCAAATTAAGGTCATTGTTCAATTTGCGATCGCGCCAAATCAACTCTGTCCAAGGCAATGCTCGGTAGAAAAAATCAGCTCTCAGTAACGAAATCGGTTCCCAGCGCTTTAAGTGCTTCACCTGTAATGTTTTACACAACCTAATTTTGTAACCGGCTTGCTTCAAACGGTAGCCGAGCTCAATATCCTCTATAGAAGGTCGGCGATAACTTTCATTAAAACCACCCATCTGCAAAAAAATTTCCCGGCGAATCAATCCACAAGCGCCCCAAAAAGTTGAAGCTTCTTCATTACCTGTTTGGTGCACGTAGTGGTGCATCAGATTTCTATACTGCGACAGAAAACCTGGATCTCCAGGAGCATCGTCATAGGAACCAATCGCCGCAGCTAAGTACGGATTATGTTTGAAGACCGAAATCGCGTAGCCTACAGCTTCTGGACAAACAGCAACATCAGCATCCACGAAAAACAGAATATCTCCCTTCGCAGCCTGGGCACCCAAATTCCTTGCCCGTGCTGGGCCACCGGATTCAGGAATTCTGATTAATTTAGCGCCAAATTCCTTAGCCAAACGCCAGGAACCGTCGCTATCACCATCTGCTACTACAATTATCTCGATCGGTCTTGGTACAGCTTGAGCCAGTTTTGACAAACAAGTCCGGAAGTAAGAACCCCCATTATGGACTGGGATAATCACAGATACAGTTGGATTGGCAGTATAAATCATCACCTAAATTGTTTGATTTTCCTAGGAAAAACTTTGGTTGCATCTTACAGATGCTACTTTACAAAGGGTAAAGCCATCTCTACTTTTTTGTTGATAACCAGATCTCTGTTTCTATTCAACGGTATTTTTTCTGGCATTCTTAGCTGCATTCTCCCACTTATACCCGTATTTTACGCCTGATTTTGCCGATGCTGGTAGTACCAAACCAACTGCTTTACAAAATCTTTAAAAATACCATTGTTTTTGTAAACGCGATCGCCATTTCTCTCCACCATTTTCTGTGACTGTGTTCCATGAGGCAAGATTTTGATTGTATAAGTCAAATATTGGTATAAAACAGCACATATATACTGGAAAAATTTCAACCGTGTGCGATCGGGCTGTCCTCGTTTGCTAACATAGCATTAGCTTAGCCCTTAGTACCAAAATTTTATCAGCACAAGTCTACCTCAAATATGAATATCTCGAAAAAAAACTTAGATTTGCCTTTAATTTCAGTCATCATACCTGCTTACAACGCCGAAAAATTTATTGCAAAAACACTCTTATCAGTATTATCTCAAACCTATCAAAACATCGAAATCTTAGTCGTTAACGATGGTTCTACAGACACCACCGCTGAAATAGTCACATCTTTCACTCAAAAAGATAGCCGAGTCATCCTATTACAGCAGTCCAATACAGGCGTCGCCGCCGCCCGCAACCTCGCAATTCAAAAATCTAGAGGCGAATATATCGCTCCCATCGATGCCGACGATATTTGGTATCCGCAAAACCTAGAAAAACAAGTCGAATCCTTAATTAAATCAGAACCATCCGTAGGAGTTGTCTATTCCTGGTCACTTGATATCAACGAAAAAGACTTACTCACAGGTGGATTTTATAACTCCACCATCGAAGGACAAGTTTACAAAGCCTTAGTTTATAAATATTTCATAGGAAATGCCAGTTCCTCTCTGATCCGCCGTATTTGTTTCGAGAAAGTCGGCTGTTACAATTGCCAATTGAAAGCACAAAATGCTCAAGGCTGCGAAGACTGGGAACTTCACCTCCGCATCGCTGAACATTATCAATTTAAAGTAGTACCAGAGTTTCTAGTTGGCTATCGACAGATTACTAGCAGTATGTCATGCAACTTTGCAGCAATGGCAAAATGTCATTCTTTAATCATGACCGATATCCAGCAGTTGCATCCTGAAATTCCTGCCAGTATTTATCATTGGTCTAGCAGCAATTTTTATATTTATTTAGCTGTCAAAAGTAACCGCAGTAATAATCATAAAAATACCTTGTTTTGGCTAATTAGAGCTTTTAAAGAAGACTTCTTCATGGCTATTATGCGCCATAATTTGTACTTGCTGTCAATAGAAAGTATATTAAAAATTTTAGTTGTACCACCAACTCAATCTGGCTTAGAGTTCAAACAAAGATTAGAATCAACTGAAGGGACGACAATTGCCAGCATCAACCAGCGAACCAGGATTCACAAAATTCTCCCATCCCAGATATATGAAAGAATACGACTCGATAGTTTAGCAAATTGAGAATCCAAATAAACCCAACATCAAACAACCAGATTTATGCAAAAACCTGGTTGATTAGGCAAGTTATGGAAGAGGGTTAAAGAAAGGAAAATAAATTTTCCCCTCTTCCTTCTTCTCGGTTCCTGCCCAACGACTGCGTTTATCCTGAGCCCTTCGACTACGCTCAGGATAAACGCAGTCGTTGGGCTCAGGAACCGCGATCGGTGCGCTGAGCGTAGTCGAAGTGTCGAAGGGCCTTCTTCCTTCTTCCTTCTTCCTTCTTCCTTCTTCCTTCTACTTATATATTTTTAAGCGTGAGAAGCTGTAGGAGTTTTAGCTTTTGGTTGTTTACCGTCCGGTGAAATAGATTCCCCTTCAATAAAAGACCGCAACATCCAAGCCATTTGTTCATGCTGTTCCATCAAACCAGTCAAAAAGTCTGCCGTTCCATCATCCTTAAACTCTTGGGCACACTGTTCGACGTGTTTGCGAAGATTGCGAATAACCAACTCGTGGTCATCAACTAAACGCGATACCATTTCCGTAGCCAAAGGCAAATCGCCGATATGTTCTTTAATCGAAGCATACTTCAGAAAACCTTCAGCAGTACCAATTGGATAGCCGCCTAAAGCTCGAACCCGTTCCGCCAAAGCATCGATATTTATAGTTAATGCGTTGTAGTGTTCTTCCCACAACTGGTGGAGCGATCTAAACTGTGGGCCAACTACATCCCAGTGGTACTTCTTGGTTTTGATTAACAGTAGATAAGCGTTTGACAGGTCGTGATTCAACAGTTCGATAACGCCTGCACGTTGCTCTTCAGATAGACCAATATTTAATTTACGCATTGAAACTATTTCCTAAACTCTAAGTTTCAACTCATTACAACAGATTTACTCGGTCAATTACATCAACCCAGAGGACGATCGAAGTTAGGTAAAATTGCCTGGTTTTAGCCTTAAATAATCCTAATATAGATACCTTAGATAGATGCGTTGAAACTTTTTGTTCCGGGCAGACAGTGCCTGTTTGGTGAACTACTCTAAAATTGGCCGTGAGCGTGAGAACTTATACAGCGGTTTCTGCTGTTATTAGGTACAGCAGCGGGGTGCATCGCGTTTTTGTAGGGGATTCGCATTCGCGCCCATATCCTATAGATATATCAGAGATTTTCAACGCTAATGCTTCGCCCCTGTACCTGTGCCTCAACAGCTACACGTCATATTTTTCGTTGTTAAGTACCTCCTATCATGGCATTATGTAACGAAATATTACAACATGACGTTAAAACAGCATAGAGTCTTGACAGCAAAGAAAGGAGCCGCTATTCTGATATACATACCCGGGTAAGTCAATTCACAGTCCTATGCAAGAAAAGCAAAAAGTTACACTGTATCTTTCACCTGAACTGCATCGCCAGCTCAAAATCAAAGCCGCAGTAGAATCTGAACCGATGTCATCAATTGCAGAAAGGGCAATTGTCTTTTACCTAGGAAACTCCGAACTGGTTGACGAAGTAGAAGCCTCTTATGGACAAACCCATCGGGTACACACTTGTCCAGAATGCACGGGTTCAGTAGTAATGCGAGATGGAGAACTGGCATCAGTTAAAAGTCAGCCGAGCCTCTTGGCTGAGCAAGAGCTTCCAGTAAAGCAAGTGTTAGGCGTCAGTGCCAGCACAGCCTTACCGGGAGAGGAAGAATTAGTTCCCTGCTGAGAATGCCTTGCTTCCCTAAAGGGTTGGAACTGAAGCTTTCAGTTTTTGGCTAATGGCAGCATTGAGCAATTGCTTAGGTAGCAATTAAATAGACCAAGTAGTACACTTATAGACAAACCTCAAAGACAAAAGGTTCCAATAATAGGTATCAAGCCAAAATCCAGCTAGCAAAACATCACGCCAAGGTAGCAAATCTCAGAAAAAACAGTCTTCATCAAATCACTACTTACTTATGCAAAAACCACGCACTGATAGTAGTAGAAGATTTAAACGCAGCAATTAATTTATCACGTTTGGCTTCATCGTGAAAGCTTACTGAGGGATAGCCGCTCCCATGCTCCCAATGAAGTAAGAAGTAAATGTCTAGACTTGTCTAGTATTTATCTAGCAGATTCAGCAAAGATAGCACCGTCTCTAGTGGGTCGAGGAATATGCAAGAAGAGATCAGTATTCTAATCCAAGCTCAATATCCTCTGATCTACCTCGTGACATCCGAGGAAGAGCGGTGTGAGCAAGCAATTTCTGCAATAGCTAAAGCCAAGCCACAAGGACGAGTCTTCGTCTGGACTGTTACCCAAGGCATGGTAGAGTACGGTCAAACTCGCGCAAATACTCAGCAAAGCACCATTTCGCCACAGGCAGCGATTGAATGGGTGATCAGGCAGCGGGAACCCAACGAAAAGCGGGAATCCCAGGACGTGAGTATTTATATATTCAAAGACCTGCATCCTTTTAAGGATGATGCCACTGTTACAAGGTTGTTGCGGGATGCGATCGCCAGCTTCAAAGGAACACACAAGACTATTATACTGATGTCTCCTTTGCAGCAAATCCCGATCGAGCTGGAAAAAGAAGTAGTCGTCTTAGACTTCGCACTACCAAATATGGCGGAACTGGGTCAAGTATTGACTGCCCAGTTGGATCAAGCAAAACCGCAACGCAGCATCACCACAGAAGGGCGAGAAAAACTTTTGAAAGCAGCCTTGGGATTAACCAAAGACGAAGCTGAAAAAGTTTATCGCAAAGCCCAAGTTTGTAAAGGGCGTTTGACAGAAGACGAAGTAGACATAGTTCTTTCTGAGAAAAAGCAGCTAATTCGGCGTAACGGCATTCTAGAGTTCATCGAAGAAGACGAAACCCTGGATGCAGTCGGCGGTTTAGAAGAATTGAAGCGGTGGCTGAAACAGCGTTCCAATGCCTTCACAGAAAGAGCGAGACAGTATGGTTTGCCCCAACCCAAAGGGATGCTAATTCTTGGCGTACCCGGATGTGGCAAATCGTTAATTGCCAAGACTACATCCCGGTTGTGGGGACTTCCTCTGCTGCGTCTAGATATGGGTAGAGTCTATGACGGTTCAATGGTAGGTCGCAGCGAAGCTAACCTCCGCAACGCCCTAAAAACCGCAGAATCGATCTCTCCAGCCATCCTGTTTATCGACGAATTAGACAAAGCCTTTGCAGGAGGCACTGGTTCGGCCGACTCAGACGGAGGCACATCCAGCCGAATATTCGGTTCCTTCCTCACTTGGATGCAAGAAAAAACTTCCCCAGTCTTCGTAATGGCAACAGCCAACCGCATTGAGCGGTTGCCGGGGGAATTCTTGAGGAAAGGACGATTTGACGAGATCTTCTTTGTTGATCTGCCGACGAATGAAGAACGCCAAGATATTTTTAAGATTCACCTGTCAAAGCGCCGTATGGACATCTCTCGCTTCGATTTAGAGCAACTGTCCAAGGTTTCCGACGGCTTCTCAGGTGCAGAAATTGAGCAAGGGCTAATCGCAGCAATGTACGAAGCCTTCGCTCAAGATAGAGAGTTCACGCAGTTAGACATTATCGCGGCCATTAAATCCACATTGCCACTGTCTAAAACCATGACCGAACAGGTCAGCGCCCTTCGAGATTGGGCGAGACAGCGTGCACGGCCTGCTGCGTCTTCCGTCGCTGAATACCAGCGTATGGAATTTTAAAAGCTTTCTCCTGGTCCAAACAGGAGCAAAGGCTAGCGAAAGCTAGCAGTTCGATTCAAGAGCCGCCCAGCGGCGCCGTTAAATCTAGACCGTTGTTGTTTCTCTCTCAGTTTTATTAGGAGGAAATCCAATGTCTCATTTTAGCACTCTGCGTACCAAAATCACCGATGCCGAAATTCTGAAAGCTTCCCTAGGCGACTTGGGCATTGTAGTCAAGTCAGAAGCTGATGTTCGCGGCTACAATGGCCAACGTGTTCGATCGGACATCGTGGCTACTTTGGAAGGCGAATACGATTTGGGTTGGTCTCGCAATAGCGACGGTTCCTTCGATTTGATTGCTGACTTGTGGGGCGTCGCCAAAAAGCACAATCAAACTGAGTTGATCAACTCGATCAACCAGAAGTACGCAGTGAACAAGACCTTGGCAGCAGTCAAGCAACGTGGTTTGCAAAACGCCAACGTTAAGCTGGTAGTGCAAAACTAATTGATCTGCGCGGTTTCTAAGCTGGCGGGTTAACCAAATACGGGTTAACCCGTTTTTTGTTGGAATCTAAAGTGGGGAATCAAGTCATACTATGGTGATGTACAAACAGCTTTCTCACTGAGCATTTTTTGATAAATCTCAACAATATTTTCGGCTTTTTTATCCCATTCAAACTCTTTGGCTCTTTCGATCGCCTTAGCTGACATACTTTCCCGCAGTTTATCATCTTCTACCAGGATTTTTATTTTTTTTGTTAATTCCTGGGTAAGATACTCTCTAGAATTTGGCTCGATCTTAAAACCTGTTTCTTCAGTGACATATTCCCCAATACCGCCGTTGTTTGCCACAATACAGGGCAGTCCGCAAGCCATAGCTTCGATTACCACTGCTCCGCCAAACTCTCGGACTGAAGGGAAACAAAAAATATCTGCTTTCCTGTAATAATCCAGAGTTTCTTGTTGGTTCACCCATCCTGCAAAGCTGACTATTTCTCCTAAATTAAGTTCCTTGACTCGGTTTTCCAAGCTGTTTTTTTCTGAGCCGTCTCCTACTATTGTTAAACGTATTTTACTTTGAATAGCAGGCTCTAATTTCCCGATCGACTCTAGGAGAATATCGGGACATTTGTACGGAACTAATCTTCCCACAAAAAGTAAATTAATCAGGTCGCCTTCTTTTTTTGGTGATTTGGCAGACATTAAAAAATCCTGGGAAATCCCATTTTCGTAAAACAGTTCTATTTTTTGATCTGAGATAGAAAACAATTTTTTTAGCAAATTGAGGGTATATGTTGAACCTGCCAATACTTTGTCTGCTTTCTTGTAAGTTTCTACATAGCCCGGTACTAACGCTCGACCCACAGCTCTCAAAAAGTTTAAGTAAGCAAATTCCTGTTTGGCGACTTCTTGAAAGCCGGGGGGAAAGGGAACACCTCCATTTACGGGCCCCAACAGAAAAGGAGTTTGCTTGCAGGCCTTGACTGCTTTGACAGGATATCTAGGCATCATCGGAGTTAGAGCGTGAACTAAATCGTAATCTCCTCTCTGAATTTGCTCTTTGAATTGCTGATAAACTTTGTGATTGAATTCTGCGTATATAGGATAGCCGAGAGTATTAGCTAAAGGCCAGTTATTCCGACCTTTTAATGTCAGGCTTGCCATCAGAGGGTAGTATTTTCTGGTTAATTCACTCTCGTTTATGTAAAAAACATTATTATACTGGTTGAGTTTTTCCAGAGCTAGTTTATTCCTCACGTGGGTAACAAGCGTTGCATCTACAAGTTTGTTAATTGCTTTAAAATAGTTGTATCCCTCCAAAGGTACAGATGCCATTTCGGGATTGCACTGCTCTATAATCAGCAAAACTTTTAATTTTTTTTCGATCATTTGTTTGCTCTTTTTGGAAGTAAGTGAATTTGATTCTAGCCTGGTTGCTAAACAATAGCAAGTCTGTTGAATTTCCGACCAATTCTCATTAACTATGTTAATCTAGCTAGCAGTCTTATATTCGATCAAGTTGCTCTGCTGTCCCAGCAATCGGCGCTGGTGAAATTGGATTTGACCTTGTAGCTGGGGAAATTTAGCTAAGATGCAGGAAAAAGCGTAGATAGCAGCGTTTTTAGTTGTGATATCTCGATGCTTTAGATAATAGTTATATGTGCGATAGGTTGCTAATGGATAGCCAGTCAATAGTAACAGGCTCCAGCCTTTTGTCGGTAATGCCATTGTTAAGGCTAGCGCTGGTATGATTAATCCCCACAGCCAGATGCTTTTGGTTTCTTTGACCCAATGGCGATCGGGCTTTTTGCCGTGCATCCAGGAGCCTTCCGCGTAGGCGTAACCTGCTCTTTGAGCGCGTTTCCACCATTGAGTGAAATTGGTCATTTGCGCGTCGTGCAGGGTCATTTCTGCGTCTAAGCGGAGGATTTTCCAATCTTTTTGGCGCAATCGTAGGCACATTTCTGGTTCTTCGCCGGCGATTAGTGTGGGATTGAAACCTTCGACTTGTTGAAATGCTGTGACGCGGATCATGGAATCGCCACCGCAGGCTGTGGTTTCGCCGATCGCGGTATCCCACTCGATGTCGCACAATTGGTTGTAGATGGTGGCTGTGGGGTATCGTTCGCGCCTGCGCCCGCATACTGCTGCTATGTTGGGTTTGGCTGCGAGTTCGCTATAAGCTCGATCGAGCCATCCGTCCACTAATTCGCAGTCACCATCCACAAATTGGACAAATTCGATGTCTGGTGCTAGTTCTAGTAAGCGGGCAAAACCCTCGTTTCTGGCGCGGGCTGCGGTAAAGGGTGTGGATAAGTCGAGTTCTACTGTATCAGCTCCGAGCGATCGGGCTAACTCTAGGCTACCGTCTGTGGAGCCGGAATCGACGTAGACGACGCGGGCAACTTTGTTTGTGGCTGAGACTAGGCATTGGCGGAGGCGCTGGCCTTCATTTCGTCCGATCGCGACTAATCCAATTTGTTTCAAGTTTTACCTATTGAATTCAACTAATCAACTTTCCATTTCATAATCTTAATAAAAGTCGAGCTATTTTAATAACTTTTATTCAACTTCTATAAAATATTTATTGTTTTTTTTTCGATGATTCTTGCAGGTATTCCTACCGCCGTTGCACCTGGTGGCACGTCACACGTCACAACAGCATTTGCACCAATCAAAGCATGATCGCCAACAGAATATTTGTGAGCATAGTATGTTTCTCCTTTACCTTCAGCAAAGCGTTCAACTGCTTCTCGGTAATCGCCGGCATACTGAACCATTAATAAACGCATCTTACTAGCTGTTCCTTGTAAACTAAGTTGATTGATTTTAACATTAAGGTGCGGAAATTTTAGTAGATTGAAGAATCTTGGCAGGAATACCAACGGCTGTTTTACCTGCGGGAACATCTGATAAAACTACAGCATTAGCACCGATATTTACATCGTCTCCTAGGTGGACTTTGCCGAGGATTTTCGCGCCGGCACCGATGTTAACCCGATCGCCCAATTGAGGCGATTCTAGCGGCTTGTCCAAATAGCGGTTCCCCAGGGTTACACCTTGGCGGATCACGCAGTCGTCACCGATCGTACAGTGTCCGTGGATGATAATACCACTCTCATGTTCAATCACCACCCGGCGGCCGAGCTTCACGGTGTATGGCAAATCTATGCCATAAGTGTTGCGGACTTTTCGGTAGAGCGATCGATAAAGAATGCTCAAAGGAGCCCGCAGCAGCTTGGGTTCAACATTCATTCTCCAGACACCGAAGCGTTGAATTGCTACAGCGCGAAATCCCGGTTTTGTCCAATCACGACCATGAGCAATCCAATCTTCTTGAATCTGCTCCCACAGTCCCAATACCGGAGTTTCTACTTGATTATCACTCGTGATTAAGTTTTGCTCAGTTACCATAAGCTCATTTTTTGAGAAGGAAGAAGGAAGAAGGAAGAAGGCCCAACGACTGCGTTTATCCTGAGCCCTTCGACTACGCTCAGGATAAACGCAGTCGTTGGGCTCAGGGAACGCTTCAGGAAGAAGGAAGAAGGAAGAAGGAAGAGCGATAATATCAATTTTTCGGCGACATCAGACAATATTTTGTTTGCCAGAATTTACCGGGTTTATTTTGCTTTGACTGATTTACAAAATCCTTTAAAAGTTTTTGATTTTTTCAATCTTACCTCCCTTAAAAAATACACTATTCAATACAAAATCGCTGAGTAATTTTGGGGGATCGCCGTCAGGCTTGCCTTGCAGTACGCGGCGCACTCTCCAGGCTGCAAAACCCGAAGCCCAGGACACATCAGTTAAGGCTGTGTAAAACAATCCATAATTTTTGACAAAGTACCTGCGCCGGGAATCAAACCAATAAGTCGGCAGCCGTTTGGCAGGCTTTTTGGTATCAGTAACACCTGAGCTTTGACCGACTAGGTGGACAACACGACTTTCGGGCACATACCAACAACTCCAGCCAGCTTTGTGAGCTTGCAGGCAAAAATCCATTTCTTCGCAATACATGAAATAAGCTTCATCCATCAAGCCAATCTTTTCAAATACTTCGCGACGGACGATCATGCTGGCTCCAGCTACCCAATCAGTTTGACAGGTTTCTTGGGAAATCGGAGGCGCTACTGCCCAGTTTTTCAATAACTTGGATATGAAGCCTGTGCGCCAACCAAAATCGAGTTCAGTCAACAGGCTGTGAAACCGAAAAGCTGACTCCTGGGGCGTGCCGTCGGGGTCTTCTAAACGGCTACCCGCGATTCCGGCTTCGGGATGAGTGTCCATGAAATCTACTAGGGATTTTAGGGCACCGGGGCGAACTACGGTGTCTGGGTTGAGCAGCAGGATGTAAGGCGGGGGATTGGGGGATTGGAGGACGGGACGGATCAGGGCGTTGTTGCCGAAGGCGAAGCCGCCATTGCAGTCTAGGGGCACGAAGGATGCCCATTCGTTCCACTTTTCTGCGACGATCGCACTGCTAATTTCTGCCACTGATCCATCGCCAGATGCGTTGTCGGAAACTGCCACCCGCATACCGGGAAGTGATTCAACTTCGCTAACTAGAGAACGCAAGCAGTCAATGGTCAAAGCGGGCGTTCGGTAGTTGACAATAACGACAAGTAGGGGATACGGATGATTTTGCACAATGGCATTGGACATAAGGGCGATCGTCTGTTTAACAATTTCTAGCTCAGGTTGTATCTGTTTGGCAATAGCAGGCGATCGGCCATTGCAACTATCCTACTTGTTTGATTGCTCCAACATCTTCAATAAAAGCTGCCACCGTTTGCGGTGCATTTCTTGGTGCGTCAGGCTGTGAGCCTCCTGGAGAGATGCCTTGCCCATACTTTGAAGCTGAGGCAAGTTTTGCCCCGACCATTCGATCAAATCTGCTAAGGCCACAGGGTCGTTAGAATTAACAATTACACCTGTTTTGTAGTTCTGGATGCAGTCGCGCAGTCCGTCTGTGTTGCTTGCGAGTACCGGTACTGCTTGGGAATAAGCATCGTAGACGATTCTGGGCTGCTCGTCTGAGATGCTGGGAACCACAATAGCGTGATATTTTTGCAGCATCCGAAATAATTCTTTGCCGTAAGCAACCGTTCCCAAAAATCGGATGTTAACCGATTTTTGTAGTTGACTGCTAAGTGTTTTGCATTCGCTTAATAGTGTGCCATCGCCGAGTATATCGAGATTGACAGCAATGTTTTTATTGTCCAAAATTTTCATGGCTTCTAGGAGAACTAACACGCCTTTACTGGTCTCAACTCTGCCAGCAAATAGAAGTTTGAGTTTTTGGGTTGATGGGGATAACTTTTTTTGCCATATTTCCGCTGCATCGGCTTCAGAAATGATATTTTCTTCATCTATCCAGGAAGCGTGGATGACGTGACCCCGTTCTTTTCGCTTTGTCAGTAAACTCTGCTGGTATTCCGATTGTGTGAAGATTGTCATGTTCGCATTATTTACGCACCAGCGGTTCACTATTTCCGACACGTAAGCGATGATTCTGTGTTGGATTTTTATGGTTTTGCCTGGTTCCAGACGCCACGGTGCGGACTCGACTACGAGTACGTAGAATTTTCCCTGAATCAGGGCTATTGGTGTCACTAACCACCCCATAGGAATGGGCCAGCCTGCTACGCAACTGTGTACGATATCTGCTTTGCCGATCGCACCCCAAAGTTTGGCAACTGTAGCAGGCAGCGTCAATATTGCCTCTTTATAGCTGTTTGGGGAGGGCAGGTCGATAAATTCAACGTCAGCAAATGATGGTTCCTTCTCCACATCGATTGTGTTTTCTGGGGATCTTTCTTGTTGGCATGGAGATGCTAACGTGAAGTTTTTCAGATACCTGAAATGTTCGGTTAGGTCTTTTGCCCACAGCGGATCGAGATACCTGTCACCTTTTTCATCCCTGGTGGATCTGACGTTAATCACCATCAGATAACGCTTGGTAATGGGTTCTATAAACTCTAAATCCTGTGTTTTTCCTAGTTGTTCTGAGTTGTTTGAATTAACTTGCATAAGTGACATCCTATTTATTGATTTAACCCTAGTCGAGAATGATCTCTAAATTCTCGGCACCCTAGATTTTGGCGATCGCGATCGCTATCCGGCCATTGATTTGTTTGCTCTTACCTAACAACCACGCTAAGTTTTACTCATCAATGGAGCTACTTATTTGTCGTTGCTGATTTTACTATTTGTTTTGGACTACTAACCAGGTGACAAGGTTCCCGTGAGCGATCGCCAACCGGGAAGTCGTTGTCTCACTTGCCTTTAACTTCATCTTGTGGGCGATCGCACCCGCTCCGATCCCGATCGCGATCGTCTGATCCATTATACATATCCAACCAATAATCTCAAGCTTTTGATTCAGATGTAGGGGTGAAGGATTTGGGCGACAATTTCTGCAATTAATCTAGATTTTTGTAGTAGGCTTGACAAATCTTAAAGTCGATACTGCCGATAAACCTGACTCGCAGCTCGGTGCAGCAAAGAATGCCGATAAACTAACCCCTTCGTATCATCAGAATAGCCACCGCCAATCACACAAGCAACCGGATACCCCCCCGCCAAACAAGTAGACAAAACTTGCATTTCCCGGCGAAATAACCCCGTATCACTTAAAGCTAACTTTCCCAGTTTATCAGCCTGATGGGGGTCTACTCCGGCATCGTACAAAACCAAATCTGGCTTGACATCCGAGAGCAAATCTGCTAAATATTTAGCCAAGGTTTGTAAATATTCTTCATCCTCCATGCCCACAGGCAAGGCTACATCTAAATCGCCCTTTTGTTTAGTACCAGGAAAATTCACCTCGCAGTGCATCGAGAAAGTAAAAACACTATCATCATCTTGGAAAATTACAGCGGTTCCATCACCTTGGTGTACATCTAAATCTACAATTAATACTTGACGAACTAAACCCATTTTTTGCAAAACACGAGATGCGATCGCCAAATCATTAAAAATACAAAAACCAGACCCATAATCCGGGAAAGCATGATGAGTTCCACCCGCAGTATTGCAAGCCAAACCACATTCTAAAGCAAGCTTGGCAGTCAGTACCGTCCCAGAGGAGGCAATACGAGTCCGATTGACCAGAGCCGGACTCCAAGGGAGACCAATTCGTCGCTGAGCTTTGGCATCAAGCGTCCCGTTGCAGTAAGCTTGAATGTAAGAGTCATCGTGGACTAATTGAATCCATTCTGACGGAGGAAGTTCGGGAGCGTGAAACTGAGCGTGGGAGGCTACCCCGTCCGCGAGCAGCATTTCGTAAAGCAGCCGGAACTTGGTCATCGGAAATCGGTGACCAGATGGGAGGGGTGCAACGTAATCTTCGTGGTAGATAATTGGTAAGTCCATTGAGAGTATTATACAAGGAATAAATATCCAATTGAAAGTGCCAACTCTCAAAAAATTAAATTGTCTGGAGAACCTGTAGATGCAACTAAAAATAGTCTGGCAATCGGGAATTGACAGCCCAGAAAATACTGACAACCTTTATCATATCAGTCAGTGGTGGGCAAACCTGAATGGCAAAGAAATTACCTGGGTGGAGCGACTGATTCCGCAAATCGGTGGTATGAGTGAAATTCACTGGCATCCCCAGCGGTTTGACGAAACATTTATGATAGTCAATCCCGAAATTCGCGCCGACACTCTCTATTGGTACAAACCAGATTCTCCTGTGGAACGGAACAGCACAGTTCAGAAACTGGAACTAGACAACCTGCAACAGCAGTTGTATCTTTATTCTCAGTTGGAATCAGACGTAGTAATTCGCATCGGGATTCCCGAAGTTAAATATCAAACACTTGAAATTAAGAATGTCGAAATAGCCTTGGGAGAAGATAATATCATGCTGCTATGGGATTCAGAACAAGAACTTGAAATAAAAATCGCCCTTAGCTCAGAAAATATTGTTAAACTTAAGGAATTACTAGCAGAAAAACAGCCACATATCTGAAAAATTTTAAGACTGATTTAGGGAATCTATGAATCAACTAAATCATCAATCTACTACTAACAGTTAAAGGTGAAAATATGGCTGAAAAGATGTTAATGAATAAAGAAAACATTCAAATTTTAATTATTGACGATCAGCCTAATAACCTTCGATTTTTATCAAATCTATTGGTGAAAGAGGGCTACAAAGTTCAGCGGTCAATTTCTGGAGAATTGATAGTAAATAGTGACTTCAATTCTCCTCCTGATTTGATTTTACTTGATGTTGTTATGCCAAAAATGAATGGCTATGAAGTTTGTAGAAGACTAAAAAGCAACAAGAAAACTCGCGAAATCCCAGTGATTTTCTTGAGTATACTCCATGAGATATATCATAAAGTTAAAGCTTTTGAAGTTGGTGGTGTTGACTATATTACCAAGCCTTTTCAAGTGGAAGAAGTTTTAGCGCGGGTCAAAAATCAGCTAACTATTCAACAGCTATCAAAACAATTAAAAGAGCAGAATGCTCAACTACAGCGAGAGGTAGAAGTTCGCAAACAAACAGAGCAAGCACTGCGCGAAAGTCAAGGGCGTTTGCAGAAATTGGCGACTAATATACCGGGAGTTATTTATCAATTTGTGAGGGATTGTGAAGGGGAATTAAAGTTTGAATATATCAGTTCTGATTGTCGAAAAATATATGAATTAGAGATAGAACAAATATTGAAAAATCCTGAACTTTGTTTTAACCAAAATCATCCAGATGACCGACAGGCTCTTGAAAAAGCCGTTACCATGAGCGCCGAAACTTTAGAACCTTTTGGCTACGAATGGCGGATTATTACGCCGTCGGGAAAACTTAAGTGGCTGCAATCCAATTCTCGACCTGAAATGCGTAGCAATGGGGATGTTGTCTGGTACGGCGTACTTTTTGATATTAGCGATCGCAAACAATCAGATCTAGAAAGAGCGGCAGCTAAAACAGCTTTAGAGCGGCAAATTCAGCGAGAATTGCTGATTGGAAAAATAACTCAGCAGATTCGATCGAGCTTGCAACCAGACCAAATATTTCAAACAGCAGTAACTCAAATTGGTCAGACATTCGGCGCTAACCGCTGTTTAATTCACAGCTATAGTACCAACCCCCAGGTCGATCTTCCTTTAGTGGCAGAGTATCTCGAACCCGATTGCCAATCAATTAGCAATGTATCGGTTCCAATTTGGGGCAATCCTCATGTGGTACAAATGATGATTCAAGATCGGGCGATCGCCTCCAATAATGTTTACTCAGAGCCTCTTTTGCAAGCCGTGCGACCCATTTGCCGCGAGGTGAATTTGAAATCGATGTTAGCAATTCGCACTTCCTACCAGGGGGAAGCAAACGGTGCTATTTGCTTGCACCAGTGCGATCGCTACCGAGAATGGACAGAAGATGAAATCGACCTTTTGGAAGCTGTGGCGGATCAGGTGGGAATTGCGATCGCCCAAGCCAAACTTTTAGAACGAGAAAAACAACGACTTCAACAACTCGATCGACAAAATCATCAGTTACAAGCAGAAATTCGCACCCGCGTCCGCGCTGAACAAGCTCTGCAAGAATCTGAAGCAGAATTGCGAGCTATTTTTCTCGCCATGACTGACTTAGTTTTAGTCAGAAATGCCGAAGGGCGCTGCATCAAAATCGCCCCCACAAGCTCGTCAAATTTGGTTAAACCTTTCAGCGAAATGATGAACAAAACTCTGCACGAAGTTTTGCCGAAATCTGTAGCTGATTTGGTATTAGATGCTATCCAGCAAGTTCTAAAAACCAAGAAAAGTAGCAATGTTGAATATAGCTTTAGTAGGGGAAATCGCGAAGTTTGGCTCGACGCTAAAGTCTCTCCGCTTTCGGCAGATTCAGTAATTATCGTGGCGCGAGATATTAGCGATCGCAAACTTGCAGAATCCGCACTCCGAGAAAGTCAGCACTTCATTCAGGCGATCGCTGATGCCAATCCCAACCTATTGTATGTTCATGATTTAATTGAACAGCGCAACGTTTACAACAACCGCCAAATTACTGCAATTCTCGGTTACACCACCCAAGAAGTACAAGATATGGGGACTGAAATGATGTCAATGCTGCTCAACCCCGATGATTTGCCAGCCTTTTTTGAAAGTGTCCAACAAGTCGAACGATCCAAAGATGGCGATGTCATTGAATCTCAATACCGCATGAAACATAAAAATGGCGAATGGCGGTGGATGCACCATTGGGATACAGTATTTTCGAGACAAGCTAATGGAAAACCTCAACAAATTCTTGGTACTGCCAATGATATTACAGAGCGTAAACTATCCGAAGATAAATTAATAGAATCACAGCAAAGAATTTCATTTTTATTACAGCAAACTCCCATAGCAATTATTGAATTAAATCTGAATTTAGAAGTGATCACTTGGAATCCTGCTGCTGAAAAACTTTTTGGCTACAAGCAGCAAGAAGTTATCGGCCACAATGTCCCGGATTTGATCATTCCAGATAGCTGCTATCAGCAAATATCTCAACTTTTAAGCAACAAAAATAATGCCGAATTTGGGGCGAATTATACCACTAATGAAACTATTACAAAAAATGGTAAAATCATCGTTTGTGAGTGGTATAATACTGCGCTAATCAATGAAAATGGTAGAGCGATCGGCATCGCTTTAATGGCTGTAGATATTACCGAACGCAAGCAAGTAGAAGCTGAACTGCAAGAGAGTGCTTTGCGGCAAAGAGCGATCGCCCGAATTATTGAAAGAATGCGGCAGACATTAGATATCCGAGACATTTTTTACGCCACAACGCGAGAATTGCGCCAAACCATGAAATGCGATCGGGTCGCCATTTACCGTTTCAATCCTGACTGGAGTGGCGAATTTGTCGCCGAATCCGTTGACAGTAACTGGATTTCCCTCATCCAACAACAGCAAAACGACCCCAAGTTCACAGAAGATACTTTAGACAGCGAAAACTGCTTAGTCCAAAGATTTGATAGCAGCTTAGAAGAAGTAAAGGACACCTATTTACAAGAAACTGAAGGTGGAGCTTACAACCGAGGAACAGCTTACCTCTGTGTTGAAGACATTTACAAAGCAGGATTCGACTCTTGTTATATCCAATTGCTAGAAAGATTTGAAGTTAAATCCTACATTACCGTCCCCATTTTCTGCGGAGAAAACCTCTGGGGATTGCTAGCATCCTATCAAAACTCCGCGCCCCGCCAGTGGAGCGAAGCTGAAATCAACGTCGCAGTTCATATAGGCAAACAGCTAGGAGTAGCAGTGCAACAAGCAGAATTGCTTGCCCGCACTCAAAGACAGTCAATGGAACTAATTAAATCCAAAGAAACCGCTGAAGTTGCTAATCGTGCCAAAAGCCAATTTCTCGCATCAATGAGCCATGAACTCCGCACCCCACTCAATGCCATTCTCGGTTTTGCCCAAGTCATGGCTCGCAACAGTTCCATCACTCCAGAACAAAAAGAATACATAGAAATTATCAACCGTAGTGGCGAACATTTACTAGAACTCATCAACGATGTTTTGTCAATGTCTAAGATAGAAGCTGGTCAGATTGCTATTAATAAAAGTCGATTTAACCTCTACAAACTTCTCGATAGCCTCAAAGAAATGCTGCAACTAAAAGCCAACTCAAAAGGCTTATCGCTAATATTTGAACAGACCGATGATTTGCCGAAATATATTGAAACAGATGAATCAAAATTGCGGCAAGTCTTAATTAATTTAATTGGCAACGCCATTAAATTTACAATACAAGGAATCGTTAATCTGCGAGTCAGAAGCAAACCAGAAAATGACATCGCAGGAGAAAAAAAATGCCAATTAATTTTTGAAGTAGCTGACACTGGACCTGGTATTTCTCCCTCCGAAATTTCTACATTATTCCAGCCTTTCGTGCAAACAGAGACAGGACGCAGATCGATGCAAGGAACTGGTCTAGGTTTGCCGATCAGCCAACAGTTCGTCCGAATTATGGGAGGTGATATATCAGTTGAAAGTAAACTAAATCAAGGTACAAATTTTACATTTAATATCCAAGTAAATTTAGTAACAGAAAGTGATGAACCAGAAAAAATTAGCACCAAACAAGTCATTGCTTTAGAGGTTAATCAGCAAGTTTATCGGATCTTGATAGTTGAAGATATCATCGAAAACCGCCAACTGTTGATCGAGATTCTCAAACCGTTGGGATTTGAAACTCGCGAAGCTTGTAATGGTGAAGAAGGTATTGCTCTGCATACAAGTTGGAAACCCCACCTGATCTTGATGGATATGTTGATGCCGATTATGGATGGCTATGAAGCTACAAGACAAATTAAGCAAAGTCTAGAAGGTGAAGAAACTATCATTATCGCTCTGACTGCTAGTGCTTTTGAGGAGCAGCGACAAGTGATTTTTGCCGCAGGTTGTGATGATTTTATCTGTAAACCTTTTCGGGAAGAAGTGCTGTTTGAAAAAATCGCGGCTCACCTGAAAGTGCGTTATATTTATGAGGAAGAAAAGTCATCTACTTCTGTGTCCGCCCTGATACCTCCCAAAGTTTTGACCGCAGAGGATTTGAGTGTAATGCCTATAGACTGGTTGGTCAATTTGTATCAAGCAGCGATTTGCGTTGATGACAGTGGCATACTGGAACTGATTAAGCAAATCCCTGAAAGTGAGGCAACTCTCGCTAAGGCTCTAACAGATTTGGTTGAAAACTTTCGGATTGATATCATCATCGAGCTTACTCAATTATATTATGATGAACGACCATCCACTGCCAGTGACTCCTAAAGATATTCTGATCGTTGATGATATGCCGGATAATTTGCGACTTTTATCGACTATGCTGACATCTCACGGCTATCAAGTCAGGAAAGCTATTAACGGGAAACTTGCTCTGCAAGGGGCACAAATGTCTCCTCCGAATCTAATTTTGCTGGATATTAATATGCCGGAAATGAACGGCTATGAAGTGTGTCAAAAGTTAAAAATTAGTGAAATTACTAAGGATATTCCGATCATTTTTATTAGCGCCCTAGATGACGTATTAGAAAAAGTAAAAGCTTTTCAAGTAGGAGGAGTTGACTATATTACTAAGCCGTTTCAAATAGAAGAAGTTTTGGCTCGTGTTGAAAGCCAACTTTCCTTGCGATCTTTGCAATCAAAACTTCAACAACAAGCTAGGGAATTACACGATCGCAATGCTTTGTTGCAGCAAGAAATTGCTGAGAGGTTGCGGGCTGAAGAAGAAATCCGGTTTTTGCTGGAGACTACGCGGGCGATCGGCGAATCTGTGGACTTTCACTCTGCTTTAGAAGTAATTTTGCACCAAGTTGGTGAAACAATCGGATGGGATTTAGGAGAAGCTTGGATTCCTGATTCAGAAGGAATGTTCTTGAAATCGAGTCGCGGTTGGTATGCTAGCGATGCAAGTATCGCAACCTTCCGCCTAGAGAGCGAAAACTTGACCTTTGCTCGAAATATCGGGCTACCGGGACGAGTTTGGGCTTCCCAGAAACCTGAATGGGTAGAAGATGTTTCGGTAGGATACCCAGAGTTTGTCAGAAGTAAAATAGCACTAGAAATCGGATTTAAGGCCGGTTTTGGTGTGCCTATTTTGGTCGATAATGAAGTATTGGCTGTGCTGGTATTCTTTAAACTTTTATCTTGTCCAAAAGACTCGCGGTTTATCGATATTTTTAATGTTGTTGGGACTCAATTAGGTTCTTTGATTCAGCGAAAACAAGCAGAAGAATCTCTAAAAATAGCTGAAGAAAGATATCACAGTATCGTAGAAAATGCCATGGAAGGCATTTTTCAAAGTACGCCTTCAGGACGCTATCTCAGTGCGAATCCAGCCTTAGCCAAATTGTATGGTTACGACTCGCCGTCAGAACTGATGTCCAGCATTAAAAATATTTCTGAGCAACTGTACGTTGACATGAATCGCCGCTTTGAATTCGTGGTCGCTATGGATGCGAACAATGCTATTTCTGGGTTTGAATCTAAGGTGTGGCGCAAGGACGGTTCTGTGATTTGGATATCAGAAAATGTCCGGGCTGTTCGCGATTCGCAAGGTGCGTTGATGTACTATGAAGGTACTGTTTCTGACATTACAGAGCGGAAGTCAGTGCAAGAAGCACTGAAATTTCAACAGGATCAAACTGAGAAATTACTGTTAAATATTTTACCAAAACCAATAGCAGAACGATTGAAGGTTGAGCAAAGTACAATTGCTGACAGTTTTGAAGACGTAAGTGTTTTATTTGCTGATATTGTTGGCTTTACTGAGTTGTCTGCGAGAATGTCTCCGACGGAATTGGTAAAGCGTTTGAATGTGATTTTTTCTCACTTCGATCAGTTAGCTGAAATGTATGGTGTGGAGAAAATAAAGACTATTGGTGATGCTTATATGGTAGTTGGGGGGTTGCCTACGCCGAGAGATGATCACGCTGAGGCGATCGCAGAAATGGCTTTGGGAATGCAGGCAAAAATAGCAAAATTGTCCGCCGAGACTGGGGAAGATTTGGCAATTCGTGTGGGTATCAATTCTGGGCCAGTAGTTGCAGGGGTGATTGGTGTTAGTAAGTTTACTTACGATTTGTGGGGAGATACTGTGAATGTGGCGGCGAGGATGGAAGTTACGGGATGTGGAGGCAAAATTCAAGTTACGGATGTTACTTACGAGCTTTTGAAGGATAAGTATTTGTTTGAGAGGCGAGGTTTGACTGCGATCAAAGGTAAGGGTGATATGCTTACTTATTGGCTGGAAGGAAGAAAGTAGAAATGGGGAATAGGGAATTGGGAATGGGGAATAGGGAATTGGGAATAGGGCATTGGGCATTGGGAATTGGGCATTGGGCATTGGGAATCGGGAATTGGGGATTGGGGATTGGGAATCGGGAATTGGGAATTGGGCATTGGGCATTGGGCATTGGCTACATTGTCTTGAAACATCCCGATCGTGCAATAATGATATGACTTGCACAAAAACTCTATTAGTAGGGTGGGTCTTGCCCACGTTATCGCTACATATAGCGTCTCAACTGTCAACCCATGCAAGTTTTAAATCAAACCGGCTGTTGCTCTACACAATTTTTTCCTAATGGCTGAAGTCCCTCAAAATCCGGCAGAACTTGCAGAAGCCCTCAAAGGCTTTACCGATATCAATTTCCAATTACCAGATCCCGAAGACGAACAAATACCAGACTTCGATTTTGACAATCAGGTTGACAATGCCTGGAAAGTGTGCGATCGCTTTGACTTGCAAACGGACATCTGGCGGGGACGCATTCTCCGAACAGTTCGAGACAGAGAAAAAAAAGGTGGCGAAGGACGCGGCACTGGCTTTTTGAACTGGCTAAAAGAACGAGAAATCGGCAAAAGTCAAGCCTATTCTTTGATAGAATTAGCGAAGAGTGCGGATACTTTGATCGAGCAAGGAGATTTAGATCCAGATTCGATTAGAAACTTCAGCAAAAGAGCTTTTGTAGAAACTGCCAAAGCCTCTCCCGAAGTACAGTTAATGGTAACAGATGCGGCCGGAAAAGGCGATCGCATTACCAGACGCGAAGTCAAACAACTATCCGATGAATGGATGGCAATGAATTCAGATTTATTGCCAGAAGAAGTCAAGGAAAAAGCATCTACAGGTTCACTGCCTTCTCGCTACCTCGCCCCATTAGTCAAAGAGATGGAGAAACTATCTCCATCTCACCAAATTGAAATTCAAAGAGAAGTAGCAGAAAATCCCGACGTCGATACAGTCAAACAACTAACTTCCGATGCCAAGAATTTATCGAAATATCTCGATTCTGCGGCCCAAGTCCAGGCGCTGAATCAGTCTCACTTAGATATGGAAATGGCATTGGAAGAATCTCTGCGAGTAGGCTGTTTGGGAACGACGGCAGATGTTGTGAAACAAGCCGCACAACTGGAACAAACAGTGGTCAAACTATACACTATTTGGAAGCGATTAGGCAGTTTGACAGATAGATTGTATGTAGATACAGGAGCCAGTACGCCGAATTTGCGGTTGCTTTTGGGATGCTTAGATACTCTTTCGGGGGAAAAGATTGAAGTTGATTTTGGAGATGGAGAGCGCTCTATTCGTTTGCAAATTATTAGCGATTGACACTCCCCGGTCTGAAGACGCGGGGATTCTTAAGGACAAACTTTGGGGGATGAATCCGCCCAAAGTTTAATTCTTAAAGGGTTAGTCACAAACCCTCTACCCACTCGCTCAATTATTGAGTCTGTGGCAAATGATTGATTTGCGGATGATATTAGCTGCACCATTAACGTCTGCATTAATTAACAACCCAGTGCTAGAACGGTACAAACCTCGCTTGATTCGCTTACCCGATGGCTGCCAATTGTCGGGTTTTTCACCGACTTTCACGGGCAACAAATCTTGGTCTAAAAAACTAGCTTTTGATGTGTAGGATTCGTCTTGTTCGATAAATCGCCATCCCCTTAAGTCGCATTCTTGTTGTAGTCTCTCCTTGACTTTAGCTGTGGGTATTTGGACAAAATTTTGGTTGGTCACTCCCCCCATATTGACTTCTTGCTTCTGTCCTTTATTCCAGCCAAAAACCATGACATTAATTTGGGAATTTTCGCAATAATCCACGATGGCTCTAACTGCTTTGTTGACAGCATCTCTCATTCTTCTAGCACGAGTTTCTGACAACTGTTGCAGCCTGGTCGATGAGAAACCTTTGGGTAATTTATGTCGAGCGTGTTCCGATTGGACTCGCGCCTTTTCTTTGTTAAACCCTTGGTTCCAAGACTTCAATTTGTGACCGTCAATGATGAAAGGTTTACCATTACTAGAAACACAAGTTAACCAGTTGTTGATGCCGTGGTCGATGCCCAAAACTCCTGTTACTTCGAGACTACAACTAGGGGCTTGTTCAGTCAGAGATTTGTGGACATATTCGACCCATACCTTACCATTCCTAGGAATTAACCTGAGTTCTTTAATCTGGCAATCTTTGAGTCTTTCCGGTAAGGGAATCCAGAGAGCATCTGTCCCGAAGTGTTCTTTACCTTTGTTTCCTAGAGGTAGCCTCACCTGATTGCCGACTATTTTCAAGGCTTGTCCCGGATAGGAAATCTGGTACATACCGCCTGGAGTTCTGTACTTGGGCAATCTCGGTTTTTGATTAAGTTGCCCTTTCTTGGCTAACTTTTCTAAGGCTCGGAAAGAGCTAAAAGATTCAGCAACAGATTTTAAGGATTGTTGAGCTACTTGAGAGTAAAGCAACCCGTAATTTTCGTGGGTTTTGGCAATCTTGTACAGGTCGGGATATTTGATTGCGCCTTTGTCCTTAAAGTACCGTTGCCGACTCTCGTAAGTCCCGACATTAAACAGGTTGTTTGACCATCTCAGGAGTTGCTCAATAATATTTTTTTGTAATCCAGTTAAATGCCAAACATCTTTTTGTACTGCGTACATTTAATTTACAGTTTGTTGTCCTATGTTTACTATACAACAATTGCCTACCTGTGGACACCTAGCTACTTGGTCTCTACTGCGGGGAATATCTGTACAGAAACAGTTAAGCGTTACATTGAACCTCTTTGAGAGTAGGCAGGATAAATCCTGCAACGCCCTTACAAAATCGGGATGATCCCGACTCAATCTGATTGTGGAACAGATCCTCCAGCCTGTGCTTGAAAATACAGTTCAGCACAGTTAATCTCAAACTTAATTCTTAATCCCCGTGGCCGCAATACCCCGCATAAACTGCCGTTGACCAACCAAAAACAGCAACACTACCGGCAGAGTTCCAATTACTACGGCGGCCATCAATAAGGGCCAACTGCTAGTAAATTGTTCCTGAAACTCAGCCAAAGCCAATTGTACTGTCCGCAACTCCGGCCTTGTCGTAAACACCAGCGGCTTAAACAAATCGTTCCACTCGCCGATAAACGTAAACAAAAACAGTGTCACCAAAGCAGGGCGGGCCAAAGGTAACATCACTTGCCACAAAACCTGCCAGCGGTTAGCCCCATCCAGCATTGCCGCCTCTTCCAATTCGACGGGAATTGTCATGAAATATTGACGCAGCAGAAAAATCCCAAAACCGTTCGCAGCCGTCGGTAAGATTAGCGCCCCGTAGGTATTGAGCAAATGGCCCCACTTCAAAACCAAGAAAATAGGAATTACCAAAAGCTGAAAGGGAATTACTAAGGTAGCCAACACTGCTAAGACAAGGACTTGTCGCCCTCGAAACTTCAATCTGGCGAGAGCATAACCGGCCAAAGCAGAAGTTATGACCTGAAAACCGGTTACGGCGATCGCCACTAGAGTAGAATTAACAAATGCCAACAAAAAATTGCCCCGCCGCCAAGCCTCCTGATAGTTCGCAAAAGTCAAGCCTGTGCCCTTGACACCGACACCAGATGGTGATAAAGAAACCAAAAATACAGCAGCTAGTGGCAACAGCACCAGTGCAGCCCCCGCTAGCAACAAAATAAAACTCAGCAGTTCCAGTGCCCTAGACCTGTCAAAAGATTTGGTCATAAATTTGTGAATTAATCTAAAATGATAACCTTAGTGAGGCTCTCAAACCCGATCGCCTCCCAGATTCCCGCACAACCGCGAATTTTTAGTCGAAAATAGGTAAAGTGTACCGTCACTGACCCCAAATTTTAAAGGGCGTCAAAACATCCTACAAGGTTATTGAGGAGAATAAATATCATATGCTACAGCTTGAGGCCATCCCAGCAATTGACTTTCAAACCGAAGCTTACAAAGATGCTTACAGCCGCATCAACGCCATTGTGATTGAAGGCGAACAAGAAGCTCATGACAATTACCTGACACTCGCCGAACTGTTGGCGGACGAAAAGCAAGAGTTAATTCGCTTGTCCAAGATGGAGAACCGGCATATGAAAGGCTTCCAAGCTTGTGGCAGGAATCTGAAAGTCACGCCAGACATGGTATTTGCCAAGGAATTCTTTTCAGAACTGCATGAGAATTTCCAAAAGGCATCTGCCGAAGGTAAGGTTGTAACTTGCTTGCTGATTCAATCGCTGATTATCGAGTGTTTTGCGATCGCAGCATACAACATTTACATCCCCGTCGCTGACGACTTCGCCCGCAAAATCACTGAAGGCGTAATCAAAGAAGAATATATGCACCTCAATTTTGGGGAAGTCTGGCTAGAAGCTCACTTTGAAGAATCCAAAGCTGAACTCGAAGTCGCCAACCGCCAAAACTTGCCCATCATCTGGAGACTGCTAAACTCTGTTGCAGACGATGCTAACGTCTTGGGGATGGAAAAAGAGGCTTTAATTGAAGACTTTATGATTGCCTATGGTGAAGCCCTGGGCAACATTGGTTTTAGCAACCGTGACATCATGCGGATGTCAGCACAAGGCCTCGCAGC
The DNA here is from genome assembly GCA_004294385.1 of Oscillatoriales cyanobacterium. Taxonomy (GTDB): domain Bacteria; phylum Cyanobacteriota; class Cyanobacteriia; order Cyanobacteriales; family Microcoleaceae; genus Microcoleus. The sequence goes on along the minus strand of REAP01000010.1, from coordinate 9,746 downwards.
CTAATCCAATTGGAAATAAGGAATAGGATAACAATTAAAAAAATTAAACTTTTTAGTTTTGCCTTCTCCCCACTTCACAAGGCTTCCCAGCCTAATCAATTTGGAAATAAGGAATTAGATAAAAATTAAAAATTAAAATTTTTTAATTCTTCCTTCTTCCTTCTTCCTTCTTCCTTCTTCCTTCTTCCTTAATTTTACAACTTAATGTTTGGTTTAATCGGTCACTTAACCAGCTTAGAACACGCCCAATCGGTAGCTAACGAGCTGGGCTATCCAGAATATGCCGATCAAGGTCTCGATTTTTGGTGTAGCGCACCGCCCCAAATAGTCGATCACATCACGGTGACAAGCATCACTGGGCAAAAAATAGAAGGCCGCTATGTGGAGTCCTGTTTTCTGCCAGAAATGCTAGCCACTCGCCGGATTAAAGCAGCTACTCGCAAAATTATTAATGCGATGGCGCACGCTCAAAAGCATGGGATTAATATCACAGCTCTAGGTGGCTTTTCTTCCATCATTTTTGAGACTTTCAACTTGCAGCAAATTAAGCAAATTCGCAATCTCAAGTTGGAGTTTGAGCGATTCACTACTGGCAATACTCATACGGCTTACATCCTCTGTCGCCAAGTAGAACAAGCTGCCCCCAAATTGGGGATTGAACTGTCAAAAGCTACTGTAGCTGTTTGCGGTGCGACTGGCGATATTGGCAGTGCTGTGTGTCGCTGGCTTAATGTCAAAACTAATGTAGCAGAATTGTTGCTAATTGCCCGCGACAAGGAACGTTTGCAAGACTTGCAGACGGAATTAGGGCGAGGCAAAATTATGGGTTTGGAAGAGGCTCTGCCTCAAGCTGATATTGTCGTCTGGGTGGCGAGTATGCCAAAGGGGGTAGAAATTGACCCCTCTACATTGAAGCAACCTTGTTTGCTGATTGATGGTGGTTATCCCAAAAATCTGGCAACTCAGGTTCAGCATCCCGAAATCTACGTGCTCAATGGTGGCATTGTGGAACATTCCCTCGATATTGAGTGGAAAATCATGAAGATTGTCAATATGGATGTACCGGGTAGACAGTTGTTTGCTTGTTTTGCTGAGTCAATGCTGCTGGAATTTGAAAAGTTGTATACCAATTTTTCTTGGGGACGGAATCAAATTACGGTGGAAAAGATGGAGCAAATTGGTGAGATTTCCGTTAAACACGGTTTCCGACCTTTACTGTCATTTTGATGTCATTGGTTGCGGTTATTGGTTATTTAGGAAAGTTTTTCTGACAATAACCATAGGACTTACGCACGGGGCTTAGAAACCGGGTTTTTTTACGGAAATACTGGGTTGTAACTCGCAGATTCGGTAAAAAACCCGGTTTCTCTGTCGGAGTGCGTCCAGGCTGAACCAGTAACTTTTTCAAGCTTGAAAACAGTAAAAATTGAGATTTTTTCTATTAAATACAGGTGCTTCTATGCCTCTTAATTTAGGGAATCTTTGTTTGCTCCCACCCCAGGATGTACTCAGCAGCTACTCATTGAGTCAGCCCGTTGCGATTCAGGTACATCAGGCGCTAGCGCAATTCCAACAGGCTTTGTCTATAGAAGAATCTTTGCAGGCTAATACTATCTATGCCACCTTGCAGCAACTCACCCCAGTGTCAGTCATTCCCTTGGCGAAAGAGTTCTCGACTGGCACTAACCTGAAGTACCAGCAAGTTCAAGAGTTCGATCGCTATATGGAAGTCCAACACGTTAAAGCTGAAGAACCTGCTAAGTTAATAGTTACGAGCCTGTTGAGAGCTTATTTAGTTTTTTTATAAATCAGTATATGTCTTGATTTTAATCATCACAAAAACTCTGTTAAATCTGGATTTAAAACTTACAGCGAGGTGAAAGTAGGAGAGGTTGTCCATGTATTTATGTCAGGTACGTCTTCCCATGTAAATGGTGCTGCTATTGCCTTAGCTTTGGAAAAGAAGGTACTTGAAGTAGCAGCAATTTTAAATTATAAGCGTGCTGTGACAACTTGTACCCATTCAGTTACAAGCGATATCGCTCAAGAGTTGGAATATCAACGAAGATATGCCGTGCAGTACGAGTCTTTTTAGTTTGACGACAGGTGCGTTTTTGGTAATGTTCTTGATCCTCATAAAGAAGCAGTATTGTTTGAAAAAGTGCTTTAAAAAGTGCTTTAAAAACCATGATTCAGATTGATATATACAGGAAAAAAATAATGGCTAGAATTAGAATGATGCACGCCAAGCTACATAAAGTGCGCGTAACGGATGCAAATGTTAATTATGTCGGCAGCGTCACCATTGACAGTGAATTGATCGATAAGGTGGGAATTCTGCCTTTGCAGGAGGTGGAAATTTGGAATGTTAGTAATGGCAATCGCTTGTCAACCTACGTGTTGCCAGGAGAGCCTGGAAGTGGTGTGATTTGTCTCAACGGTGCAGCAGCTCATTTGTGCGATCCTGGAGATTTTGTGATTATTGCTGCCTATGAAGAATGCGATCGCGCTGAGGTATTCCGCACCGGGCACGAGGCGCGAGTAATAATTGCGGATGAACACAATCGCTGCAAACAGTTTTTCTCCCAGATTTTAGAACCCAGCCAGGGCAAACTCCTATTTCACTCCGAGGCAACCGAAACACTAGCAACAACCAATTCCTGAGATTTTCTTAGTAAAAAAGAGCATTTTTGGCATCATCTATGAATTTTATCGATAAAAACAGTGAAATCCTGTTCCAAAAGCTGCAACCTAGTGATATCGAAGAGACTGCTACTTGTATCTCCCAGGTTTTTTCAAGTTTTGAGCCGATCGCCAAAGCCCTAAAAATTTCCTTTAATCAGTTTTATCAGTTGGCTGTACCTGTTTGTCAGAAAGCAGCCGATGAAGAAATCTCGCTAATTGCTAAAGATCGGAAAACAGGAGAGATAGTGGGGTTCATTATTTCTGAAGATTTTATGACAAGCCATTCAGACCCTTATGAGGGTATTGATAATAAGTTTGAAGCAGTTTTTTATTTGCTGTCAGAATTGGAGGAAAATTACCGAAGTTGTAATCATCTTACAGCCGGACAAGTGCTGCATATTTTTATGCTTGGAGTCCAAGAGAAATACACTAAGAGAAATATCGCCACAACCTTAGTGAGGGAAAACTTGAACTTAGCTAAACACCATAACTTTGAAATTGCTATTGCCGAGGCTACCGGAGTTGGTTCTCAGCAAATATTTCGGAACCTTGGGTTTACTGAAGAGTTTGCCATTGAATACAAATCTTACAAGTTTAAGGGTAAACAGATTTTTAGTTTTATTGAGAATCCGCCTCATTGCCTATTGATGTCCTCTCCAATTTGAAGATCTGAATAAGCGGATGTGATTGGCGGCAAGAGTTTGTCTTTCTTCTTCAGAGATTTGACCGTCGGCGGCAACAGCTAATACAGAAATGGCTGTCAAAGCTTCCGAGGATGTGAACTAGATCGTACTTGTATCGCTTGTGGTACTTCCGAACAGTTCATTAGGATTTGGTCTTTTGTGGTTGTGAGCAGGAATAGGGCATTGGGAAAGATCCGGGTAAAACTCAGAGCTGAGCAATAATAGTTGATCAGAACAAGGCATTCGGCAGAAGGGACTCAAAACTATTCTCCCTCTCTCCCAACTCAAAACTCAAAACCCAAAACTATTCCCTACACGGTAGGATCAGGAAAGAGTCGATCGACAAAACCTGACAAAACCTTATAGAAATTTTCATCGTGCCAAACCCCGATCGCAAACCACTACTCTTAGATTTTGAAAAGCCCCTCGCAGAACTAGAAGGGCGAATTCATCAGATTCGCCAACTCGCCGAAGAAAACGGTGTTGATGTTTCTGACGAAATTCGTAAACTCGAAGCGCGTTCAGCCCAACTGCGACAAGAAATTTTTGGCAGCCTCTCGCCCATGCAGAGGCTGCAACTAGCCCGTCACCCGCGCCGCCCCAGTACACTAGATTATGTTCAGGCAATTAGCGATGAGTGGATCGAGCTTCATGGCGATCGCCGTGGCACTGACGACCCGGCGCTGGTTGGTGGAATTGCGCGCATAGACGGGCGTCCTACGGTGATTATTGGTCATCAAAAAGGCCGCGACACTAAGGATAATATTGCCCGCAACTTCGGAATGGCTGCTCCCGGCGGCTACCGCAAGGCTCTGAGGTTGATGGAACACGCCGATCGCTTCGGAATGCCAATTTTCACGTTTATCGACACTCCGGGGGCTTGGGCGGGCTTAGAAGCCGAGCAGTTTGGACAAGGAGAGGCGATCGCCTGTAACCTCCGAGAAATGTTTCGCCTGGATGTTCCAGTCATCTGCACCGTCATCGGCGAAGGCGGTTCCGGTGGCGCTTTGGGCATTGGCGTGGGCGAGCGATTGTTGATGTTGGAGCATTCTGTCTACACCGTTGCTACCCCCGAAGCTTGCGCGGCTATCCTCTGGAAAGATGCTGGGAAAGCTAACTTAGCAGCAGAAGCTCTGAAAATTACTTCTTGGGATTTGAAAAACCTCGGCGTTCTGGATCAAATAGTACCAGAACCAGTTGGTGGCGCTCACTCCAACCCCCTCAAGGCTGCGTCCATGCTCAAAAAAGCTTTGTTGGAAAATTTAGCAGAACTGAGTGCGCTCACCAGCCAGCAGCGTCGCGAAATGCGGTATCAAAAGTTCCGGGATATTGGTGTATTCACAGAAATTGCAGCTTGAGGCGATCGATTCAGAGTTACCAATCCCAACTGATAATTCTGCGAATCTGTCAGCAGTGTTATAATTTCTCAGGTGACACCTGCTTAACAGTTCTTAATGTTTATCTCAGAAATAACTGTTCTGATGTGCTCTTTCATAAGCAGGACTTACGGACTCCGCCCAAAGAAACCGGGTTTTTTATCTAATCTGTGGGTTGGAACGAAATATTTTCGTAAAAAACCCGGTTTCTGGCCCCCGTGCCTCCAGGACTAATAAACTGAGTTTCCCGCATACCGAGTTTTTCTATGAACTATCCGACAACAAAGCAGGCTCTGATTACCGGAGCGAGCAGCGGTATTGGGAAAGCGACGGCTCTAGCGTTTGCAAAAGCCGGCATAAACCTGGCTTTAGTGAGTCGAGAGTCGGAAAACTTAACAGCCGTTGCCGCCGCAGCTAGAGCCGTCGGGGTAAAAGCCGAAGCTTATCCGTTAGACTTGTCGAAAATTGAGCAAGTGCAAAGTAGCATTAGCGCGATCGCAGCTCAATTTGGGCCAATAGATATCCTCGTCAACAGTGCTGGCATGGGCTACACGGGCCCCTTGACGGAAACACCTCTAGCCGACTGGCAGAGAGTTTTAGACCTAAATCTGACTAGCGTCTGGCAGTGTATTGAAGGAATTTTGCCGGGAATGCGCGATCGCAAATCAGGAATCATCATCAACGTTTCCTCGATCGCCGGGAGCCAAGTATTCCCAAATTGGGGACTATACTGCGTCAGCAAATTCGGTCTCATGGCTTTGTCTAAGGCTGTAGCGACAGAAGAACGGGCTCGCGGAATTCGCGTAACAGCCATCTGTCCAGGTTCTGTCAACACTCCCATGTGGGACACAGAAACCGTCCAAGCCGACTTCGATCGCACTGCCATGTTAACTCCAGAAATTGTCGCCGAATCAATTTTGCACGCAGTTCAGTTGCCGGCAAGTGCAGTAATTGAAGAAATCACCCTCATGTCCAATGCTGGAGTTTTGTGAACTTGAGATTGTGAAAAACTGAATTTTTTTGAGCATTCAACAATCCTTGAATCTCTATCAATCAAAAATCCAAAATCGAAAATCCAAAATCGATAGACCCTCACACGAAATTATTATGACAATTGCATCAAACAACGGTTCCAATGGCTCGAACACACTCTCGACTGACAGCATGAAACTTTTAGAAACCACAGACAAAAACTTGCCCAATATCACCACTCGACCAGACCGTAATTCCTCGAACGGTCAAGAATCCAACGTGTCCATACCCTCAGAAGTAGGTCAGGAGGAAATGATGGAAGCAGTGCGGACGATGCTGCTAGGAATCGGAGAAAACCCCGAACGCGAAGGATTGCTAAAAACCCCGAAGCGGGTAGCAGAAGCAATGCGGTTTCTGACCAGTGGCTACAGTCAATCCCTCGAAGAACTCCTCAACGGCGCGATTTTTGACGAAGGTCACAATGAGATGGTGTTGGTACGAGACATCAGCGTATTCAGTATGTGCGAACACCATATGCTGCCATTTATGGGACGAATTCATGTCGCTTATATTCCCAATCAAAAAGTAGTGGGATTGAGTAAATTAGCTCGAATTGTCGAGATGTACAGCCGACGGTTGCAAGTGCAGGAACGTTTGACTCGCCAAGTTGCTGAAGCAGTTCAGACAATATTGGAACCGAGAGGAGTAGCTGTGGTGATGGAAGCTAGTCATATGTGCATGACGATGCGTGGTGTCCAAAAACCCGGTGCTTGGACAGTGACGAGTGCGATGTTGGGAGTGTTTCAAGAGGAACAAAAAACTCGTGAGGAATTCCTGAATTTGATCCGCCATCAACCGGCATTCTTTTAGTCATTAGTCATTAGTCATTGGTCATTAGTCATTGGTCATCAGTCATTAGTCCTTAGTCATCAGCCAATCACTTTTTGGCTTGTGGCTAGTGACGATCGGCATGGGGCCCAGAAACCGGGTTTTTTACAGAATTTACGGTGCGTAACGAAGTATCTCGTAAAAACCCGGTTTCTTGGTCGGCGTAAGTCCCGATCTAAAATCTAAAATCGGATGACGATCGCCCGTTCAGCCCATAAAATGGACTGGTGACTCATGGCTTGTGACTAAATGAATCCTATTAAATTCGGTACAGATGGCTGGCGCGGCATTATTGCTGACGATTTTACATTCGATCGCGTGGCGTTAGTAGCTCCTCTGGCGGCACAGGTTCTCGGACAAACTGGTGGAAATGATGCCACCAGCGGTACTGTAATCGTCGGTTACGATCGCCGATTTCTGGCTGAAGAATTTGCCCTCGCAGCAGCTAAGGCAGTCCAGAACGCAGGATTTGACGTGTTGCTGAGCGATTCTTACGCTCCGACTCCGGCTTTTAGTTTGGCTGCGAAACAATTAAATGCTTTGGGCGCGATCGTCCTAACGGCCAGCCACAATCCCGGTGCATATTTAGGGTTGAAAGTCAAGGGCGGATTTGGCGGTTCAGTTTCGCCGGAAGTTACTCAACAGATTGAAGCAAAACTCGAAAATCCCGCACCAATTTCAGCAACTCCCGGCAAATTGGAGAGTTTCAATCCTTGGCCGGCTTACTGCAAAACGCTGCGGGAAATGGTCGATATTGATGCGATTAAAAATGCGATCGCCTCTAACAAAATTACAGTATTTGTAGATGTGATGCACGGTGCGGCCGCCGGAGGATTGGCACAAATTTTAGAAGTTCCGGTGCACGAAGTCAATAGCGATCGCGATCCGCTGTTTGGTGGCGGTGCACCCGAACCTTTGCCGCGCTACCTGTCGCAGTTGTTTCGGGTGATGCGAACTCACCAGCGAAAAAGCTCTGGTTTGTCGATCGGATTTGTGTTTGACGGAGATAGCGATCGCATTGCTGCTGTTGACTCCCAAGGCAATTTCCTCAGTTCACAAATCCTAGTTCCCATCTTAATCGAACATTTAGCAAAACGGCGCGGGTTTACCGGAGAAGTGATTAAAACAGTCAGCGGTTCTGACATTATGCCCAAAATTGCCCAACTGTACGACTTGCCATTATTTGAAACGCCGATCGGTTACAAGTATATAGCCGATCGAATGTTAACCACTCAAGTATTAGTCGGCGGCGAAGAATCGGGAGGAATCGGCTACGGTACACACATTCCCGAACGAGATGCTTTGTTGTCGGCGCTGTATTTATTAGAAGCCGTTGTCAAATCCGGCGAAGATTTGAGCGACATCTATCGCCGACTACAAACAGAAACTAATTTTACTTCAGCTTACGATCGCATTGACTTGCATCTAGCAAGCATGACAGAAAGAGCGCGTTTGCTGTCACTGCTGCAAAATCAACCTCTCACACAAATCGCCGGCAAAGCAGTTGTAGATTGCAACAAAGTTGACGGATATAAATTCCGTTTGGCTGACGGAAGTTGGCTATTAATTCGGTTTAGCGGAACTGAACCAGTGTTGCGGTTGTATTCAGAAGCTGCAACTTTGAAAGACGTGATGCAAAACTTGAATTGGGCGAAAGCTTGGGCGCATAATTAATCCGAGTTTTTCACCGCAGAGCAAAGCAGATAAACGGGGATGAGTTGAGATTTAATCTCTCTTTCTCTTCTCTTCTCTTCTCTTCTCTTCTCTTCTCTTCTCTTCCTTCGCGTCCTACCCTACGGGAACGGCTTCGCCGAACGCGTCTTCGCGGTTCGTTAAAGAATTAATTTTCTTTCTTGTGGGGTATCCTGCCCGCCCGTGAAAGGTTTATTGAGAATGGTGCAAAATGTTTGTTAATATCAATCCGTAAGTTTTAAGGGAAATAATGACTAATCATAAATTTCTAGTTGTCGCCACCAGTAATCCCGGCAAACTCAAAGAAATGCAGGTTTATCTTCAGGATTTGGGATGGGAATTGCAACTGAAACCGGCAGAGTTGGAAATAGAAGAAACTGGCGAAACTTTTATCGCTAATGCTTGTTTGAAAGCTTCGGAAATTGCTAAAGCAACTGGTGAATGGTCGATCGCAGATGATTCTGGTTTAATGGTAGATGCACTCGATGGTCAACCGGGAATTTACTCGGCGCGCTACGGTTCAAGCGATGCTGACAGGATATCTCGACTCCTGAGAGAATTGGGAAGCGAACAAAACCGGGGAGCACAATTTGTGTGTGCGATCGCGATCGCCCGTCCCGACGGTACAATTGCCCTGCAAGTAGAAGGAATTTGCCGCGGTGAAATCCTGCACAGTCCTCGCGGTACGGGAGGTTTTGGGTATGACCCCATTTTCTACGTGCCCGCACAGCAACAGACTTTTGCGGAAATGACACCTGATATCAAGCGATTGTACTCTCACCGCGGTCAAGCATTCCAGTCTCTATTACCACAAATCGATAAAATTGTCAAGTAAATGAAGAAGGGAGAGGGGGAGAGGGGGAGAAGGAGAAGGAGAGGGGGCTACTGATGCCCCATGCCCAATGCCCCATGCCCCATGCCCCATGCCCCATGCCCCATGCCCCATTCCCCATTCCCAAATTTCCTAGATTGCTTCCTGGTTCTTTTCCCCAGTCCGAATTCGGATAATTTGTTCTACGGGAGAGATGAAAATTTTGCCATCGCCAATCTCGCCCGTGCGGGAAGCCGCGATAATTTTATCAACCACCATGTCAACCTGATCGTTTTCAACAACGACCTCGACCTTGAGCTTTTGCAAAAACTCAACCGTGTACTCAGAACCGCGATAGCGTTCAGTCATACCCTTCTGGCGACCAAAACCTCTAACTTCAGAAACAGTCATCCCGACAATCCCAGCATTGACGAGGGCGATTTTCACTTCGTCAAGCTTAAACGGACGAATAATAGCTTCTACTTTTTTCAAGTTTTTCACTCCTAACACTTACTTCCTTCGTTATATTACTTAATTGCCTTGACATACTCCCCGTCGTAAACGAGCGGGGATTCTTGACACTTCATCGGATGATGCAACGCCCGGTTGTCTTACTCTTCCTCCATGTCCGTTTAGAGT
>REAP01000254.1 GCA_004294385.1 Oscillatoriales cyanobacterium | reverse complement strand
AGGGGTTGCAGTTGGTGCTAACTTAGTTGTCAACTTCAGCGAAGCCATCCAAAAAGGCACTGGCAATCTGGTCATCAAGAAACTGTCTGATAATTCGGTTGTAGAGACGATCGCGGCAACTGCTGCTAATGTCACAGTTAGTGGTACTCAACTCACCATTAATCCCACAGCAGATTTAGGGCAAGGCACTGATTACTACGTGGAAATTGCCAACGGTGCAATTAAAGATATTGCTGGCAACAATTATGCTGGTATTACCGGAAATAGCACTTGGAATTTCACAACTGCCACCGCTGGCGGGCTACTACAGACAATTACACCGGACTTTGATAGTGCTACCGCCGGAAATCAAACCACCAAAGGCTTCAGGCCCAATAACTCCGTCGGAGTCGATGTCAAATATTCCACATCCGATAACAACAGCACCCTAGCATCCTCCTTCGGATTTAAGCTGCACTACAACTCCTCACAACTAAACTTTGTCAATCTCACCAATCCGTTGTCAACTCCCGTAACGCCTACTATCGGTACGACCGAGACAGACACCGCGAACGAAGATAACGACCCCGCCACCGATAAAGTAATTAATGTGGCTTGGCTGAATTTCGGCGGTGCGGCTTGGCCGAATACTCCTCTACCCGCTAACTTATACAAAGCCAACTTCACGGCATCATCCACCTACACAGGCACAAACGTCAACTTTAGCAGTAATAACGCCTCCCCTGGATATAGCTTTTCACCCACATCCGCAGTCTTGACTCTGGCACCACCGGTCAGTTTAGATGCTGATGGTAACAATGGAGCCCAGGGAGCCACCGACGGGGTTTTGATTGCCCGCCATCTGTTTGGTTTTACTGGTACTACCCTCACGAATGGGGCTATTGGTACTGGAGCCACCCGCACCACTGCTACAGACATACAAACTTACCTGGAAAATGGTCGGACGACGATGCTAGATGCCGATGGCAACGGTGTCGCACAGGGAGCCACGGACGGGGTTTTGATTGCTCGATATCTGTTTGGTTTTACTGGTACTACCCTCACTAATGGAGTCATTGGTACTGGTGCTACTCGCACTACTGCGACTCAGATTCAGCAATTCTTAAGCTCCTATCTGCCCACAGCCCCTGCATCTAGTAATAGCGTAATTACTAATAGTGGTGCTACTCAAAATATTAGCGCGATCGCCACTACTCAGAAGGTAGCTCCGGGTAGTTCAGTTTCAATTGATGCCAAGTATTCGACATCGGATAACAACAGCGCCCTGGCATCCTCCTTCGGATTTAAACTGCACTACGATTCTTCCAAGCTTAATTTTGTCAATTTTGCGAATCCAGGGGTATTGTCAACTCCCGTAGCACCGACTATCGGCACGAGCGAGGCGGACACCCTGGATGAAGATAACGACGCCTCCACTGATAAAGTGATTAATGTGGCTTGGCTGAATTTCGGCGGTGTGGCTTGGCCAAACGTGGCTTCACCGACCACCCTATACAAAGCCAACTTCACAGCGTTACCTACTTTTACTACAGGCAATGCCAAGGTCAACTTTAGTAGTAAAAATACTTCTCCTGGTTATACCTTCCAAGGAACAGGAACAGTTATCACTGCCGATACAACCGCACCGACAGCCAGCAGTTTCACTCCGGTTGATAATGCCACAGGGGTTGCCGTTGGCGCTAACCTAGTTGTCAACTTCAGTGAAGCTATCCAAAAAGGCACTGGCAATCTGGTCATCAAGAAACTGTCTGATAATTCGGTTGTAGAGACGATAGCTGTAACTGCTGCTAATGTCACAGTT